>JBIITW010000013.1:0-39071 GCA_044340265.1 Burkholderiales bacterium | reverse complement strand
GGAGCGGTTAAGTCGGCGTTAAGCTTCGGCGCTCATCGTGCAGGCTCTGAAACCCGGAGCCTGCAATGTTTTCCTTCGAAGATTCGAACCTCCTGCCCGCGGTGCCGTCTGCGGGCCTTGTTGCCGGCCATGGTGCCGGTCGTGTCGTCGGTCCTGTCGTCGGCCGCGTGGCTGCCGGCCTGGGTCCGGCGAAGCCGGCGGTGGACGAAGCCCCGTCCGCCCGTCGCGTCGCCACTGCGTGGCGGCTGGCGCGCATGATGCCGAGGCTCGAGCCGTTGTGCCCCGGAGACGACGGGCGCGCATCGCTCGAGGCGTTCATCGCCGGCGTGTTCATGCAGCGCCACGGCGCACAGGTGTCGCACTACGCCGGCAGCCTGCTCGGGCTGCGAGGTCAGGACGGCCGCTGGTGCGCCGGTCTTGGCTACACCCGCGCGACCGCCGGCGCGATGTTCGTCGAACACTACCTCGAGCGGCCGGTGGAGCAGGTGGTCGCTGCCGCGCTCGGTGAGCGGGTCGAGCGCGGCGCGTTCGCCGAAGTAGGAAATCTCGCGGCTTCGGCCGACGGCCTGGGCCGCCTGCTGATCGCGCTCACCACCGTGCACCTGTTCGAGCAGGGGGTGCAGCACGTGGTGTTCACCGCGACCCGGGCGCTGTCCAATGCCTTCGCCAGGCTCGGCGTGCCGCTCGTGGACCTGGGGCCGGCCGACCCCGCGCGGGTGCCCGGCGGCGAGGCGAACTGGGGTGACTACTACCGGCATGATCCACGCATCCTCGCCGGTCGTGTCGCCAGCGGCCTGCCGGTCGCGGGCCGGGTGCCGGATTGACGTGCCGGCCATGATCGATGACGGCAGCATCCGCATCGACCGCGGACTGTTCGAGGCGCGCGTGGCTGCGGCGGCTTGCCACGCCGCGCTGCGCGAAGGCGACGTGGTCGCGCTGCAGGCGGACAACGGCATCGACTGGCTGGTGGCTGCCGCTGCCGTCAAGCGCGCGCGCGCGGTGTTGCTGCCGTTGCCCGGTTTCTTCACCGAGGCGCAATGTCGCCATGCACTCGATGCCACGGGCGCAACGCTGTTGTTGTCCGATGGCGCCGCCCGCGGCGGGTCGTTCCGTGAGGACGTGCAGGACGGGTTGCCCGGGACCGGGCTGCGGGTTTTCCATCGCCAGGGCGGTGGCGGTGCCCGGACCGGTTTTCGGGCGGTGGCAGCGGGCGACCCGCAGCTCCCGGTCGTCCCTGCCGGCACCGGGCTGATCACGTTCACCTCGGGCAGCACCGGTGTTCCGCGTGGCGTATGCCTGGGCCATGATGCGCTGGATGCGGTCGCAACCGGCGTCGCCGAGGTTGCGGAAGCCCTGGGCATCGAACGCCATCTGTGCCTGCTGCCGCTCGCCGTGCTGCTGGAACAGGTCGCTGGCGTCGGTGCCGCCGAACGCGTCGGTGCAACGATCCTTGCACTGCCTCTGGTTTCGGCCGGCCTGTCCGGATCGAGCCGGTTCGATCCGGCGCGCGCGCTCGCCGCGATGAACCATCACTCGGTGAACAGCGTCATCCTGCTGCCGCAGATGCTGCAGGCGCTGGTCGATGCTGTTTCGGCGGGCGCGCCGGTGCCGCGGTCGCTGCGGCTGGTGGCGGTCGGCGGCGGACATGTGCCGGTCGCGCTGGTGGCGCGCGCCCGCACGCTCGGCATCCCGGCCTGCGAGGGGTATGGGTTGAGCGAGTGCGGATCGGTGGTCGCGCTGGCACTGCCGTCGGATCCACCCGGCGCGGGCATGCGCCCGCTGTCTCATGTGCGGGTGCATGTCGAAACGCTGCATGAAGACCGGCAGGCCGCGCAGATCGTGGTCGACGGACCGTCGTTCCTCGGCTACCTCGACGCGCCGGCGCAGACGGCCACCATCCCCCGTGCAGTCCATACCGGCGACCTCGGTTCGATCGATGCCGCGGGACGCCTGCGCATCACCGGGCGCCTGAAGAACCTGCTGATCACCGGATTCGGCCGCAATGTGTCGCCGGAGTGGCCCGAGTCGGCGCTGCTCGCGCAGCCCGAGATCCGGCAGGCCGCGGTGTTCGGTGACGGACGTCCGTGGCTGAGTGCCGTGCTGGTGCCCGACGCGGATGTCGGCCCGGGCGACCATGCCGCCATCGCAGCCGCGGTGGGCAGGGCCAACGCCACGCTGCCGGATTACGCGCGCATCGAAGGCTGGGTGATCGCCGCTGCGCCGTTCACCGCGGGCGACGGACAGCTCACGGCGAATGGCCGGCTCCGGCGCGAGGCGATCCTGATGCGCCATGAACAGGGCCTGCATGCGCTCTACCAACGACTACAGCTGGAGATACACGATGGCCTTCCATGAAGCACTCCAGCGGCAGACTGCCGCCGACCGTGAATGGCTGCTCGCCGCGCCGGTGATCGGCGACGCGCTTGCCGGGCGGGTGAGCCTCGCGCAGTACGCTGCCTTCCTGCAACAGGCCTACCACCATGTGCGCCATACGGTCCCGCTGCTGATGGCCTGCGGTGCACGGTTGCCGGCCAGGCACGATGTGCTGCGCCGCGCGATCATCGAGTACATCGAGGAAGAGGCGGGTCACGAGGAGTGGATCCTCGACGACATCGTGGCCTGCGGCGGCGACCGCGACCTCGCACGATATTCGGAACCTTCACTGGAGACGGAGCTGATGGTGGCACATGCGTACGACTGGATAGCGCGCAGCAACCCGGTCGGCTTCTTCGGAATGGTGCATGTGCTGGAAGGAACGAGCGTCACCATCGCTACCGCAGCCGCCGGAGGCCTTGCGCGCAGCCTCGGCCTGTCGCCGTCCGCCTTCACCTATCTCGGATCCCATGGAAGCCTCGACGTGGAACATGTGCGCATGTTCGGCTTGCTGATGGACGGCCTCGAAGATGCACAGGACCAGGCGGCCATCGTGCACGTGGCGCGCGTGATGTACCGCCTGTACGGCAACCTGTTCCGCTCGTTGACTGCCGAGCCTGCGGTGCTGTGCGCATGATGGCCGGAATGAACATCGTGCTCACCGGAGCCACCGGTGGCATCGGGCGCGCGTTCGCCACGGCCCTGGCAGGGCGCTGCGCGACGATCGTGCTGGTCGCGCGCGACGAGCGGCGGCTCGATGTGCTTCGGACCGCGCTCGAGGCGAGTCATCCAGGGCTGCATGTGTTGCAGGTATCCGCCGACCTCTCGACCAGCGCTGGACGCACGGCAGTCGCCGACGCGGCGCGCATGCTGCCGGGCGGCGTGGACCTGCTGGTGAACAACGCAGGCGTCGGCGATTTCTCCTGGTTCGAATCCGAAGCCGAGGCCGATATCGAGCGGGTGATGCTGGTCAATGTCCTGGCGCCGGTGCTGCTCACGCGCAGGCTGCTGCCGCTGATGCGGCGCGGCGCCGGGGCATCAGTGGTGAACATCGGGTCGATCCTCGGCGACATCGGCAATCCGGGGAACGTGGCCTACAGCACATCGAAGTATGCGCTGCGGGGTTTCAGCGAGGCCTTGCGCCGTGAACTGCATGGCAGCGGCGTACGGGTGCAGTACCTGGCGCCGCGCGCGACACGGACCGCGTTGAACAGTCCCGCGCAGGATGCGCTGAACGCTGAACTCGGTGCTGGCAGCGATGCCCCGCAGACCGTGGCACGCGCGCTGCTCGCGCTGCTCGACGGCGGGCAGGCCGAAATGCACCTCGGATGGCCGGAACGATTCTTCGTCCGCCTCAACCGCCTGCTGCCATCGGTCGTCGACCGTGCGCTGGGCAGGCGCGCCGCCGTGGTCCGGCGGCATCTTTCAACACAGGGAGCAGGCACATCATGAGTAATTGCACGCGGCGTCGGATGCTCAAGCGGATGATCGGCCTGGTCGTGGCGGCGGCCTCGACGGTGATGGCCGGCCCAGCCGCAGCCGGCCCGGAAGAGTCGGTCGCCGCCCTGCAGGCGGAGTGGGAGCAGATCAAGTACCGGCAGCCTGCGGACCGTCACGAGCGCGCTTTCGATGCGCTGGCGAAGAAGGCAGCCGTCGTGCGCAGCGAGTTCCGCGACCGCGCCGACGTCGACATCTGGTATGCGATCGTGCTGGCCAGCCTTGCCGGCGCCCGGGGCGGGCTGGGTGCGTTGTCGCTCGCAAAGGAGGCGAAGGCAGCGCTGGAGCAGGCGATCGCGCGCGATCCGAAGGCGCTCGAGGGCTCGGCCTACACCAGCCTCGGCTCACTGTACTATCAGGTGCCGGGTTGGCCGATCGGCTTCGGCGACAAGGACAAGGCGCGGGAACTGCTCGCACGGGCGCTGGCGATCAACCCGCGGGGCATCGATCCGAACTTCTTCATGGGCGACTTCCTGTACCGAACGGGCGACCTTGAAGGCGCCAGGCGTTCGCTGGAGCTCGCCCTGCAGGCACCTGCGCGACCGGCGCGCCCGCTGGCCGACGAGGGTCGCCGGCGCGAGGTGGAATCGCTGCTCGCGCTGGTCAGGCAGAAGCTGAACTGAGGTACGGATGACCGATGCGCCTGCTGCTGGTTGAAGACGACGAATCGCTGGGCACCGGCATCCGCGATGCACTGGTGCGCAACCGCTACCTCGTCGAGTGGCTGCGCGACGGAGCGCTCGGTCTTGAGGCCCTGCGCACCGGCAGCTTCGACCTCGCCGTGCTCGACCTCGGCCTTCCGCGCCTTGACGGCATGGAGGTGCTGCGCCAGGCGCGCGAGGCGGGCGTGCACACGCCGGTGCTGGTGCTCAGTGCGCGCGACACCACGCTGCAGCGCATCGGGGGGCTCGATGCCGGTGCCGACGACTACATGGTCAAGCCGTTCGATGTCGATGAGCTGCTCGCCCGACTGCGCGTGATCGAGCGCCGACACCGCGGGGCGGTCGAGAACCGCGTCGGCCATGGCGAGCTGGTGATCGATACCGCGGGGCTTTCGGTCCGACTGCGTGGCGAGCCGGTGGTGCTGCAGCGGCGCGAATTCCTGCTTTTGCGCAAGCTGCTCGACCACACCGGGCAGGTGCTGACCCGGCGACAGCTCGAGGAATCCATCTACGGCTGGGACGGCGATGTCGAGAGCAACGCGCTCGAGGTGCATGTGCACAACCTGCGGCGCAAGCTCTATCCGTCGCTGATCCGCACCGTGCGCGGGGTCGGCTACGTGATCGATCCGGCAGCGGGTGAATCCCCGTGAGTGATGCACCGGCACGGGGCGGTCGTTCGATCCGGGCGTTGCTGCTGGCCGGCACCACGCTGATCATGCTCGCGGTGATGGGCGTGAGCGCCTTCCTGTCGTTCGCGGCCGGCGAGAAGGAGGCCGAGGAACTGTTCGATGCGAGGCTGGCGACTTCTGCGCGGGTGATCGAAAGCCTGATTGCACGCTCCGTCGAAACGGCCACCATCGAGGCGCCACTGGTGATGGCATTGCCGGCGCCGCTGGCCGACGACGGTGGGCATCGCGACAGTCCGACGGCGCTCGGCCACTACTACGAAACCCATATCGCCTACCAGGTCTGGCGGGCAGGCGAGGGCGGCGCGCCCCGGCTGCTCGCGCGCTCCAGCTCCGCGCCGCAGGAACCGATCTCTGCGCTCGAGGCCGGCTTCTCCGGCCGCATCATCGATGGCCGTCTGTGGCGCGTGTTCGCGCTTTCGAGCGGCGACGTCTGGATCCTTGCCGGGGAGCGCGACGATGCGCGTGCCGAGCTCACCGCCGAACTCGGCTGGGCGGTGACTGCGCCGATGCTGGCCGGGCTGCTGCTGGTGCTGGCGGCCAGCGCCGCATTGATCCGATACGGTCTGTCGCCGCTGTCCGAGCTTGCCCGACGCATCGGTGCCCGTGCGCCACAGGCGTTCGGGCCGATCGTGTTGTCGCGAGTCCCGGCCGAGATCTCGCCGGTGCTCGCGGCACTCAACGGGCTGCTCGAGCGCGTGCGGCAGACGCTCGATCGTGAGCGCCGGTTCGTCGATGCGGCAGCGCATGAACTGCGCACGCCGCTGGCTGCGCTGCGGCTGCACGCGCAGAACCTCGAGCGCGCACGCGACGAGCAGGAGCGTGCCGCGTCGCTCTCGCGCCTGCTGGAAGGCGTCGAACGCAGCGCGCATCTCACCGAGCAGATGCTTGCGTTCAGCCGGGCCGGACGCCCGCCGGGAGAGCCGGCCCGGGTGCCGCTGCGCGAAGTGGTGGTCGATGCGCTGCGCCAGCGGGAGGCGGCTGCGCGTGCCACCGGGCACCGCCTCGAGGCCGTGCTCGGAGACGATCCGTGCCTGCTGTGCGCCGATGCATCCGCGCTTTCGAGCATGGTCGGCAACCTGGTCGAAAACGCGATGCGCTATTCACCGCCGGGCAGCCGGGTCTCGATCGTGCTCGAGCGCAGCGGAAACGCCGCACGACTGACGGTATCGGACTCGGGCGCAGGGATCCCGGAAGCGATGCGCGAGCGGGTGTTCGAGCCGTACTTCCGCATACCGGGCGCCGCGGGCTCGGGCAGCGGGCTGGGGCTTTCGATCGTGCGAGAAGTGGTCGACCGGATCGGAGGGGCCATTTCGATCGGTCCAGGGCCGGATGGGGCCGGCACCACGGTGGAGGTCAGGGCACCCCTGGGCTGAGCGCGAGCGGGGAGCGACCCGCGACCCGCCGGCCGGGGCGGGGCTGTTTCCGCTGGCAGGATTCGTGCATGCTGGAAGGGCGATTGTCCTTCCCCTGCCGAAAAGGAATCCCGATGGCTCGTTCTCCAGACGCTCGCCGTGCCGAATCGCCCGTCGCAGTCGTTGCGAATGAAAGTCCGGCAGGGGAGGGGCCGCCCGGTCGCCGGCGGGTGCTGAAGGCCGGGCTGGGTGCGGCCGGTGGCGCGCTGCTGCCCGGGCTGGCGCCCGGCGATGCGCTCGCCCAGCCAGCGTTCCCGGTCAAGCCCATCCGCCTCGTGATCCCGTTCGCAGCCGGTGGGGTGTCGGACATCGTCGGGCGCGCGCTGGGCCAGAAGATGGGCGAACTGTTCGGACAGCCGATCGTGATCGAGAACCGGGCCGGGGCGGGCGGCGCGGTCGGCAGCGAGTTCGTCGCCAATGCGAATCCGGACGGCTACACGCTGCTGCTGTCGAGCATCTCCACGATCGCGATCGGTCCGTTCCTGGTGAAGAAGCTCAGCTACGACCCGGTCAACGGCCTGACCCCGATCGGCATCGTCACCTATGCACCCAACGTGCTGGCGATCCATGGCGGCCTGCCGTTCAAGTCGCTTGGCGAACTGCTGGCGTTCGCCAAGGCGAACCCGGGCAAGCTCAGCTACGGTTCAGCGGGCGTCGGCAGCATCGGCCATCTGTCGGGCGAACTGCTGCGCTCGGTCACCGGTTCCGACATGGTGCATGTGCCATACAAGACATCGGCGGCGGCCTACCCCGACGTGATCGGCGGCAACGTGTCGATGGTGTTCGATACGCTGCCGGCGGCGATCAACCACATCAAGGCCGGCAAGGTGCGTCCGCTCGCGGTGCTGTCGCCGCGCCGCGCCGCGCTGATGCCGGAGGTGCCGACCTTCGCCGAGGCCGGTGTGCCCGAAGCGACGCTCAATTTCTGGTCCGGGCTGCATGCGCCGGCCAACCTGCCGCCGGCGCTGGTGGCGCGGCTGAGCGAGACGCTCAACAAGGCGCTCAATTCACCCGACCTCAGGGAGCGCCTCCTGCAGCTGGGTGCCGATGCGTTCCCGGTGAGCCAGCCGGCTTTCGTCGCCCAGATCAAGGAAGACGTGGCGCGGATCGCGAAGGTGGTGAAGGCGGCGGGTATCCAGCCTGAGTGAATCGCCTGCGTGCCGCCCACATACGGCGGCACGCAGGCGGCGATGCTGCGACAAGGAACGGCGCCGGCGTGCGGCCCGGCCGGTCGCGGCGGGTCCCGTGGACCCGAAGGTCGCCGGATGGCCATGCGCGGCGAGGGTGCCCCCTGGAGGGCGGGCATCGCTCGTGCGTAGCCTTTGTCCGTCCTGCAACTACATCGTCCCGCAAGGAGTGCTGCCATGAATGTCGATCCCGTCGCACACGATACGCCCGCCCTGATCGGGCTGGGTCCCGGTTGCGCGCTCTGGATCACTGCGTCGTTCGGCCGGGCGGCCGATGCGCGGCCGGGCGACGACGTGTCGCTCGGTGAGCATCTGGCGGCCTGCCGGACCAGCAACGGGCGGCTTTTCGGGCTGCAGTGCGGCGTCGAGGCGACGCACGCCTTCCTGTGCGGCCGTGTCGTGACCACGCTGTGCGTGGTGATGCTGACGGCGGCTGTCGCCTTCATCGTGTCGTAGTGGATGTCGGAATCCGGATGGCCATGGCCCCTGCCTGAGGCGGCAGGCGAACTCCACGGCATCCTGGAAGCCGGACAGGAGCCGCTGCAACCGCCGATACGCGCCGAGATCTTCGGCCAGCAACGCTTCGCCCAGCATGGGCGAAGCCTTGGCGAAACGCATCGCGCGGCGCCTGCGGGTGCCGGGGCCAAGGCCTTCTTCCCGAGGCTGCGCAGCAACATACGCACGCTGCGCGCGGCGCACCGCTACATCGGCCTGCAGGCCGAGGCGGGCTATGACGTCAGTCCGGCTGCGGAATGGCTGCTCGACAACTTCCACCTGATCGAGTCGCAGCTCAAGGCGATCCATGACGGATTGCCGCGCCGCTACTTTCGCATGCTGCCGGTGCTGCTCGAGGAGCCGCTTGCAGGACTGCCCAGGGTCTATGGCGTCGCGTGGGCCTATGTCGCGCATACCGACGGGGCGTTCGATGCAGACCTGCTCGCCGGCTTCCTCGCCGCCTACCAGGAGACGCGGTCGCTCGACCTGAGCGAGATGTGGGCGCTGCCGACGACGCTGCGCGTGGTGCTGATCGAGAACCTGCGCCGGCTTGCCGAACGGCTGGCCGCGCACAAGGCCACGCGCGAGCTGGCCAATGTCTGCTGCGACCGGTTGCGCGAGACCGAGGTCGCGGCCTTCGACGCGGTGGTGCTGCGCCTGCGTGAGCGCCGGCTCGACCAGGTGTTCCTGGCGCAGATCGCGCAGCGGCTGGCCGATCGCCGGGCTTCGGCCGCGGGCGGGCATCCGCACGCGATCGCCGGCTGGCTGGCCGAACGCCTGCCCGACCCGGTTGCGGTGCAGGCGCAGCAGATCGCCGACCAGACGGCCGACAACCTCAGCGTGAGCAACGCGGTCACTTCGCTGCGCGCCATCGGTGACGCCGACTGGCAGGGCATCATCGCCCGCTCGAGCCCGCTGATGCAGCTGATGCTGGCTTCGCCGGTGTTCCTGGCCGAACATGCGGTCACGCGCGATCGCACCCTGCATGCGATCGAACGCATCGCGCGTCGCATCCGGCGCAGCGAGCTGGCGGTGGCGCGCTGCCTGCTCGAGCACATGCAGGTCGACGCCGATCCCGGTTCTGTGCGTGCGGTCGCCGGATACTGGCTGGAGGGGCCGGGCCGGGGCGAACTCGCCCGCGCGCTGGGCACCGGGGGCGGGGCGTATCCCTGGCGCCCGGCGAGGCGCTTCGCCCTGCGGCTGCCGCTCTACATCGGCACGATCGGCGCCGGCACGCTGGCGGTCGTCGCGCTGTTGCTGGCGCGCGAGGGCGCCACGCTGGGGACCTCGATCGCAGCCGGCGGCCTCCCGCTGGCGGCGCTGCTGCTGATGCTGTTCCCGGCGTCGGAGGCGGTGGTGGCCGTGGTCAACCGCTTGATCAGCGAGTCCACGCGGCCGGTGCCGTTGCCGCGCCTGGCGCTGTCGGAAGGGCTGACCGATACGTTGCAGACGCTGGTCGTGATCCCGGCGATGCTGTCGGACCCGGCCTCGACCGCGCAACTCGCGCACCGGCTGCGGCTGCATTACCTGGCCAACCCGGAGCGCCATGCGCAGTTCGCACTGCTCACCGACTGGACCGATGCCGACGTCCCGGTCAAGCCGGATGATGCAATGCTGCTGGCGCATGCGGTCGCAGCCATCCGCGAGCTGAACGGCCTGCATCCCGCGACCGACGGGTCTGCACGATTCCTGCTGCTGCACCGGACGCGGCGCTACAGCCCGGGCGAGCGCCGATGGATCGGCTGGGAACGCAAGCGCGGCAAGCTGGAAGCGCTGCTGCAGCGGCTTGCGCAGGGCGGGACGCAGTCCGGCGCCAAGACCCTCGGCGACCCGTTCATCGACCCGTTCATCGACCCATTCATCGACCTCGATGAACTGTCGAGGACCGCCGGTGCGACGCGCTACCTGCTCACGCTGGACAGCGATACCCGCCTTCCGCCAGGCCGGCTGCGCGAGCTGGTCGGCGTGGCTGCGCACCCGGGCAACACGCCGAGGCTGTCCGCCGACGGGCGTCGGGTGGCAGCCGGACACGCGATCCTCCAGCCCCGCGTGGTGGCGCCGCTGTCCTCACCGCGCGACGCCACGCTGTACCACTGGCTGTTTGCCGGGCAGGACGGCATCGATCCGTACAGCGCCGCGACGTCCGAGGTGTACCAGGACCTGTTCGACGAGGGCACCTTCACCGGCAAGGGCCTGATGGACGTGCAGGCCGTCGCGGCAGTGCTGGTCGGCCGGCTGCCGGAGGGACAGATCCTCAGCCACGACCTGCTCGAGGGAGCGATCGCGCGCTGCGCCACGGTGACCGACATCACCGTGATCGAGGATGCGCCGTTCCACGCCGATGTCGCCGCATCGCGCGTGCATCGCTGGACCCGCGGCGACTGGCAGCTGCTGCCGATCCTGCTGCGGCCGGGCCGCTTCCCGATCGGTGCGGTCAGCCGCTGGAAGATGTTCGACAACCTGCGCCGCTCGCTGGTGGCGCCGATGTCGTTGCTGCTCGTGCTGCTCGCCCTGGCAGCGTCGACGGTGTCGCCGTCGACTGCGCTGGCGCTGGCGCTGGCGGCGTTCACCGCCGGTCCGTTGATGGGTGCGCTGGCGGCCAACCTGCCTTCACGCGATGACCTCGCGCTGCGGCACTTCTACACCCATGGGCTGGTCGACCTCTGGCGTGCGGCCGGTGGCGGCGTCTGGCACCTCGTGCAGCTGTTGCAGCAGTCGATGCTCTCGCTCGATGCAATCCTGCTCGCGTTGTATCGGATGCTGGTCAGTCGCCGCGACCTGCTGCAGTGGACAACGGCGGCCGATGCCCAGGCGGCTGCGGCCAGCGGCTTCAAGTCGATCCTGCGTCGTCATGCAGCCGAGCCGCTGCTGGCGTTCGTGCTGCTGTCGGTCCTGCTCGCCGCAGGCACGCCATGGCCGATGCTCTCGTTGCTGGTCTGCACGGCCTGGGGCGCATCGCCCGCCTGGACCTGGTGGGCGAGCCGGCACCTCGCAGCCGGACCGGCACGCACCCTCGGGCGGACGGACGCAGCCTACCTGCGTGGCGTCGCGCGCGACACGTGGCGGCTGTTCGAGCGCTGCGTCGGTGCCGAGGACAACCACTTGCCGCCGGACAACCTGCAGGTCCTGCCGCATGACATGGTCGCGCATCGTACTTCGCCCACCAACATCGGCCTGTACCTCCTTGCTGCGGCATGTGCGCACCGCTTCGGCTGGATCGGCACCCAGGACCTGCTGGCACGCTGCGAAGCGACCCTGGCGACGCTGGGTCGGCTGCAGCGCCATCGCGGGCACTTCATGAACTGGTACGACACGCAGCGGTGCGAGCCCCTGCTGCCGATGTACGTGTCGACCGTGGACAGCGGAAACCTCAGCGGTCACCTGCTTGCGGTGGCGCAGGCCTGCCAGGAGATCGCGCGCGGCGGCGTGCCGCCCGGGTGTACGCCATCCATGTCGGAGGCGTGGTCGGCATCGGTGCGCAGGCTGGCACCGCTGCGCGCGCTCTGGCCCGAACTGCTCGCGCGGGTCGAACCCGGCGCGGCCCTGCCGCAGCTGCTGGACGTGGATGTCGCGGCAATCCAGCCCGCTGACAGGTGGATCGCGATCGAGCGGCTGCTGCCCGAGGCGAGGGTCGAGCTCGCGGCGCTGGGCGAGTCGAATGCCCCGCTGCCCGGGCCCGGGGTGCCGGCGCGCTGCAGCGAACTGCTCTGGGCGCTCGAGGACCACCTCGAACTCCTGCAGTCCTGCGCACGGGAGGCGCGTGCCGGGCGCGAGGGCAGGGCGGCGACCACCCTGCAGCGGCTGCAGGCCGTTGCACGACGCTGCGAGGCGCTGGCCTGGGAACCGCAGTTCGGCTTCCTCTACCACGGCCGCCGCCACCTGTTCCATCTGGGCTATCGGGTCGCCGAGCAGGAACTGGACGCGGGATTCTATGACCTGCTGGCTTCCGAGTCGCGGCTGACCAGCCTGCTGGCCATCGCCAAGGGCGACGTGCCGGTCGCGCACTGGGCCTCGCTTGGAAGACCCTTCTACGCACTGGGCGCGGGCGCCGGGCTGCGCTCGTGGTCGGGCTCCATGTTCGAGTACCTGATGCCCGCACTGATGCTGGAGGAGCCCGAAGGCAGCGTGCTGTACGCGGCCGCGCGCGTGGCAGTGTCCGAGCAGATCGCCTACACCGCCGGGCAGGGCGTGCCGTGGGGCATCTCCGAGTCGGCTTATGCCGGGCGCGACCACACGCTCGCCTACCAGTATGCGCCACAGGGTGTGCCGCGGCTCGCCCTGCGCCGCACGCCGCCCGACGAGCTGGTGGTCGCACCCTATGCAACGGCCCTGGCCGCGCAGATCGCACCGCGCCGGTCGAGGCTGAACTTCGACACGTTGCAGGCACTGGGTGGACGCGGCCGCTATGGATTCATCGAGGCACTGGACTTCACGCCCGCGCGCCAGGCCAGTGGCGACGTGTTCACGCCGGTGGCGACGTTCATGGCGCACCACCAGGGGATGACGCTGGTTGCGCTCGCCAACCTGCTGCTTGGCAACCCCGTGCAGCGCTGGGGCATGGCCGATCCTCACCTGGAAGCGGTGTCCTCGCTGCTGCACGAGCGTGCGCCGCGTGAAGTGTCGATGCTGTACGCGCCGCCGACCGGCCCTGCGCAGCGCGTGCTGCGCAGCCATGTGCCGCGCGTGCTGCGCGAACTGAAGCCGGGCCAGTCCGCGATCGAACCGACGCACCTGCTGTCCAACGGCCGCTACCATGTGTCGCTGCGCGCCAATGGCGCAGGCTGGAGCCGCCGCGGCCGGGTCGGCATCACGCGCTGGCGCGACGACCTGTTGCGTGATGCCTGTGGCAGCTTCTTCCATGTCCGCTGGTCCGGGCAGCCGCGGCCGGTGTCGATCACCAGCCATCCCGCACCCGATGCCGACGCGGCCTACGAGGCCGTGTTCCACGCCGACCGGGTGTGCTTCGACGCGCGCTGGAAGACCTTGCGCGCCCATGTCACCGTATGGGTCAGCCCCGAGGACGATATCGAGTTCCGGCAGGTCGAGCTCTACAACCTGGGCGACGAGGTACTGGACATCGAGCTGATGTCCTCGTTCGAGGTGACGTTGAGCGAACCGGCAGCAGACGAGGCGCACCCGGCGTTCACCAACCTGTTCGTGCGCGCCGCCTGGAATGCCGCCGACCAGGCTCTGATGTTCGAACGCACGCCACGCCTGCCGTCCGAAGTCGCGCTCAAGGCCGCCCATTTCCTGGCCGACACCGATCCGCAGGTGGTCGGGGTGCGGCTGCAGACCGACCGCCAGCGCTGGCTTGGTCGCAACCACGATGCCGGCAGGCCCCTGGCTTCGTTCGACCGCCTGCCCGAGGGCGGCGGCGAAACGGGCACGGAAGTGCGCACCGAAGCGGGCATGGAAGCGGACTCCCTGCAGCCGCTCGACACCGGTCTCGACCCGGTGGCAGCCCTCGGCGTGCGCCTGCGCATCGCCGCGGGGTCGCGCGCGCGGCTCACCTTCGCCACCGCCGCCTCCGACGATGGCGGCACGCTGCGCGCGATCATCGACAAGTACCGGCAGCCGACGCATGTGGCACGTGCGTCGCTGATGTCGGCCACGCTCGGCGGCATACGGCTGCACGTGGTCCGGCTGAGTCCGGCCAACCTGGCGGCGATCCAGACACTGACCACCGCGCTGGTGGCCACCGTCACCCGGCCGTTCCTGCCGGACGATCCCGCTGCAACCGGTCGCATCGCCGGCTGCGACCGGCGACTGCTGTGGCGCTTCGGCATTTCCGGCGACCTGCCGGTGATGCTGGTCTCCGCCGGTTCGATGCAGGGACTGGGCCTGGTGCGGGCGCTGGCCGAAGCCCTTCGTCTGTGGTCATGGGGGGGCGTTGCCTGTGACCTGGTCGTGCTGAGTACGGAACCGATGTCCTACCAGATGCCGTTGCAGCAGGCGATCGCCGCGCTGCGCGACCGCCACATGGCCGAGGGCGGACTGCAGGGGGCGGTCGCGAGCACGGCGTTCCACGTGCTGCGCGCCGACGAGCTTTCGAGCGAGGCGCTCGCCTCGCTGAATGCGATCGCCCGCTGCCACCTGGTGGCCGACGGCCGCCCGCTGGTGCACCGGTTGCGCGAGTGGCTGGACCTGCACGACGCGGCAGCGGCCGCGCGCGCAGCCGCAAGACCGGTGGTGGTGCCCTTGTCGGCCGGTGCTGCAGGCACGTCGGTGGGCGCGCCCCATCCGTCGCGGGGTCGTTTCATCGAGGGAACGGGCGCGTTCGAGTTCGACGTCGGGGCCGCGCTGCGGCCGGAGCGGCCCTGGATAAACGTGCTGTCGAATCCGGGCTTCGGCGCACAGATATCCGAAGCCGGCGGCGGCTATACCTGGGCGGTGAACAGCCGCCTCAACCAGCTCACCGCATGGTCGAACGACGCGGTCGGCGATCCGCCGTCGGAGTGGTTCCTGCTGCAGGACCCGCGCACCGGCCGCGCATGGACGGTCGCGCCGTCGGCCCGCGGCGACCCCGGCGTAACCTATCGCATCACGCACGGGCAGGGATACACGGTGATCCGCCACCGTCGCGGTGATCTCGAGGTGATGGCCAGCTGGTGCGTGGACGCCACGCTGGCAGTGAAGCAGGTGAGCATCCGCCTGGTGAACCACGGCAGCGTGCCGTTGCAGGTGCGCGTGGTCGGGATCGCGGAATGGATGATGGGTGCGAACCGCAGCGACCGATCGACGGTGTTCACCGCCCACCATGTGCTCGACCTGCCGCAGCCCGGCGACGTTCCGGACGCCGCTGCCACCGGGACCGGCCGCGCGGGTGTCGTGCACGACAGCCTGCACACGCTGCTCGCCACGCAGGCCGAACATGGCGCAGGCTTCGGCAACGGCACGGCCTTTCTGGCGCTGGTCGGTGCGCGGGAGTACCGGCCGGCACGGATCGACTGGACCTGCGATCGCCGCGAGTGTTTCGATGAGCGCGGCCGCCTTGCATTGCCGACCCGTTTCGGCCGTCGCAGCGGCGCTGGCCTGGACCCCTGCGCGGCGCTGTCGACCGACGTGGTGATGCAGCCGGGCGAGCCCTGCGAAAGGGTGTTCCTGATCGGCCATGCCGACGGCGCTGATGCAGCGCTCGCGCTGGCCCGCACGGCCGCACTGGTCGCACCGGCCGTGCGCATCGAAGCGGTGCGCGAGCACTGGGACGGGCTGCTCGATGCGACCGTGGTCGAGACGCCCGATCCGCTGTTCGACGTGATGGTCAATCGATGGCTCCTTTACCAGACGGTCAGCTGCCGGCTCTGGGCCAAGTCGGGCTTCTACCAGGCCGGCGGGGCCACCGGCTTCCGTGACCAGTTGCAGGACGCGATGGCGCTCGCCTGGGCGGCACCGGGACTGCTGCGTGCGCAGATCGTGACCTGCGCGGGCCGGCAGTTCCCTGAAGGCGATGTACAGCACTGGTGGCATGCGCCGGGCGGGGCCGGCGTACGCACCCATTTCTCGGACGACCTGCTATGGCTGCCGCTGGCCTGTGCGCACTACCTGCAGGCCACCGGCGACCTGTCGCTGCTCGACCAGCCGGTGGCGTTCATCGAGGGGGCAGCGATCCCGGAAGGCGCAGAGGACGCGTACTACACGCCGCTGGTCTCCGAGCAGGTGGCCAGCGTCTACGAGCATGCGGCGCGCACCCTCGATCGCAGCCTTCGTACCGGCATCCATGGCCTGCCGCTGATGGGTACCGGGGACTGGAACGACGGCATGAACCGTGTCGGCCATGAAGGCAGGGGCGAGTCGGTCTGGCTCGGCTGGTTCCTCTGCCGGGTGGTGGCGGACTTCGCACCGCTCGCCGTCCTGCGTGGCGAGTCCGAGCGCGCCGCGCGCTGGACCCGTGCCGCCGAAGGCTGGCGGCAGGCGCTCGATGGCGCTGCCTGGGACGGCCACTGGTTCCGCCGCGCGTTCTTCGACGATGGCAGCCCGCTGGGCGCTGCGACCAACCCGGAGGCGCGCATCGACCTGATCGCACAGTCCTGGGCCGTGCTGTCCAGGGCTGCTTCCGCGCAGAAGCAGCGCCAGTCGATGGAGGCAGTGGAGGCGCACCTGGTCGACCACCAGGCAGGGCTGCTGCGGTTGCTCGCACCTCCGCTGCAGCACGCGCAGCCGGTGGCGGGGTACATCCAGGCCTATCCGCCCGGCGTGCGCGAGAACGGGGGGCAGTACTCCCATGCCGGGGTATGGGCACTGATGGCGCAGGCCGAGCGGCACTGCGGTGCGGGTGATCCCGGATCCGATCTGCCATGGCAGTACTTCACCTGGCTCAGCCCGGCGCATCGCGCCGAGCATCCCGTGCAGGGTACGGTGTACCGCATCGAGCCGTACGTGATGGCGGGCGATACCTACAGCGCTGCGCCCTATGTCGGCCGTGGTGGATGGAGCTGGTATACCGGCGCGGCGGCCTGGATGCATCGTGCCGTACTCGAGTCGATCCTCGGCCTGCGCATCGACGCGGACGCATTGTCCTTCAAGCCCTGCCTGCCTTCGCACTGGCCTCGCGCGGGCGTCACTCTGCGCAGGGGTGGCAAGACGCTTCACTTCACGCTGCTGCGCATGGATACGCCGGGTGCGTCGACCTCTGCGCAGCACGAGGGTGCACGGGTGCTCTTCCCGGGAGAACGCCTTCAGTGGCCCGCGCTGGCTTCGGGGTCGCGTTTCATCGTTCCGCTGGTGCAGCCGGTGCAGCCGGTGCAGCAGGAGCGGTCGCCACCGCACGACTGACGGGGCACCGCAGTGCCCCGTCAGTCGTGCGGTGCATGGACCTCAGCGCGGCGGGATCTTCCCGTTGTCGTCCGAGATGATCACCTCGACCCTGCGGTTGGACTGACGGCCGGCGACCGTCTCGTTGCTGCCGACGGGGCTGGTTTCGCCCAGCCCCTGTGCCTGCAGCCGGGATGACGCAATGCCACTGGCGACCATTGCTGCGCGCACCGCTTCCGCTCGCCGGGCCGACAGCGGCCCGTTGATGGCGTTGCTGCCCGTGCTGTCCGTGTAGCCCTCGATCAGCAGCGTGCGTTGCGGATACTGCTTCATGAAGTCGACCAGCTTGTCCAGGCTGCGCAGGCCCGCATCGCGCAGTTCGGAACGATTGGTGTCGAACAGCACGTCGCCGATGGTCACCACCATGCCGCGCGGTGTCTGCTTCGCATTCAGCGCGGCCAGCTTCGCTGCCAGTGCCTCGCTGCGCGCGGATGCGGTGCTGGCTTCCAGTTGCGCCGCCGCAGTCCCTGCACGCGCTGCTTCGGTCGCCTTCCGGGCGGTATCGGCTTCTGCGGCCGCCTTGGCCGCACGCTGGGCTGCTGCTTCCGACTCGCGCCGTGCCGTATCTGCATCACGCGTCGCGGAGGCCGCGCTGAGCTGGGCGCGATCGGCCTCGTTCGTCCGTGCTTCCAGTCTCAGGTCGCTGCGTGCGGCGCCGGCGTTCGCGGCCGTACGTTCGGCCGTCTTGCGGCGGGTGGTCTCCTGCACGATGGCCACCCGTTGCCGGGCGAGGTAAGCCAGGTGCTCGATGCGGGCCACGTCGTCTTCGCGGGCCCAGGCCGCATCTGCTTCCTTCAATGCGAGGGAGGCCTGCTCGAGTTCGATCGCCGCGAACTGGCGGGCGTCCGGGTCGTCCTGGACGGCGCGGTAGCTGCTGCGCGCGCCCTCCAGCGTTGCGTTGTTGGCAGGTACCGTCGCACAACCGGCGAGCAGCGCCAGCGCAATGACGGTCATTCGGAAGCGGCCGGTGCCGCTGGGGAGGTCGAGCGTGGCGCGAGGGCGGATCATCTGGATGTCCTTCATGGTTGCGGGCGGTTGTTGCGTTTCAGTTCTTCGCGAAGCACCCGGGTGCCTTCGGTGACTTCGCCGGCAGCACGGCTGGCGCGACTGGCTTCGGCGGACGCTTCCGCGAGCCGTGCGTCGACTTCGGCTGCCTGTGCCAGGGAGAGCGCGCGCGCGTGGTCCTTGTCCGCGAGGGCGGAACGGGCGCGCTGCATGTGGTCCCGGGCAGAGGCCAGTTCGACCGGAGCCAGCTCGCCGGCACCAGCGGCCGCCGCGCGGTCGATTGCCGACTCCGACAGCGCCATCTGCGCGACGGGGGGCGGCATGCCGGCGCAGGCACCGACGAAGAGCGTTGCGGCGAGGAGGGCCGGGGCGGCCAGGCGCCGGGCCAGTCCCGGGCGGTGGATGCTCGTGTTGCGAGGGGTCGTGCGGGGGGCGTGCATCATGTGTGTCCTGTCGGTGGTGTGATCTCGGCGGGCGACGCGGGAGCCGAACGTCCCGGCCCCTCGATCGCCAGGATCGGGCCGTCAGGACATCGCCTTGCAGAAGAGACGCTGCGCGGCGGTTGCGGCAAGGTTGCAGGCATGGCGGATGCGCCCGGTTGGCCCGGAGGGGGAGGGCGCCGCTTGCCGATGGCCGTGTCGCGGTTCAGAAGTCCAGAGTGTGCGCATCGATCGAGCCCGCGTTCATGCGCCGGCAGTCCCATGGCGAACACAGGTGCAAGGCATCCGCCGGGTGCGCGGATCCGTGCGCAGGCCGGTCGACCCCTGTCCTGTAACGCGCTATCCTCGGCCGCCGCGGCTGGAGGGCAGTACCTTCGACCGTAGCACCACCTGAAGGTAATGCCTGATGGAAGCCCTGCTCATCTCGACCGGCGTGGTCGCACTCGCCGAGATCGGCGACAAGACACAACTGCTCGCGTTCATCCTCGCCGCACGCTTCAAGAAGCCGCTGCCGATCATCGCCGGCATCCTCTGCGCCACCCTGGTGAACCATGGGCTGGCGGGTGCGCTGGGCGCGTGGATCACCTCCGTGGTCAGTCCCGAGGCGATGCGCTGGATCCTCGGGCTGTCCTTCATCGGCATGGCGATCTGGACGCTGATACCCGATCGCATCGAGGAAGAGGAGACGCAGGTGGCGAAGCACCTGGGCGTGTTCGGCGCGACCCTGGTCACGTTCTTCCTCGCCGAGATGGGCGACAAGACGCAGATCGCCACCGTGGCGCTGGCAGCGCACTATGCCGCACCGTTGATGGTGGTGATCGGCACCACCCTCGGCATGCTGGTGGCCGACGTGCCTGCGGTGTTCGTGGGCAACCGGTTCGCTGCGAAGATCCCGATGAAGCTCGTACACTCGATCGCGGCCGGCATCTTCGCGCTGATGGGCGTGTTGACGCTGCTCGGCATCGACAACCTTTTCGGATGAAGGCGGGAATGGCATGACTGCGCGCAACGGGCCCGAGGCGGGTGACGAAGACGAAGACGATGACCAGGAAGACGTGGCGGGCACCAGCCGGCCGGACGAGGATGACGGCGAGAGCTGCCCGCTGTGCGGCTACTTCAACAGTCCGGCCGATGGCGACACCTGCAACCACCTGCGCGCCTGGGTGTGGGACGACGTGGTCGAAGGCAGCCCGGTCTACGACGAGTTCGCCGCCGCCTGGTCGGACTTCTCCGAGCTTGCGTCCAGCGCGGAAGACGTCGCCGAGTTCGCGGATAATGCGCTCGGGCTTGCCGAGTCGCTGGTGCTGCCCGATGCGCTGGTGGCGTACAGCCATTGGGAGAACTCGCCGCTCGACGTGTTCGTCGAACTGTCCGGTGCATCGGTCGGCGAGGGCTGGACCCTGTCCGGCCCGCTGGGCGGCAGCGGTTACTGCGTCTACCTCGAGTCCGACCAGCGGGCGAACGCAGCCACCGATGGCTACCGCGCGCTGCTCGCGGCGATAGATCCGGGACGCTGATCGACCGAGCGGTGTCCTGCAACGAAGGAGAATGACGGCATGAGCAGCGATGCGATGATCACGACGATGATGAAGGCCTGGCGCTTCCTTTACCGCCGCGGCTTCATCGAAGGCTTCGGGCATATCAGTGCCCGCATCCCGGACAGCGACCAGTGGATGATCACGCGCCACTCGCTCGGGCCGGATGCGCACCCGGAAGATTTCCTCGTCTACGACCTCGATGGCAGGCGCGTCTCCGGCAAGGGTGACATGCCCGGCGAGTACCCGATCCATCTCGAGATCCTGAAGGCGCGTCCGGACGTCGGCAGCCTGGTGCATTACCACGGCATGTACTCGACTGCGTTCACCACCAGTTCGCGCCCGACGCTGAAGGCCGTGCACCTGATGGGCACGCTGTTCCATGATGGCGTACCGACCTACCATGATCCGCGGCTGGTCAGCAGCACCGAGCGCGGCCAGGCGCTGGTGAAGGCGCTGGGCCCGCACCGCGCGGTGCTGATGCGTGCCCATGGCGCGGCGATCACCGGTGGCACGATCGAGGAGATGGTCGCCGGCGCGTTCCTGTTCGAGGAGAATGCGCATCGGGCGGTGATCAGCGCCCAGATCGGGGATCCGGTCTGGATCGAGGACGAGCTGGCGAAGGATGCCGGCGAGGAGCTGGTGCGTTCGCGCGGACCCTTCCGCCGCGTATGGGCGTTGCTCGAGGCGGACGAGGCAGCCGAAGCTGCCCGCAAATGAGCCGCGCCATGGACCGACGAAGCGAGGATGACATGAAGCAAACCCGATCGATGCAGCAACGGATGTCGGACGACCGCGAGGCGCGCCATCGAGCCGCCCGGGTTGCGGGCGCTGTCCTGCTCGCCGTCGTTGCGGCGCCGCCTGCATTCGCACAGCCGCAGGACTATCCGAACCGGCCGATCCGGCTGGTGCTTCCGTTCGCCGGCGGCACCGACGTCGTCGCCCGCCTGCTTGCGCAGCGGCTGTCGGTCACGCTCGGCCAGCAGGTGCTGCCCGACCAGCGGCTCGGGGCGGGTGGCAACATCGCGCACGAGACGGTCGCCAAGGCGGCCCCCGATGGCTACACGCTGCTGATGGCGGCGCCGCCTGTGGTGCTCAATCCGCTGCTCAATCCGAAGGTCGGCTTCGATCCGGTGCGCGACTTCGCGCCGGTGGCGGTGGTGGCGGCGATCCCGAGCGTGCTGGTCGTCCATCCGCTGGTGCCGGCGAAGTCGCTGAAGGAGCTGGTCGCCCTGGCGCGGCGAAGCCCGGACAAGCTGAGCTACGGGTCGGGCGGCGTCGGATCGACGCCGCATCTCGCCTCCGAACTGCTGCGTTCCCTTGCCGGCGTGAAGATGCTGCATGTGCCGTACAAGAGCGCGACCATCGCCCTGACCGGCGCGATGAGCGGCGAGGTCGACGTGGTGGTGGTGGCTTCGTCCAGCGCTGCACCCCATGTGAAGAACGGTCGCCTGCGCGCACTGGCCGTTCTCGACGGCAAGCGGATCGGCAGCATGCCCGAGGTGCCCACCGCCGCCGAGGTCGGCTACCCGCAGCTGATGGCGGTCAACTGGTATGCCGTGCTCGCACCGCGCGACACGCCAGCGGCGATCGTCGAACGACTGAACGTCGAGTCGGTGAAGGCGATGAACGCCCCCGAGACGCGGGAGCGCCTCGCCGGCATTGGTGGCGAAGCGCTGTCGACCACCGTCGCCCAGGCCACCGCGTTCATCCGCGACGAGATGGCACGCTGGGGCAAGGTGATCCGCGACGCCGGCATCAAGGCCGAGTAGGCGCCATGGCGAAGCTGTCCCTGGCTGCCGTGGCGCTGCTCGGCGCCAGCATGCATTCCCCGGTGCAGGCGCAGGAGTTTCCGTCGCGTCCGATCCGGCTGATCATCTCCTTTGCCGGTGGCACCGACGTGGTCGCGCGGCTGCTCGCGCAGGGGCTGTCCGGCCCGCTGAGCCAGCCGGTGGTCATCGACCAGCGGCTGGGCGCCGGTGGCAACATCGCGCACGAGGCGGTGGCACGCGCGGCCCCCGACGGCTACACGCTGCTGATGTCCGGCTCGCCGCTGGTGCTCAACCCGCTGCTGAACCCGCGCGTGCGCTACGACGCGATCAAGGACTTCGCGCCGGTCGCGATGGTCGCGTCGATCCCGCGCGTGCTGGTGGTCCATCCCTCGGTGCCGGCGAAGTCGATCAAGGACCTCGTCGCGCTCGCGCGCAGGCATCCCGGCAAGCTGAACTACGGCTCCGGTGGCGTCGGCTCGACCCCGCACCTGGCGACCGAGCTGCTGCAGTCGCTGTCGGGGATGAAGATGCTGCATGTGCCGTACAAGAGCGCGACGGTCGCGCTCGGCGGCGCGATGGCAGGGGAGGTCGACGTGATCGTCGTGTCTTCAGCCAGTGCCGCCGCCTACGTGAAGGATGGCCGGCTGCGCGCGCTCGCGGTGCTCGACCGCAACCGGCTCGCCTACATGCCCGACGTACCCACCGCCGCGGAGGTGGGCTATCCCCAGCTGATGGCCGAGGGGTGGTACGCGCTGCTTGCGCCGCGCGACACGCCGACGGCCATCGTCGAGCGGCTGAACGCGGCCGCAGTGAAGTCGATGGCCAGCCCCGAGACGCGCGAGCGCCTGGCTGGCATCGGCGGCGAGCCGATGTCCACCACCGCAGCGCAGGCGGCCGCCTACATCCGCGACGACATGGCGCGCTGGGCCGGCGTCATCCGCAGCGCCGGCATCAAGGCCGACTGACCCGCAGCCAGCCAGACCCGCGGCCAGCAATTCGTCTCTGACCCGGATTTCGAACAATCCGGGTCAGAGACGAATTGCGGGGTCAGAGGTGCTCGGCCATCCAGTCGGCGGTCAGCGGCCGGAAGCGGTAGCTGATGTTGAAGCAGACATGGTTGCCGTCCTCGAAGACGATCAGTTCGGTCGGACCGGAGGCGGCCTTCGCCAGGCGTTCGCCTTCGGCGGGCGGGATGATGCGGTCGCCGCCGCCGAACACGATCAGCAGCGGACAGCGGATGTCCTGCGCCTTGCCCTCCAGCGTGAGGCGGGCGGCGACGGCATCGGCTTCGGCCTGCGTGCGTGCATGGGCGCGGGCCTTGAACACCTCCTGCGACACCCGCGGCATCTGCGGGAGCACCGGCGCGAAATCGAACGGACCGCAGTTGGCGACGCAGGCCTTGAGCCTCGGTTCTCCGGATGCAGCGAGCGGCGCATAGAACGCCCCGAGGCTCTGGCCGACCACGCCGACGCGCTGGCCGTCGACATCGGTGCGGCGCTCGAGCACGTCGATCACCGCGCCGAGCACGCGCCCCCAGTCGGTGCGGATCGGCAGCCGGTATGCGGTCTCACCCTGGCCCGGTCCGTCCAGCGTGATCGTCGCCATGCCGCGATCGAGGAACGCGTCGCTCCAGGCATGCAGCTCTTCCTTGCAGGCATCCAGGCCCGGCAGGATGACCGCCACCGGCGCCCCTGTGCGTCCTCGTGGCCTGCGCAGCCAGCCGACCAGGCAGGTGTCTTCGAACGGAAACTCGAGCCGCTCCATCGGCGGATCGAGGTCCGGCGCGGCGGCGCTGTAGCAGCGCAGCATGTTGTCATGCGCAATGCGGTATTCGCCCGGCGACGCGGCGAACAGGTGCTTGGCATAGTGAAAATAGATCGCTGCCCGCAGGTGGCTCTCGGCCGCGGTCAGCCGCCGTCCGAGCGCGGCCGATTCGGCTGCATGTTGCTCGTGCCGGCGCGCCTCGTCCGACCAGATGCTGCACCAGTCGTCCCATCGCTCGATGCGCGACACCAGGCGCTGCAGGTCGTTCGGGTCGACGCCGGTGGCGACGTAGCGCGGGGTGAAATGGGAAAAGATCAGGTCGACCATCGGGTCGCGTGCCATCGTGCGCCTCCTCATTCGTTCGACCGGAATATACTCGCCCGTTCCATCGGAACCCAGGAGAGGAGAGCACCATGAAGACATTCCGTCGCGTCGTCACCGGCTTCAACGAGGAAGGCAAGAGCTGCATCAAATGGGACACGCTGATCGAGCCGAAGAACGTGCGTCCCGGGTTCGACAACGTGCCGCTGTGGGCGACGAAGAAGCTGCCGGCAGAGAAAGCCACCGCGCATGACGATCCGAACAACTGGGAACTCGGCACCAGCCTGGCTGGCGGCTCCGTGTTCCGCTACGGCGTATACAAGCCGGGCAACGTGCCGCGCTGGCATGTGACCGACTCCGTCGACTTCGCGATCTGCATGGCCGGCGAGATGATCATGGAGATGGACGAAGGCTCGGTGCACCTGAAGGCAGGCGACGTTGTGATCCAGCTCGCCACCAACCACAACTGGCGCAACCCGGGCACCGTCGACTGCGTGATGGCGTTCGTGCTGATCGCGACCGAAGGTGCGAAGACCACCGGCTGGAGCGAGAACAACAACGACAAGACCGGCCACTGATCGAAGGCGCTGCGATCGACGCCCGGCCCGGCAACGTACTGCCGGGTCAGGGCACTGTCGGCACCGTCGGCACCGTCGGCCGGGCGGCGTCGGTCAGTACCTTCCCGGCGCGCTCGAGGCCGTCGGGTGCGCGCAGGCCCTGCGCGATGATCGGGACCAGGTCGTGGCGCAGCCCGAGGCGGGTGTTCAGCTTCCCCGCACGGACGGCCACTTCCTCGCGATCCGGGACGCTGGCAGCGCGGCTGGCGAATACCAGCTTGTTGCCCGAGCCCATGATGTCCATCACCGATACGACGGGGAACACCGACAGGTAGGTGGCCACCATGTCGTCGTACATCGGATTGGCGAGGCGGCCCCACATGTTGGACACCACCACGCCATCGGGTGCCAGCGCCTGGACGACGCTGCCCAGGAACTCGCGGGTGGTCAACGCGTACGGGGCGGAATGGGTGCCGAACGCATCGAGCACGATCAGGTCATAGCGTGCGCCCGAGGACTCGATCCAGCGTCGGCCATCAGCTACATGTGCCTTGAGTCGCTGGTCGTCCCGGAAGCCGAAATGCGAGCGCGCGACATCCACCACGGCGGGATCGATCTCGACTGCGTCGATGTCCACGTCCGGGAGGTTCTTGCGCAGGAACATCGGGATCGTGCCCCCGCCCAGTCCGACCACCAGCACGCGGCGCGGCTCAGGCAGCCAGGTGAGGGCTGCGGGTATCGCCCGCACGTAGGCGAGTTCAAGGTGGTCCGGATCGCCCGGCTTGACCACGCTCTGCCGCGCGCCGTGCATCTCGAAACGCAGCACGCGCAGGCCATCCGGCGTCTCGCTCACTACCAGTACGTCGCTGAAGGGCGAAGGGCCCTTGTAGAGCACGCGCTCGGCCGCGTGCGCGGCAGGGGATGGCGCGCCGGCTGCGAGCAGCGCCAGCATCAGCAGGAGCAGCATCCACGAGCGGATCAACGCAGCCGACCTTCGATCGGCGCTGTGAAACTGCTGGGCATTCATCGTACGTGACCCCGTCGCCGGCTGATCGACCAGTGCCATTGTAGTCGATCGACTCTTCACAGGGCATGGCATGCCGGATCGCGGGCGCGTCAGGCCAGGAACTGCTCTGCCAGCCGGCTCCAGAAGGCCGCACCCACCGGGAGGTTGCCGTCGTGGAAGTCGTAGCGAGGGTTGTGCAGGCCGCGCCCGCCGTCCGCCGGACCGTTTCCGATGCGAACCAGTGCGCCCGGGCAGACCTGGAGCATGTAGGCGAAGTCCTCGCTGCCCATCGAGGGCGGAAACGCGAGCTCCACCCGATCGCTGCCCACGAGCTCGCTGGCCACCGCGCCCGCCAGGGCAGTGGCATCAGGATCGTTCTCCAGCATCGGATAGCCTTCCACGTAGCGTATCGAAGCCTTGCAGCCATAGCCCTCGGCCGTCGCGTTCACGAGGGCGGTGATGCGCTCGCGCAGCAGCGCGCGCACCGCAGCGCTGTACGAGCGCACGCTGATGCCGATCTCGGCCGCGCCGGGTATAACGTTGAGCGCGTCCCCCGAGCGCAGGCGCCCCACGGTGACCACGGCCGATTCGGCCGGGTCCACGTTGCGCGACACCACGGTCTGCAATGCCATCACGGTGGCGGCGGCTGCCACCAGCGGATCGACCGCCAGGTGCGGCCGTCCCGCATGGCCGCCCGCGCCGGTGATGGTGATGAAGACCCGGTCCCCTGCCGCGAGGAAGGGGCCGGTGCGCATCAGCAGGTTGCCCTGCGGCGCACCCGGGTGGTTGTGCATGGCGAACACCATGTCGCAGGGAAACTGCTCGAACAGGCCATCGGCAACCATGGCCTTCGCGCCACTGTCGAAGCCGCGCTCTTCCGCTGGCTGGAAGATCAGGTTCAGCGTACCGCTGAACCTGCGCGTGGACGCCAGGTGGCGGGCTGCACCCAGCAGCATGGTGGTGTGGCCATCGTGCCCGCACGCGTGCATGCAGCCCGGCACGGTGCTGGCATAGGGCAGGCCTGTCTCCTCCTGGATGGGCAACGCATCCATGTCCGCGCGAAGGCCCAGTCGCTTGCTGCCCTGGCCTACGCGCAACTGCGCCACCAGGCCCGTGCCGCCGATGCCGCGCTTGACCGAGTAGCCCCACTGCTCGAGCCTTGCGGCCACCAGATCCGATGTCTTGTGTTCCGCGAAGGCCAGTTCGGGATGGCTGTGTATGTGCTGGCGCCAGCCGGCCAGTTCGTCCTGCTGCGGCGCCAGGTCTTCGACCCGTGTGAGTTCGTGCGGCAGTCGCTGGTTCATCCGATGGAATCCTTCTCGATCGTGTCGTCCCTGGCACCGCGTTGAAACAGCCCGATGCGCCTGCCGGATTGTATTCCTGCAAGCAGGTTATCCAGCCATGCGGGTCACCGGACCGGGCATCCTCTGCCATCTGATGTCAGTTCAATTCCGGATTCGGGAATCCAACCCGCGCCCGCAGGGCGGCTCAGACAGAGGGTTCGGCAGCTGCGTCATTTTCCGCGGCAGGGTTGTCGAGCCTCCGGATCGTCAGAGCGCAGCGTTGTTCAATCAGTGCCTTTATCTGCTCGACCACGGCATTGCCCGCAAAGCCTCGTTCGGGAGCAGATTGGAGCCTGCACGCCGTGGCTGGCAGCAACCTGGCCAATTCCAGGATTCGCCGTCTGGCCTGAGCCCTGGTAAAGCCTGCGCCTTCGGCGAACTGCGCCCAGTGAGCGGCCTGGACTTCGCTGAACTTGTATTTGCCGCCGATCTTCATCGCCATCTTCGGTGTCAGTGATGGATACACCGCTGTCGAGAGCGTGTCGTAGAGCGGTGCCAGAACGGGGGCCTTGCTCGACTGCAGCAGCGAGAAATTCTTGGCGTGCGCATCATGATTGCCAATCAGCGCATTGAAGACCACGTAGTCGAGCAGTCGCAGGACATGCGGTGCACTGGGGCGTGTCGCCCTGCGCACGAGGTCGAAGCACTGGGCCAGATCCGGCCCCCCTTCATTCTGGTATTTCATTTCTGGCACTACGCCCAGCGCCTGGCAGAAATCCTCTTGATGAAGGCGTCGTCGGTGCCCCAGCGCATCGATCGTCCGGTCATAGCGTTCAACGAGCAGGAACGAGCGATCCTCGACAATGTGAACTTTCGACCTTGCCGGTTCGAGCTGCATGGCCTCGGCCAGTGCCAGGCAGAATCCCTCGTTCATCACACTGTCTTCAACAGAATGAATGGCCGGTTTCAGGATGTGGGAGCTCGGCATGCCATTGCGGGGCAGCCCGATGCGCACACCATCGAATACCACCGGCAGCTTGTCCTGGGCTCCAGCCAGGGAAAGCCGCAAGCCGTCTTCGCCAGCCAGCATGGGTCGACGCGGCAATTCATCCAGGACGGCGACGACTTCGTCGTCGCTCAGCCATTGAGCGTCATCGTTGCGGGTCGGCACTGGCAAAGCCTGCCCCGGCTCGAGGAACGTGACGGCCCCCGCGCATTCGCCGCCGATGTGAAGCAGCAGCGCAAAGTCGTTCTGGCCAGAAACCTGGAACTGCTGCGCAATCAGGCGGCGCATCTGCCCTTCTGGCAGGAGTCCAGCAAAGAACGGACGTGTCTTGCGATCATCGAACGTCTCCGCCTTCAGGGGCAGCGAAGCGGACAAGGCAACGGCGTCCTTGCGTGACAGCCAATCGGGTGCGTAGCAGAAGTTCAGTCGTCCATCGACCAGGGCCAGCGTGCCGACACGATCGGTGAACAGCCAGACTTCCAGCTCATGCGCCATGGTCGTCACCCGCTCGTTGATCGTTGGCAGCGACAGATGGCAATCCGCTCAGGTGGACCTCACCACCCAGGGCGTCAATGACCCGCAACACGTTTTCCAGTCGCAAGGTGGGCTTGCCTGCTTCAAGGTCGACAATGAAGCGCACACCCACCCCGGCCGCCAGCGCCAACTGGGGCTGTGTCAGCCCGAGCTGCTTGCGAGCGGCACGCAGTGCATTGCCGAGCTGTCGAGGTGATCGAATGGATGTCATGGCCCGCTTGGTTTCCCGTTCGGGAAAGTATCCGCTGCAAGCAGGCTATGTTCAAGAGATATTGCCCGATCGGGAATGTTCCGGGTGATCAGGTCATGAATCAGCCGGAAATTTCCCGATCGGGGAGTCTGAATGAAGTGAAATGTGGTTGGCTTGCTGCGCGAAGGCAGGCGAAAAAAAGCCCCGACTGATGACAGTCGGGGCTTCAGGATTGGTGGGGCGGCGGGAATTGAACTTTAAACCCACAAATATCTGATTTAGCTATACATATAAGGAAAACAGGGTGGTTCGATTCGAAGAAATACCCCCGAAAATACCCCCAGCGTAGTCGGATCATGCCCATCACGCTGTGCTGTCGGCGATCTGTTCCTGCCCCGTGCCGATGGCAGCCCCCAGCGCCTCTACAGGCTGTCGGCGCAGATCCAGCGCGAGCAAGGCCTATTGCGAACGGCCTACGACCCCTCGATCACCCGTGCCACGTCACCGTGGCATTCTGCGCACTTGCCCACCAGCAGCAAGTCGCCGCGCTCGATGGTGCCGCTGAAATTGGTGATCGTTGTTTCGTGACGGCAATGCCCGCACCAGACGTTGGACAGGAGTTGCTTGCGGATGTGGGCGGGGATGGATTCCCAGCGCTGGCGAGCCGGTGGGATGAAGGCTGGAAGCAATTCAACGCCCATGGCTCACTCCTCGAACAACTCTGAGTGTGTACCCGCGCGCACAAAGATGATGGCGCTGCCATCCAGCCGATAGATCAACAGGAAGTCGCCGCCGATGTGGCACTCGCGGTGGTCTGCCCAGGCCCCTTTGAGCGGGTGGTCAAGCCATTCGGGGCCCAGTGGCTCATCGTTGGCAATGAGTAGCAGCATCGCCTCCTTCAGCCGCTGCAGATCGTAGCGGCCCGAGCGGGAGAGGCGCTCCCAGTCTTTGAAGAAGGTATTTGTATAGTCGCACGCCCTGGGCGGGGTTGCCCGCTTACTGCTGGCGGGCTTTTTCGAGGTCATTGATCAGCGCGTCCGCAGACTCAAAACGGAGGGCGTGGGCCTTCGTCATTTCGCGTGCCTCTTCCATCGCCGCACGGGTCTGGGCGTTGGGCACCTTCAGTTCCAGAGGGAATGCCTGGTCGGTGACCACGCGCTTGAGCAGGATGCGCACAGCATCCGACACGGACAAACCCATGGCTGCCAATGCCTCGCTGGCTTGCGTCTTGATTTCGTCGTCCACCCGGACGTGAAGCATCGTGGAATGGGCCATATTCGAATCCTCCATTTCGCCAATTGTGTATCTCATTTGAGATGCAGTCAAGGAGGCAAGGCTGTCGTCGGAGATGTAATCCCAGATATCGAAGATGTCGGTCTCTGCAAAAGGCCGCCGCTTTACCTGCGGCATTCAAGCAGCTGTTGGGCTGGTCGTCGGGCGCGTGCTTTACTCTTGACCGTTTCGGCTTCCCACGTTTCGCTCGGCCCGCTGTTCAAGCCCCCGCGGACAATCGCGGCGTAACTGCTCCAGCTTCGCCACCCTGAGACGGTCCTGCTCGTCCATCAGGGGCAACGCCTCCCGCACGACTTCGCTGGCCGATGTGTAAAGGCCGGAGGCCACCTTCGAGCGGACAAGTTCTTCCAGTTGCGGTGTCAGGCGCCCACAAAAGAAAACGCCGTCACTTGGACGGCGTTGGAAGGTGCGGGATGTGTTGGTGGTGGAGGCGGCGGGAATTGAACCCGCGTCCGCAAGCCCTCTACAGCCAGGTCTACATGCTTAGTCTGACCATTTGGTTTTAACCGTTGATGCGCCGGCCGACGGGCTCATCTCGGGCGATCTACTGCGACTTTAATGCCGGGAGTCGTAGCCCCACTCGACACGAGGTCCCTGAATGGCTTCGCTGAGAGTTGCCCCTCCCGGCCCGGGACCTGACCGGTGCGAAGTCCAGCCGGATTAAGCGGCTAGAGCGTAACGCTCGTCGTTGGCGTTTGTAGCGTTTCCAGACTGGATTTACGAGGTATTCTGGCCCTCGGCATGCACTGATCTGCTTTGTAACCCGCGTCGAAACCGGGACGCCCCCATGAAGAGTACATGGTAGCCCAAACCCGGTATTCAAGGGGAATGTTGAAGATCAGCGCGCCGGCGGCAGGCCGTCGAGCAGGTGCAGCGGCTGTTCGATCATCCAGTCCGCGCCCCAGTCATGCGGATCGGCGCCGTGCAGGTAGCCGTAGAGCGCGACCACGGGCGTCATGCCCGCGGCGATGCCTGCTTCGACGTCGCGCCGGTCATCGCCGACATACAGGCAGCGCAGTGGATCGACGCCGATGCGGCGCGCGCCTTCGAGCAGCGGGTCGGGATGCGGCTTGGCGCGGCCGGTGGTGTCCCCGCCGACCAGGCAGCCGGTGCGCACCGACAGTCCGAGCCCGGCGATCAGCGGTACCGCGAACCGCTCGGCCTTGTTGGTGACCACGCCCCACGACAGGCCCCGTGCCTCGATGCCGTCGAGCAGGTCGTGCGTCCCGTCGAACAGCACCGAGTCGCGCACCAGGTTGTCTTCATAGAGCTTGAGGAAGCGGTCGCGCAGTTCGATGAATTCGTCGTCGCCCGGGCGCAGGTCCAGGCCGGCCTCGAGCATGCCGCGTGCACCGTGCGATACATGGGAGCGAAGGGTCGACACCGGCACCGGCTCCAGGCCGCGCTCGGCGCGCAGCAGATTCAGCGCGTAGGCGAGGTCGGGCGCGGTATCGGCGAGCGTGCCGTCGAGGTCGAACAGCACGCACTCGATCGGGTGTGCCGGCACGGCGGGCCCGCTCAAGACGGCTTCCTTGCGTGGATGATGTAGTTCACCGTCGCATCATTGCCCAGGCGATACACCTTCGAGAACGGGTTGTAGGTCATGCCGGTCACGCCTGCCGGTTCGAGGCCTGCCTGCCGGCACATGCGTGCGAGTTCCGCCGGCGTGATGAACTTCGCGTAGTCGTGCGTGCCCCGGGGCAGCAGCTTGAGCACGTACTCGGCGCCGATGATCGCGAACAGGAAAGACTTCGGATTGCGGTTGAGCGTGGAGAAGAACAGGTGTGCGCCCGGTTTCGCCAGCGCTGCACAGGCAGCGACGGTGCGCGCCGGGTCGGGCACATGTTCGAGCATTTCCATGCAGGTCACCAGGTCGAAGCCGCCCGGTTCAGCCGCGGCCAGGTCTTCGGCGGAGATCGCCCGGTAATCGACACTCAGCCCGCTTTCCAGCAGGTGCAGCTTCGCCACGCCGAGCGGTTTCTCGCCAAGGTCGATGCCGGTGACCCGCGCACCGCGGGCCGCCATCGACTCGGAGAGGATGCCGCCTCCGCAGCCGACGTCCAGCACCTGCTTGCCCGAGACGCCCGCCAGCCGGTCGATATGGTCGAGGCGCAACGGGTTGATGTCGTGCAACGGCTTGAACTCGCTGTTCGGATCCCACCAGCGATGAGCGAGGTCGTTGAACTTGGCCAGTTCTGCCGGGTCTGAATTGAGGGTTGTCATCGTTCTGCCTTGGACGCGAAAGGTGATGCGTGGGAGGCCCTGGCGGTGGAGCCGGCGGTCAGCCGCGGCCGTCCGCATGTGCGGCGAGCTGCGACCGCCAGAAGGAGACGTCGGCCGCCAGTGTGTCCATGTCGATCCTGGTCGGGCGGCGATCCTTCAGGCAACGTTGCCCGGCCACCCAGACATCGGTCACCTGTTCGCGCCCGGCTGCATAGGCCAGATGGGACATCGGGTCATAGCAGGGCTGCAGTTCGAGTGCCGACAGGTCCAGAGCGATGATATCGGCTGCCTTGCCGGGTTCGAGCGTCCCGATGCGGCTGTCCAGCTCGAGCGCGCGGGCGCCACCGAGCGTGGCCATCTCGATCGCGGCGAAGGCGGGCAGGGCCTCGGCCGAGCCGCTGACCGCCTTGGCCAGCAGCGAGGCGAGCCGCAGTTCCGAGAAAAGGTCCAGCCGGTTGTTGCTGGCTGCGCTGTCGGTGCCCAGCCCGATGTTCACGCCCGCTGCGGCGAGCCGCGTGACCGGCGCGAAGCCGCTGGCGAGCTTCAGGTTCGATGATGGACAGTGCGCGACATGCGCACCCCTGCGCGCCAGCGTCTCGATGTCACGATCGTCGAGGTGAACCGCATGCACCGCGATCGTCTCTGCGCCGATCAGTCCCAGGCGGTCGAGGCGCTCGATCGGCCGCATGCCGAACGCGGCTTCGCTGTCGGCGATTTCCTGCAGCGTCTCGTGCAGGTGCACATGGATCGGCGTGTCGAGCTGCTGCGCATAGGTGCGGATGCGGGCGAAGGTCGCGTCGCTCACCGTATACGGCGCATGCGGCGCGAAGCAGAACGACAGCAGGGGCTCCCCGCGCAGCGCGTCTCGCGTGGCGATGCCGCGGGCCAGGTAATCCTCGGCGTCGGTCGCGTAGGCGGTCGGGAACTCGATCGCGATCATGCCCAGGCTGGCACGCATGCCGGCCTCGAGCACGGCACGGGCGGCCGCCTCGGGAAAGAAATACATGTCGTTGAAGCAGGTGACGCCGCCGCGCAGCATCTCGGCGCAGGCGAGCCGGGTACCGGCTTCGACGAACGCATCGGACACGAACTTCGCTTCGGCCGGCCAGATGTGCTCCTGAAGCCAGCGCATCAGGGGCAGGTCGTCCGACAGCCCGCGCATCAGGGTCATCGCCGCGTGGGTGTGCAGGTTGACCAGGCCGGGCATCAGCAGGTGTCCGGGAAGTTCGACCCGTTCGCGCACATCGAGTGCGAGCGTGTCGGCGGTCGGCCGCACCGCCTCGATCCGACCGTCCCGCACCAGGACCGTGTGTGCATCGAGCACTGCACGCGCGGGACGCACCGGGATGACGATGCCGCCGTCGATCGCAAGGTCGAATGCGGGCGACGGATCGCTGGATACGTCGGGCGGGGAAGGAGACGTCATCGGCTGGAGCATGGCCTGCCGAGCTTAGCCGATCCGCGCCGGCTTACGCGGCTCGCGACGACGATGTCGAAGCGGTCGCCAGAAAGCAAAAAGCCCTGCACCGAGGTGCAGGGCTTTCGCTTGGAGCTTTACCGATTACATCTTGGCTGCGGGCTTCGCACCGGGCTTGGCGGCCGCGGGCTTCGGCGCCGGCTTCGGACGCGTACCGGTGACTTCCACCGTGGTACGACGGTTCGGGGCCAGGCAGTCGATCAGCTGCTTGCGATTCATCTTGGCATCGCAGAACTTGGTGACGTTCACCGGCTGACGGGGGCCGACGCCTTCCCAGAAGATCAGCTTGGAGTCGAGGCCACCGGTGTTGACCAGGTAGTCACGAACGACCTGGGCACGCGACTCGGACAGCTTCTTGTTGTACGCCGCGCTGCCGATCTTGTCGGTGTGGCCGGTGACGATCACCACGTTCATCGTGACCGGACCCTTCTTCAGTTCCTTGAAGAGCTGGTCAAGCGCGGTGCGGCCGTCGGCGGTCAGGTCTGCCTTGGCAAACTCGAACGGCACGTCGACGCGCTCCGAGAACGGGATGGTCGCGGGCTTGGCCGGCTTCTTCGCCGGTTCGGCCTTCATCTCGGGCTTCATGTCGGGCTTCATCACCGGTGCTGCGGCTGCAGCCTTCGCCGGGGCAGCCGGGGCAGCAGCCTTCCTCGGCAGCAGATCCGGATCGCACTCCTGCGTGGCTTGAGCCGGCGTCCAGTTCGACGTGCGGACGCAGGTACCGTAGCCGGCCGCGCGAACGGCACCGCTGGTGGTGGTGACGAGATACGCGCCTCGATCAGCCTGAGCGTATGCAACGCTGGCGGTCATCATCAGTGCTGCGGCGGAAAGGTTCAGACCGCTGAGGATTCGATTCTTGATCACTTCTCTATGCTCCACGACTTCCTCCTTATTCTTACGAGGCGAAGTATTTCCGAAAAGGCGAGGGATTCTGCCGAAGTGTCGCGACCCGGCAACAACAAATCCGGCAACTAAATTCAACGATCTGAGTCTAACACGCGGACTTAGGGTCCTTGAGAGCCAAAGATAGCTGGCTTTCCACACAAACCCCAGAAAGCTGGCGGATTGTAGGGAGATTTGTCGCATCAACGCAACACGTATCTCCGATCAGGGCCTCCCGAGGCCGATCGGAGCGTCGGAAGGGCCCGCGCGCGGAACGAACCCGCCCGCCGTTGCCCGTGAGGGCCTCGCGCAATCTTGCCGGGGAGCAGAGCGGCCCGGATGGTAGAATCCGAGGCTTTGCTCGTATTCATGCTCACCTACTCCACGCTCACCTACCGGCCATAGATGGATCAATTCGCCAAGGAAACAGTACCGGTCAGCCTCGAAGAAGAGATGCGCCGGTCTTACCTCGACTACGCGATGAGCGTCATCGTCGGGCGCGCGCTGCCCGATGTCCGCGACGGACTGAAACCGGTCCACCGGCGGGTGCTCTTCGCGATGCACGAGCTGTCGAACGACTGGAACCGGGCTTACAAGAAGTCTGCCCGTATCGTCGGTGACGTGATCGGCAAGTACCACCCGCATGGCGATTCTGCGGTGTACGACACCATCGTGCGCATGGCGCAGCCGTTCTCGCTGCGCTACCCGCTGGTCGACGGCCAGGGCAACTTCGGCTCGGTCGATGGCGACAACGCTGCGGCGATGCGCTACACCGAGATCCGGATGTCGCGCATCGCGCACGAACTGCTGGCCGATATCGACAAGGAGACGGTCAACTTCGGGCCCAACTACGACGGCTCCGAGCACGAACCGCTGATCCTGCCGGCCAAGGTACCGAACCTGCTGGTCAATGGCTCGTCGGGCATCGCCGTCGGCATGGCGACGAACATCCCGCCGCACAACCTGCGCGAGGTCGTCGCCGCCTGCCTGGCCCTGCTCGAGAATCCCGAGATCGACATCGACGGGCTGATGGAACACCTGCCCGCGCCCGACTTCCCGACCGGGGGCATCCTGTACGGTGTATCGGGCATCCGTGACGCGTACCGCACCGGCCGCGGCCGCGTGGTCATCCGCGGGCGCACCCACTTCGAGGACATCGACCGCGGCCAGCGCCAGGCGATCGTCATCGACGAGCTGCCTTATCAGGTCAACAAGGCGCACCTGCTGGTGCGCGTGGGCGAGCTCGTCCGCGAGAAGCGCCTCGAGGGCATCTCCGAGATCCGCGACGAGTCGGACAAGTCGGGCATGCGCGCGGTGATCGAGCTCAAGCGCGGCGAGGTCCCCGAGGTGGTGCTCAACCACCTGTACAAGGAGACCCAGCTGCAGGACAGCTTCGGCGTGAACATGGTCGCGCTGATGGACGGCCAGCCCCGGCTGCTGAACATCCGGCAGATGCTCGACGCCTTCCTGCGCCACCGGCGCGAGGTGGTCGTCCGGCGCACCGTGTACGACCTCAAGCGTGCCCGTGAACGCGGCCATGTGCTCGAGGGACTCGCGGTCGCGATGTCCAACATCGACGAAGTGATCGCGCTGATCAAGGCAGCTGCCTCGCCGGCCGAGGCCCGGGCTGCACTGATGGGCCGTGCCTGGCGCTCGCCCGTGGTGGAAGAGATGCTCAACCGGGCGATGCAGGGCGTCGGCGGCGGCACCGCGATCTCCCGCCCGGACGGCCTCGATGCTGCGTTCGGCCTGCAGGCCCAGGGCTACCGGCTGTCCGAGGTCCAGGCGCAGGCCATCCTCGACATGCGGCTGCAGCGCCTGACCGCGCTCGAGCAGGACAAGATCACCGGCGAATACCATGAGGTGATGGCACGCATCGCCGACCTGCTCGACATCCTCGCGCGGCCGGAACGGGTGACCCGCATCATCTCCGACGAACTGACCGCGATCCGCGACCAGTTCGGCGACGACCGGCGCAGCGAGATCGTGCAGAACGCCGAAGACGTCAACATGGAAGACCTGATCACGCCGGAAGACGTGGTGGTCACGCTGTCGCATGGCGGCTACATGAAGGCGCAGCCGGTGGCCGACTACCAGGCGCAGCGGCGCGGTGGCCGCGGCCGGCAGGCGACCGGCACCAAGGAAGACGACTTCATCGAAAAGATGTTCGTCGCGCACACGCACGACTACATCCTGTGCTTCTCCAGCCGCGGCCGTGTGTACTGGATCAAGGTCTACAACGTGCCGCAGGGCGGCCGGCAGAGCCGTGGCAAGCCGATCGTGAACGTGCTGCCGCTGGCCGACGGCGAGAAGATTAACGCGATCCTGGCAGTGAAGGCCTTCGACGACCATCGCTTCGTGATCATGGCCACCGCCGACGGCACGGTGAAGAAGACGCCGTTGTCGGAATTCTCCCGGCCGCGGGCGTCGGGCATCATCGCCATCGACCTCGACCCCGACGACTACCTGGTGGGCGTCGCGCTCACCTCCGGCACCCAGGACGTGATGCTGTTTTCCGAGGGCGCGAAGGCGGTGCGCTTCGATGAACGCGACGTGCGTCCGATGGGCCGTACCGCGCGCGGCGTGCGCGGCATGCGCCTGCCCGAGGGCCAGCGCGTGATCTCGCTGCTGGTGGCCGACGAGGCCAACGGGCAGTCGGTGCTGATCGCGACCGAGAACGGATTCGGCAAGCGCTCGCCGGTGATCGAATACACCCGCCATGGCCGCGGCACGCAGGGCATGATCTCGATCCAGCCGAGCGAGCGCAACGGCAAGGTGGTCGCGGCCCGTCTGGTCGCGCCGACCGACCAGATCATCCTGATCACCACCGGTGGGGTGCTGATCCGCACCCGGGTGTCCGAGGTGCGCGAGATGGGCCGTTCCACCCAGGGCGTGACGCTGATCGCGCTCGACGAGGGCGAGAAGCTGGCGGGGCTCGAGACAGTCGTCGATTCCGATGACGATTCCGCCAATGGCGCGGTCGCGATCGACGCGGCCGATCCCGCTGCCGGCGATCCGCCGGCCGGTGACGAGGGCGCCAGCGGCGGCGGCACGCCTGCGGCATGAACCGGGTCCTGAACTACAGCGCCGGCCCGGGCGTGATGCCCGAGCCGGTGCTCGAGCGCGCCGCCGCCGAGATGCTGAGCTGGGGCGGCCGCGGGCTGTCGGTGATGGAGATGAGCCATCGCAGCGACGAGTTCATCGAGATCGCCGCCCGCGCCGAATCCGGCCTGCGCTCGCTGATGGCCATCCCGGACGGCTACAAGGTGCTGTTCCTGCAGGGCGGTGCCACGCTGCAGTTCGCGATGGTGCCGATGAACCTGCGCCGCGAAGGCGCGAGTGCCGATTACCTCGACACCGGACAGTGGTCGAAGAAGGCGATCGACGAGGCGCGCAAGTCGGGTCCGGTCAACGTGGTGGCGAGCGGGGCGGCAGCGAAGTACACCTGCATCCCGGCGCGTGACGGCTGGGCCTGCGATCCGGCGGCCAGCTACCTGCACTACACGTCCAACGAGACCATCGGGGGCGTGCAGTTCCACCAGGTGCCCGATGCCGGCGACGTGCCGCTGGTCTGCGACATGTCGTCCGATATCCTGTCGGGGCCGATCGACGTCTCGCGGTTCGGGGTGATCTATGCCGGAGCCCAGAAGAACATCGGCCCTGCCGGGCTGACCGTGGTGATCGTGCGCGAGGACCTGCTCGGCCGCGCGCCGAAGTCGACCCCTGCGATGCTCGACTATGCGGTGCAGGCGGCCAGCGAGTCGATGTACAACACGCCGCCGACCTGGTCGATCTACATCGCCGGGCTGGTGTTCGACTGGCTGCACCATTTGGGTGGCCTGGGCGAGATGGCGCGCCGCAATGCCGCCAAGGCGAAGCTGCTGTACGACCTGTTCGATACCACCGAGTTCTATCGTTGCCCGGTGGCGGTGGCGGACCGTTCCATCATGAACGTCCCGTTCACCCTGCGCGACGCGAAGCTCGACGACGTGTTCCTCGAAGAGGCGCAGGCAGCCGGCCTGCAGCAGTTGAAAGGCCACCGGTCGGTGGGCGGGATGCGTGCATCCCTGTACAACGCGATGCCGCAGGCGGGCGTCGAGACGCTGGCCGCGTTCATGCGAGCGTTCGAGCGGCGCCACGGCTGAGTCTCGATTGCCGTCCGTGGCATGAGCTTGCGGTACGATCTCAAACTCAGAACAGGATCGAGGATCAGATGAGCGCGTCCCGCAGCGAACGCCCTGCACAAGCCGGAGCGGTTGCCCCGGCTGCCGCGGATGCAACGGTGCCCTCGCGCACGGCATCCGCTGCGCCGCCGGTCGTTCCGGAGGCCCTGACGGCGCTGCGCGGCCGGGTCGATGCGATCGACACGCAACTGCTCGGGCTGCTGAATGAACGCGCGCGTATCGCGGGCGAGATCGGCCACCTGAAGGGGACCGGTCCGGTGTACCGGCCCGATCGCGAGGCACAGGTGCTCGACCGCCTGTCCGCGGCCAACAGCGGGCCGCTGCCTTCTGCTTCACTGCGCCGCATCTTCATCGAGATCATGGGTGCGTGCAGGGCGATCGAGGCACCGCTCGCGGTCGCCTACCTCGGACCTGCCGGTACCTACAGCGAAGAAGCGGTGGTCCGCCAGTTCGGCACGCTCGTCGAGCGTCGC
>JBIITW010000152.1:0-11750 GCA_044340265.1 Burkholderiales bacterium | reverse complement strand
GCGCGAGTCCGGAGGTCCTGCGGTCGTGTTTCACTGGCGGCGTGCGCCAGGGCGCTCGCCGACCTGCGGCGGGGCCACCTTGAGGACCTCCTCGACGGTGGTCAGTCCGGCGGCGACCTTCATCGCACCGCTGATGCGCAGTGGCTTCATGCCGTCACGCGCGGCCTGCTCGGTCAGCTCGAGCAGGTCGCAGTCGGCCTGGATGACCCGGCGCAGGTTGGGCGTCAGGACCATCATCTCGTAGATGCCGGCGCGGCCGCGGAAGCCTGTCATCCTGCACTCGAGGCAGCCGCGCGCATGGTAGACAGTCTCGGGCTTCTTCGCCTTCCAGGGGGAGACGAGCAGGTTCCACGCCTCTTCGTCGAGCGGCCCCGGTTCCTTGCAGTGGGGACAGAGGGTGCGCACCAGCCGCTGCGCCATCACGCCGAGCACGGTCGCATGGAGCAGGTAGGGTGGCACGCCGATGTCGAGCATCCGGGTCACCGCCGACGGGGCGTCATTGGTATGCAGCGTGGACAGCACCAGGTGGCCGGTGAGCGATGCCTGGATCGCCATCTCGGCCGTTTCCTGGTCGCGGATCTCGCCGACCATGATGATGTCCGGGTCCTGCCGCAGCAGCGTGCGGATGCCGCTGGCGAAGTCCAGCCCGATGTTGTGCTGTACCTGCATCTGGTTGAAGGCAGGCTCGACCATCTCGATCGGGTCCTCGACCGTGCAGACGTTCACTTCTTCATCCGCAAGGTGCTTCAGCGTCGAATAGAGCGTGGTCGTCTTGCCCGATCCGGTAGGCCCTGTGACCAGCACGATGCCGTTGGGCTTGGTCACCATGCCGTTCCACTTGGCGAGGTCCTCGTCGGAGAACCCGAGGTCCTTGTAGTCGCGCAGCAGGACCTCGGGGTCGAAGATGCGCATCACCAGCTTCTCGCCGAAGGCGGTGGGCATCGTCGACAGGCGCAGCTCGATCTCCTGGTTGTCCGGGGCGACGGTCTTGATCCGGCCATCCTGTGGCCGGCGCTTCTCGACCACGTCCATCCGTCCCAGCACCTTGATGCGGCTGGTCATCGCGGCCATCACCGGCGTGGGAACCTGGTACACCTGGTGCATCACGCCGTCGATGCGGAAGCGGATGTTGCTCACCTCGCGCCGCGGCTCGAGGTGGATGTCGCTCGCGCGCTGTTCGAATGCGTAGTGCATCAGCCAGTCGGTGAGCGACACGACATGGGCGTCGTTCGCGTCGAGCGAACCCTTCTTGCCCAGCTGCACCAGCTGCTCGAAGTTGGCGAGGTCGGACATCGCGCCGCCCTGCGCCGCCGATGCGCCCTTGACCGACTTGGCGATCGTGTAGAACTCGACCAGGTAATTGCTGATCTCGGCCGGGCTGGCGATCACGCGCTTCACTTCGCGCTTGAGGATGTGCCGGAGCTCGGGCTCCCATTCGTGGATGAACGGCTCGCAAACGGCGAGCGTCACTTCGCGCGGCGAGACCGCCACCGGCAGGATCCGGAACCGGGTGGCGTAGGCGTTGGACACCACCTGCGTCACGCCCGCGAAATCGATCTTGAACGGGTCGATCTTCAGGTAGGGCAGGCCCGCCTTCTCGGCGAACCATTCGGTCAGCGCGTCGAGCGCCAGCAGCTTGCGGCCAGGCCGGGGGTCCTTCCACTTCTGGTCCGCGACGATCGCCAGCGGATGCAGCTCCGACTTGCTGAAGCGTCCGCCACGGGTCAGCAGACCGGCCTGCTCGGCGTCGATCATCTCGTCAGCCAGCAGGTCGGCTGCCACGGCATCGATCGATACCTTGCGCCCGGCCGGCGTCGCCGCGATGGCGGAGGTGGTTCGAGCGGGTGCCGGAGGGGCAGCCTTGGGTGACGGCGAGGGGTGCACGGTCGGGGGTGCCTAGGTTGCGGTCGTCGGTGGCATTCTGGGTCCGCCAGGGGCGAACATGCCCTGCTGATCCCAATAACGGCCCTGGCGCTGTCCGCTTGAGCCGGGGAGCCCCGTCGACCCCCCGTCGGCCTGCCGCCGGGGCAGACGTCAATTATGCAAGGATTTTCCGGTGTTTCAAATGGTTACGCCGGAATCCTGCTGCATCCTCGCACGACCGAGGGGGCTCGGGTCAGCCGTAGAAAACCGTTCCAGCCATAGTTTGTCCGCCACCGGACGATTCTGCCCACACCTGCGCAGACTTTCCGTCGGGTGTCGGGATGCCCTTGACGGTCAGTTCCGTACCGCTGAAGGTGGGCGACAGCGCCCGGTACTCGAACTTCGCCAGCCGGTGTCCGGAAGGCGCATGCGCACGGGCCAGGTCGAGCAGCAGGGTCGCCTGCAGCGGACCATGCACGACGAGGCCCGGATACCCTTCCGTGCCGGTCACGTAGGGCGCGTCATAGTGGATGCGGTGCCCGTTGAAGGTCAGGGCGGAGTAACGGAACAGCATCACTTCGTCCGGAACCCGTGCGCGGGTCCACACCGCGCCGGCCGGGCCGGGCCGGGGGGCCGGCAACGGATCGCCTGCCTTCGCTGCCTCACGGTAGACGATGTCGTGCTCTTCGACGATCGACACGCCTGCCGCCGTCGAGATCGTGTGGCGCACGGTGACGAACACCAGGGTGCCGGTTCGCCCGGTCTTGGGCTCGACCGAGCGGATCTCGGATAACCGGGTTGCTGCATCGCCCACGCGCAAGGGCGACCGCCACTCGATCCGCCCACCGGCCCACATGCGCCGGGGCAGCGGCACCGGCGGCAGGAAGTCGCCGCGTTGCGGATGACCGTCGGTGCCGATCTGCGAGGCCGCCCTGGCCTCGAGGAAATAGAGCCAGTGCCAGGCCGGGGGCACCTCGTCGCCGGTCGCCGGCTCGGCCCCGGGCTGGTCCAGCGTCGCGCACATCGCCTTCACCGGCCACGCCGTGATGGTGTCGTGTTCCTCGCGCTGGCGGCCGACCCATTGCCGGAACGCCTCGTATGTCGTGTCGCCCATCGCTGTCGTCCCCTCTATCCTGCAGTCAGGCCATGGGCCGCATAGACCGGGGCTGCCTGCGCCGAGGTCAGGAAGGCGATCAGCCGGGCGCCACCGAGCGGATCGGCACAGCCGGCGAACACGCCGGCCGCGTTGCCGAAGATCTTCTGCACGCCCGCGGGCAGCGGCCCGACCACATCCACGCCCGGCACTGCGCGCAGTTCCGATATCTGCTGGATGCCGATCTGCGCACCGCCGGCGACGAGCACCTCGCCGATCAGCCCGCCCGGGCGGGTACGGGTCTTGGGCCGCACACGGTCGCCGAGCCCGAGGCTGTCGATCAGTCCGGAGAAGTACATGCCGCTCGCGCCCTCGGTGGTGTGCGTGATCGATTCAGCCTCGAGCAGCATCTGGCAGAACGCCTCGACGGTGTCGATCTTCGGATGCGGCGTGCCTGACTTCACGCCCACGCCGACGCCGGAACTCGCCACCGGGCGGATGCTGGCACGATCGATCGCGCCCTGCGCCGCGAGCGCCTCGAGGGTCGCCGTGCCGAGCAGCGCGACGTCGGCCGCCTCGCCGGCGGCGATGCGCCGCAGGATGGCCTTGGCCGGATCGAAGACCACTTCGACACGGGCGCTGCCCGACTGCTCGAATGCGGGCAGCAGCGCTTCCACCGCACCGCGCACACTGTTACTGGCCAATAGCTTTATCTTCATGGCTGGAAGGATATCCCACGCACCGCCTCGCCGCCGCCGATGGTGCCGATCAGCGTGGCCTTGCCTGTGGCCAGGTCGACCAGGTGGAACGTCGAGCGATTGCCTCCCGGCCGGGTGACCGAGATGAACGCTGCGCCGGTCAGGCCGGCGATGTCGAAGCCGATGCGTTCCGCGCTGCCGATGCCCAGCGGACCGACGGTCCGCAGCAGCCCGGTGTCGGGCGAGACCAGTGGCTTCGCGCCTTCCGGGCTGCCCTGGACCACCAGCATCCCTGCCGCGGCATCGATCGCGAAACTCGTGGTGCTCTTCTCGTTCTTCCTGCTGTAGGTATGCGCCGTGGCGAGGGTCGAAGGCCGCCTCGCTGCGTTCCTGTCCTTCTTGTCGTAGGCCAGCGGCGTATCGATCTCGAGGCCTGCGCTTGCCGGATCCACGTCCACCACCTCGCCGGTGTCCGGATGAAGGCGCAGGTTCTGCCCGGTATCGCTGACCACCCGGATGCGGTCGACCGCGGGATTGAAATCGAAGCCGAATTCAGAACCGATCAATGGCGTGAGCAGAGGCCTCGAGCCGACCTGTGACACCTGGCCGCTGCCGGTGTCGATCAGCATCAGGCGGGCTTCGCTGCCGGTACGGCCGAGTGCGTAGAGTTTGCCTGTGGCGAGCCGGAAGTCGATGCCGAGGATCTCCTCGCCGGTGCGCAATCCGGAAAGCGGCACCGAGGACACCAGCCGCGCGGGTTGTCCTGCATTGAAGCGCACCAGCCTGTTGCCGGTGGTCACGGCGAAGAAGAACTCCTTGCGCGGAGGGCCTTCCGGCTCGGCCGGAGCGGCTTCCACGGGGATGGCGGCCGCAACCGGTGCCTCTGCCTGGACGGGCGGCGCGGACGGCTTGACGGCCTGCGCCTGTGCCTTCCCCGGCCTGGGGGGCGTCGACCCCTGACGGGTCGGCCATGAAAGGGGCGTGCTCGAGCAGCCTGCGGCGAGCAGTGCAACGATCATGGCCAGGGGGGCGGCGAAGGTGGGGGGCATCGGCTTGCTGTCCTGAGTTCTAGTTGGGTTTTGCGCCCGAGGCCTTGACGACCTTGCCCCAGCGCGTCACTTCCGCGCGGATGAACGCGCCGAACTGCTCCGGCGTCGAGCCTGAGATCGCGATGTCCATCCGTTCGAAGCGCTCGCGCAGGTCCGGCTGGCTCAGTGCCTTCACCGATTCGCGGTGCAGGCGCGACACGATGTCCTTCGAAGTGGCCGCAGGCACCATCAGGCCGTACCAGGTCGATGCCTCGAGCACCGGCAGCCCGGCCTCGATCACCGTCGGTACCTCGGGCAGCAGCGGCGATCGCTTCTCTCCGGTCACAGCGACCCCGTGCAGGCGGCCGGCCTTGACCTGCGGGATCGCGTTCACGGTGGTCACCAGCCCGGCCGAGATCTCGCCGCTGAGCACCGCTGCGGCCACCTGCGGCGTTCCCTTGTAGACGACATGCGCGGTCTCGATCTTCATCGCGCTCTTGAACAGCTCGACCCACAGGTAGGTACCGGCGCCGGCCGAGCCCATGTTCAGGTCGCCAGGCCGCTTGCGTGCGAGGGCGATGAGCTCTTTCAACGAGCGCGCCGGCAGGGAAGGGTGCACGGTCAGGAAATAGGGTGCGGAGCCGATCAGCGTCACCGGCGCGAAGTCGCGCATGAAGTCGTAACCGAGCTTCTCGTACAGTGTCACGCTGATCGCATGCGAGCTGTTGCCGAGGAACAGCGTCTGGCCGTCCGGGGCTGCGCGCGCGGCGATCTCGGCGCCGATGTTGCCGCCGGCACCTGCGCGGTTCTCGATCACCACCGGCACCCCGAGCGCGATGCCGAGCTGGTTGCCGAGCAGCCGGCCGATGGTGTCGTTGTTGCTGCCTGGCGCGAACGGAACCATCATGCGGATCGGCCCCGCCGGCCAGCCCTGTGCTGCAGCCGATCCGCAGGCGGCCATCAGGATGCCGGCCACGGCCAGCGTCGGTAGCTTCGGTCTGTTCATCGTTCGCCCCAGCGTGGTGAGAATCGGAGCGCAGCCCGGTCGACGCAGTTCAGTCGATGGTCGCCGCGCGACGCACGCTCGCCATCAGCGAGCTGCGCATCAGGAAGGCCTTCTGCTTCACCGGGTCGGCTTCGGTGGCACGCAGTTCGTCCAGCCGGCGCTGGCGCGCCGCCGGATCCTTCTCTTCCAGGCGCTTCTTGTTGTTGATCGTCTGCTCCTGGATGAATTCGGCGTTCAGCGTACGCCGCCGCCGCTCGTAGCGGTCGAGGCGCTGCTCGCCTGCGCCGGCGCGCGCCGCCTCCAGCGTGTCGACCAGTTCCATCGCATCGTGGATGCCGCAGTTCAGGCCGAGCCCGCCGATCGGGTTGTTCAGGTGCGAGGCATCGCCGGCCAGGTAGATGCGGCCGACGCGGAACTTCGCCGCGATGCGCTGGTGCACGTTGTAGATCTTCCGATGCACGACATCGTCCAGGGTGCAGCTGCGATCGAGGCCCTGCATGCGGTTCATCACCGAGGTATCCAGCAACGCCTGCTCGTCGCTTTCCGATTCGCGGGTCGGCATCACGGCCCGCCAGCGGCCGCGCATGTCGTCACCGGCCACCTTGAAGATCATCGCCCACTCTTCGGAGCCGGCGAGGTAGTTGCGGTAGCAGCAGCCGAGCGAGCGTTCGAAGTCGTGCACCGTGGTCAGCACGGTGAACCGTTCCGGGAAGGTGAACCCCTCGAACGGGACGTCCAGCAGCTTGCGGATCGTGCTTCGGCCGCCGTCGGCTGCCACCAGCCAGTCGCAGTCGATCTTCGAGAGCTCGCCGTCCCGGCGCACGGTGACCGTCACCTTGTCCGCGTCCTGCACGGCATCGACCACCTCGGCGCCCAGTTCGGCGCTGCAGCCGGGGAAGGCTGCGATCTTCGGCAGCAGCATCTGCACCAGCTTGTGCTGTTCCGTCTGCACCGCGAAGGTGAACTTCGTCTCGTCGCGCAGCACCTCGTGGTCGAACTGCGCGACCCGGGTCTGCGTGTCGCGATCCCAGAACTGGAAGTAGCGGCAGACCAGGCCCTTGTCGATGAACTCGTCGACGAAGCCCAGGCGGTCGATGTACTCGAGGGTGGACGGGTGGGTGGTGGCGGCGCGCGGGTTGTCGTCGATCTCGCTTGCCGCCTCGAGCAGGGTGACCTTGAAGCCGCGCTGGGCGCAGGCGAGTGCCGCGACTACCCCGGTCGGCCCGCCACCGGAGATCACCACGTGCCCGCTGCCTGCCATCGTCATCAGTGCGCCTCGCCGGAGAAAGTCTGCATGAACGTGCTCTTTGCCACGCGCACCGTCTTCATCGAGGCCGGCGTGTTGCGGCTGCGGCCGACGAATCGCGGCACGCCGTCGGTGACCACTGCAGCCACCGCGGCGATGTCGCCGTTGCGCAGGGCGTCCAGGGCGTTGTTCTTCGTGCCGCCGACGCAGGCGTCCAGGATGACCACGTCCGCATCCTTGCCGGCGCGCAGGAAGCCGCTGTTCAACCGGTAGATGGTCGCGTTGTTGCCGGTGGCTGCAGCGATCGCCCACTCCACCGGCATCCCGGTGAGGCTCGCCAGGTGCGTGATCGTGTACATCATGCCCAGCGGCATGATGCCGGAGCCGGTCGGGGTGTCCGTGGCGATCAGGAAACGATCGAACTGATCGGCTTCGCGCGCCATGTCACCGAGCATCAGCAGGGTGCGCAGGTTGCCGGCGGTGCAGACCTGCATCGCGATCGTGCTCTCGTGCAGGATGCGCGGGAAGTCGGTGTCCGGCATCGCCACCGGGCCGCCGTTGATGTGGAAGGACACGTCGGGCTGCATCGCCAGCAGGTGGTCGGCCCAGATGCCGGACGAGCCCGGGATCGACGACCCGCCGGTGTGGACGGTCGTGATCATGCCGTGCTTCTTCGCCCAGCCGATCATCGGCGCATATTCGAAGGGCGTCTTCACCGCGCCGAAACCGGCCTTGGCGAGCCACAGGCCCTTCGATGCAACCTCGGCGAAGTCGGCCTCGACCAGTCCCGGCTCGAGGATGATCGAGCCGGCATGGACCTTCATGCCTCCCGGGCGCAGGTGCTCGAAGCACTTCATCGCGGCGACCGCGAGTGCCTTGACGCCCTCCGGGTCTTTCGGACGGCCCGGCACATGCACCTCAGAGGCACTGATCGCGGTGGTTGTGCCGCCGTGCACGTAGCTTTCCAGGAAGCCGACCGTCTTCTGGCGCGGCGTGTAGTCGCCGAACGTGTTGTGCACCTGGGAATCGATCAGGCCCGGGATCGCGGTGGCGCCGCCGGCATCGATCACCACGTCGCAGGCTTCGACCTTGTCCGCGGACACCGTGCCCACCTCGAGGATCTTTCCGTCTGCCATGAGGATGGTGTCGCCGCCGGCAAACGGATCGCGCCAGTCACCGGTGACGATCGTGCCGAGGTTTACGATGGCGGTCTTCATGCGTGTGTTCTCCAGGTGCGTCACGGGATGCGGGATGCGGGAGGGCCCCGCCGGCTGCGGTGGATCGATCAGACGAGCCCGTCGGTGCCCTTGACGTCGGCCAGCTTGAGCCCGCCGACGCGCGCGTTGATGCGTCCACGGTTGGCGACGCAGAAGATCACCGCGATCTCGTCGGGCATCGGCGCATCCGGCAGGTTCACCGACATGCCGTCATAGTGTGAACGCACGAACAGCGCATCCTTCGAGGCGAGCGGCACGTCGATGGAGGTGCCCGGCGCGGCGCGCTTGGTGTACGAGGAGATCCACGCCTTGCCGCCGCCGAGCGCCTGGCGCAGCGGCTCGGCGAAGGCGGTCGTGAGCAGCGCGTTCGCATGCTCCTGCTCGCCCGCGAGCCCGACGATGCCGGCCTTGCCGTAGCTCTGTGCGGTGTAGGGTGCCAGCGCCGCGACTGCCGCTTCGGCCAGCTGGTGGCCGAGTGCGACGCTGGCCTCGATCATCGGCTTGAGGTCTTCGACATAGCCGCCGGCATGCGGATTGGCGACGATGGCCACTGCGGCGACCTTGCGCAGCGGCGGGTCGCCGGCGCGGCCGGCTTCCTCGAACAGGGTGTCGACGATGGTGTAAGTGCGGCGCACGGTGAGCTTCATCTGGACCCCTGTGGTGTTCTGGTGTTCTGGTGTTCTTCATGCTGCCCGGACCGGACTTGACATCCCGGATCTCCGGAAAATAGGATTGTCAGACAATGCTGTCAAGCAATGCTCCCGACATGCAAGGCTGAAACGCCGCAAGGCTGGAAAGCGGACCCCCCGATGCACGGCACCACACTGCAAGGTTCCACCATCCTGTTCTCGGAGATGACTCCGCAGCCTGTCTGGGAGGCCGAGTTCAACGACTGGTACGACAGCGAACATATCCCGCTGCGCATGGCCTGCCCCGGCTTCGCGAGCGCCCAGCGCTATCGTGCGACCGCCAGCGCGAGCTACCTTGCCGTCTACGAAATGGGCGACGCGGGCGACCTGAAGACCGCCGAGTACGCGAAGGTGAAGGGCCAGCCGAGCGGGCAGACGCGGAAGATGCTGGGCGGGGTCGCCGGCTTCACCCGTTACATCTGCAACCAGGTCGGCGAATTGCGTCGGTCCGAGGTCGGCGTCGATCCCCTGGCTGCGCCGCTGCTGTTCGCGGTGTTCTTCGAAGTGCCGCAGGACCGGCGTGCCGCGTTCGCCGACTGGTACGACCGCGACCACCTGCCGCGCCTGCTCGCCTGCCCGCAATGGTGGATGGCGCGCCGCTTCGAGGTCGTCGATGGCGACCCGGGCAGGTGGACGCATCTCACCGTGCACTACCTGGCCGACCGTGGGGCGCTCGAGTCGCCCGAGCGCGCCTCCGCCCGTGCCTGCGCTGCCCGGCAGGCGATCGCCCGCGAGCCCTGGTTCCGTCCCGAGTACCTCACGTTCTCGCGCCTCGGCGATCGCCAGCTCGGCATCGCGGCGGGCGGCCCGGTTCGCTGAGCAGGGGCGCAATGGACCTCAGGGTCGTGCCGAAAACAGTACTGCACCTCGCAGCAGAGAACCTGCGGCAGGCGATCTTCACCGGCGTGTTCCAGCCCGGCGAGCGGCTGGTCGAGGCCGATCTCTGCCGGCGGCTCGACATCAGCCGAGCGTCACTGCGCGAGGCGCTGCGCATGCTTGCCGCAGAAAAGCTGATCACCCTGGTGCCCAATCGCGGGCCTTCGGTCGCGGCGATCTCCTGGGCGCAGGCGGAGGAGATCTACGACGTGCGCGCGATGCTCGAGGGCGAGGCGGCGTTCCGGGCCGCCACGCGGCTCGATGCCGATGCGCTGGGCGAGATGCGCGCGGCGCTGGCTGCCTTCGAACGCGCGGTCGTGCGGCGCGATCCGGCCGGGCGCCTGGCTGCGACCGCGCGTTTCTACGATGCCATGCTTGGCGGCTGCGACAGTGCGGTGATCGCCGAACTGCTGCACGGACTGGTCGCACGCATCACCTTCCTGCGCGCGCGCTCGATGCAGCGTGCCGGGCGCGCGCGAGAGAGTGCTGCCGAACTGCGCAAGCTGCTGGTGCGCCTGGAGGCGCATGATGCGCCAGGTGCCCGGGCGGCGGCGATCGACCATGTGCGCCAGGCCTGCGCCGCGGCGCGGGCGGCTTCGACCGGCGTACGCGCAGCCTGAACAGGCCGTCTCGCCGGTCCACTGGCACGGGTTTCGCTTTTTTCGCGGTGCAGGCATCCCGCCTGTGCCCAACCCCGGAAAAGGAGCACTGCCGATGAGTACCTCCGCTGCGAATGGTGGCACCGCGAGTCCGGCAGGCTGCCTGCCGGTGACCGGCATCCGACAGGTTGCCGCGCGGACAGGCCTGTGCCGCGATTCGATCCCGGGGCTCGCGGTGATGGCACTGGGCCTGTGTCTCGGCGTCCACGCGCTGCCCTCGGCGGCGCAGGAATGGCCGCAGCGTCCGTCGCGGGTGATCGTCCCGTTCAGCGCCGGTGGCAACACGGACAGCATCGCGCGCATCTCGGCCGAATGGCTGACCACGCGGCTCGGGCAGAACGTGCTGGTAGAGAATCGACCCGGCGCGAGCGGCAGCATCGCCACCGAACTGGTCGCGCGTGCGCCAGCCGACGGCTACACGATGCTGATGGGCACGCCGACCCAGCTCGCGATCTTCCCGGCGATGGCCAAGGTGCCATACGACGCGATGCGCGACTTCGCGCCGATGTCCATCGTCGGCACCAACCCGTACGGACTGGGCGTACATCCGTCGCTGCCGGTGAAGTCGCTCAAGGACCTGGTCGCGCTGGCGAAATCGCGCCCTGGCGCAATGCCCTATGGTTCGGCCGGCACCGGCGCCGGCACGCACCTGACCATGGCCATGTTCCTGTCTCGAGCCGGCATCGAGATGAACCATATCCCCTACAAGGGTGGGTCGGTCGCGGTGGCGGAACTGGTCGGGGGGCAGGTCGTCGCCTACTTCGGCAACGTCGCCGAGATCGTGCCGCATGCGCGCTCCGGGCGGGTGCGGGCGCTGGCGGTGTCCGGCCTGAAGCGGTCGCCGCAACTGCCCGATGTGCCGACCGTGGCCGAGCAGGGATACCCCGGCTTCGAGGCCTTCACATGGAACGGGCTGCTGGCGCCGGCGAAGACGCCGCCGGCGGTGGTTGCCCGCGTGGCAAAGGAGATCGCTGCGGCGACCCGCGACCCGGTGGTGATCAAGCGGCTGGATGCGATGGGTGTCGAGCCGCTGGGCAACACGCCGGCCGAGTTCTCGAAGGTGCTCGCCGAATCGATCACGCTCTATGCCGAAGTGGTTCGCGTCTCTGGCGCGAAGGCCGAGTGATCGCCTGAAATGGATGGGGGAAGATGATGTTCGATAAAGCACTGGTGGGCGGACACCTCGTGGATCCCGCCCAGGGCCTGGACGGGTTCTACGACGTGTGCATCACCGATGGCCGGATCGCGGCGATCGTGCCTCATGGCGAAGCGGTCGAGGCGCGCGAGGTGATCGACGTGTCGGGCCGGCTGGTGATACCGGGGATGGTCGATACCCATGCCCATGTGTTCAGGCATGTCACCGGTCGTTTCGGAC
>JBIITW010000357.1:0-2927 GCA_044340265.1 Burkholderiales bacterium | reverse complement strand
AACTTCGGGGTGAGCTATGCGCTGCCGGCGCAGTACCCGACGCTGGGGCAGTCGGACCGGGTGGAACTCCTGGGCACCGAAGGCACGATGATCATCGACGACGACCACATGGACCACCTGATCTATTCCGAGAAGGGCATTCCGCATCCGTACGTGCCGGACCACGGGATACCGCTGGCCTTCCTCGGCAGCACCACGCCGGGCGACTGGTCGCTGGGCGAATTCTGGGGGCCGCTGGCGAACGAAACCCGCAACTGGCTCGATGCCCTCGTCACCGGAAACGCGACTCCGCATTGCACGCCCGAGCAGGGGTTGCTCAACCTCGAGACGACCATCGCGATGGAACGTTCGGCGCGTTCCGGTGAAGCGATCCGGCTGCCACTGCGATGAATACGACCATGCTTCGGCCGTGCTCGAGGAAGGCATTGGCCTGCGTGGCCGCGGGTGCCGCCCTGGCGGCAGGCGCCGATGCCGCGTCGGGGCAATCGTTTCCATCGCGGCCGATACGGCTGGTGTCGCCCAACCCGCCCGGCGGCGCGAACGACGTGATCGCGCGCATCGTGGTGAACCGGCTGGCGGAGGTGCTGCAGGTCCCGATGGTGATCGACAATCGAGGCGGCGCAGGCGGAACCATCGGCAGCGAGATCGCAGCCAGGTCGACGCCCGATGGCTACACCCTGCTTGCGGGCTCGATGGCCACGCATTCCTTCTCGCCGGTGATCCAGCCCAAGCTCGCCTACGATCCCGTGCGCGACTTCACGCCGATCTCACTGTTCGCGATCGCGCAGAACCTGCTGGTCGTCAACCCGTCGCTTCAGGTCGCGCGTGTCGGGGATCTCGTGGCGCTGGCCCGGGCGAAGCCGGGTACGCTGAACTACGCATCCGGTGGCACCGGTTCCGCCAGTCACTTCTCCGTCGCGTTGTTCGTGCAGGCAGCCGGCATAGCCGCCCAGACGGTCCACGTGCCCTACAAGGGGGGCGCGCCGTCGGTGGCGGCCACGGTCGCCAACGAGACCCAGTTCTACGCGGGTCCGATGGCCGGCAGCATCACCCAGGTCAAGGCCGGCCGGCTGAGGCCGATTGCCGTCGGGGGCGCGGCCCGCTCGGCGTTGCTCCCCGAGGTGCCGACCGTGCGGGAATCCGGCGTGGCCTATGAAGCTTCGGGATGGTTCGGCCTGCTCGGCCCCGCAGGCATGCCGGCATCCCGGGTCAGGCGGCTGAGCGAAGCGGTGCGCGCTGCGGTCGTTTCAACCGAGGTGCAACGCCAGTTGCTGGATGTCGGGGCGGAAGGCGCAGTCAGCACGCCCGAGGCGTTCGCGAAGTTCATCGCCGACCAGCTCGACAGCACGCGGCGCGTGGTGAAGGAACTGGGGCTGAAGTTCGACTGAGAGCGCGAGGCATGGCTCGCGCTTGAAGCTGTTAATATCGTCAGCATCAACGTAACGGAATGCCCCGATGCTTCGTATCGCAACCGCCGCTTCCGAGACTGCATCCACGATCGATGCAGCCACGCGCTGCATCGAGCAACTCGCCGAGCAGGGGATGGATTCCCCCCGCTACCTGATGATCCAGGCCAATGCAGGCCACGACCTTCGCGTGGTGGCCCTGGCCGCGCGGGCGCGCTGGCCGCAGGTGCGCATCCATGGCGCCACCTCCTGCCTGGGCAGCATGATCGAGACCGGTACCCACACCGGGCAGGAGCCAGGCATGTGCCTGTTTGCCATCTCCGACGCGAACGGCGATTACGGTGCGGCGTGCGGTGAGCTGGGCGACGAGCCAGGCATTGCAGCCGCCGCCCTGGTGCGCCAGGCGCTGGCCGATGCCGACCGGCTGGGCGAAACCCCGGCCATGGTCTGGATATCCAGCACCCCAGGCAACGAAGAGGCGGTCATTGCCGGGCTGCAGGCGGTGGTAGGAACGTCCACTCCGATCGTCGGCGGCTCGGCGGCCGACAATACCATCGAGGGAAAATGGCAGGTCATCTCGGACGGCGCGCCCCTCGGTAACGGGTTGGTGGTCTCCGTGATGTTTCCGTCGACGGCCATCGGCGCTGCCTTCCATTCCGGCTACACGCCGACCGGGCTGCGCGGGCGGATCACCCGCTGTGCCGGTCGTCGCGTCTTCGAGATCGATGGCCGGCCGGCCGCCGATGTCTACGCCGGGTGGACCCGGGGCGCTGTCGTCCGGCCCGAAGTCGGCGCGGTCAACATCCTCATGGCGAGTGCATTATCGCCGCTCGGGCGGCGCATGCAGGCGATCGGAGGTACGGACATCCATCTGCTCTCGCATCCCGAAACGATCGACGCCGACGGGTCCATGACGCTGTTCACCGACATTGCCGTGGACGATGAACTGGTATTGATGAGCGGCACCACGGACAATCTGCTCGAGCGTCCGGCGATGGTGGTCGAGTCGGCCTGCCGCATCGGCGAGATCGACAAGGCACAGGTGGCCGGGATGATTCTGGTGTTCTGCGCGGGCTGCATGCTGACGGTGAGCGATCGCCTCGACGAGGTGCGGCGCTCAGTCAACGACTGCATGCCCGGCGTACCGTTCATCGCCGCGTTCACCTTCGGTGAACAGGGGCCGGTGCTGGCCGGCGACAACCGGCACGGCAACCTGATGATCTCCATGGTGGCGTTCGCACGCAGCTGATGGCGCTTTCGACGTCCGTGGAAGACGCCCACCTCAGCGATGCGCTGGTCGAACTGGCGAACCTGCGCGCACGCGACGAGCGCATGCGCCGGGCGAGCGACGCGCTCGCCGGTGCGCTCGAGACGATGGTCGAGGAGCGCGATGGCAATCGCCTGCCGCAACTGGTCGTCGACTGTCTGTCGCGGGCACTGGATACGCTGTCGGTCGCGATCTGCGCCTGCGATGGAACGGACCGTGCGGAAGCCTTTGGCGCGCGAGCCGAACCCGGCTTC
>JBIITW010000151.1:0-11832 GCA_044340265.1 Burkholderiales bacterium | reverse complement strand
CTTCTGTACGCTGCGGCGATCATCTTCTTCTGCTTCTTCTATACGGCGCTGATGTACAACCCGAAGGAGACGGCGGACAACCTCAAGAAGAGCGGGGCGTTCGTGCCCGGCATTCGCCCGGGTGACCAGACCGCGAAATACATCGGCGACATCACCACGCGGCTGACGCTGGTCGGCGCGATCTACATCACCGTCGTTTGCCTGATCCCCGAGTTCCTGATCGTGCGTTTCAACGTGCCGTTCTACTTCGGGGGCACGAGCCTGCTGATCATCGTGGTCGTGACCATGGATTTCATGCAGCAGGTGCAGGCGTACATGATGACGCATCAGTACGAGAGCCTCCTCAAGAAGGCCAACCTCAAGGGCGGCGGGCTGTTCCCGACCCGTTAGTAACTGCAGCAAATCACCGTATTTCAAAGACAGGCGCTCCAACCGGATGGCGAAGGAAGAGACGATACAGATGCAGGGCGAGGTCCTCGAGACCCTGCCCAACGCGACGTTCCGCGTGAAGCTCGAAAACGGGCACGTGGTTCTGTCGCACATCTCCGGCAAGATGCGCATGCACTACATCCGCATCCTTCCGGGCGACAAGGTGACGGTCGAGGTCAGCCCCTACGATCTTTCGCGGGCCCGGATCACCTTCCGCGCACGTTGAACCAGGCCGGGATTGCTCCCGGTTCGCAGCAGGCAGGCAACAGGTTTCCAGATCAGCAGTCGGCCGCCACGGCGGCCCGCAGTCCAGACAGCTTTATCCAGGGGTCATCATGAAAGTACAGGCGTCCGTAAAGAAGATTTGCCGCAAGTGCAAGGTCATCCGTCGCCACGGTGTGGTGCGTGTGATCTGTACCGATCCGCGGCACAAGCAGCGCCAGGGTTGATCCGCGCGGCATCGGTTCGGTCCCTTCAGCCCGTCCGGGGCGTCCAGCGTGACCTTTCGAGGTTGCCTGAAAGCCTTCCGGCGGATATAATCAGCGGTTTTTCGTTCTGAGCACAATCGCATGGCTCGTATTGCTGGCGTAAATATCCCGAACCATCAGCACGTGGTGGTCGCCCTGACTTCGATCTATGGCATCGGCCCCTCCCGGTCGAAAGCCATCTGCGAAGCGTCGGGCATCAAGACCAACACCAAGATGAAGGAACTCACCGACGCGGAAATGGACAAGCTCCGTGACCACGTCGGCAAGTTCACCGTCGAGGGCGATCTTCGCCGCGAGGTGAACATGAGCATCAAGCGGCTGATGGATCTCGGCTGCTACCGCGGCCTGCGTCACCGCCGCGGCCTGCCGGTTCGCGGACAGCGCACCCGCACCAACGCACGTACCCGCAAGGGTCCGCGCAAGGCGATCCGGGCGACGTCCGGCAAGCCGGGTTAAAAGGATTCGATAGACATGGCTAAGACCGCAACGCGGACCCGCAAGAAGGTCAAGAAGAACATCGCCGAGGGTGTCGCGCACATCCACGCGTCGTTCAACAACACGATCGTCACGATCACCGACCGCCAGGGCAATGCCCTGTCGTGGGCGTCCACCGGCAGCTCGGGCTTCAAGGGTTCGCGCAAGAGCACGCCGTTCGCCGCGCAGATCGCCGCCGAGCAGGCCGGCCGCGCCGCGCAGGAGTGCGGCGTGAAGAACATCGAAGTCAGAATCAAGGGGCCGGGTCCGGGCCGCGAGTCCGCGGTGCGCGCGCTCAACGCCGTCGGCTTCAAGATCCTCAGCATCTCGGACGTGACTCCGGTGCCGCATAACGGCTGCCGCCCGCCCAAGCGCCGTCGCGTCTGACCAGGAGACACATACCGTGGCCCGCAATACCGATCCGAAATGCCGTCAGTGCCGTCGCGAAGGCGAAAAGCTCTTCCTCAAGGGCGAAAAGTGCTTCACCGACAAGTGCTCGATCGAGCGCCGCACGAATCCGCCTGGCCAGCATGGCCAGAAGAGCAACAACCGCATGTCCGACTACGCGCTGCAGCTGCGTGAAAAGCAGAAGGTTCGCCGTATCTACGGCATCCTCGAGCGGCAGTTCCGTCGCACCTATGCCGAAGCCGATCGCCGCAAGGGGATCACCGGCCAGAACCTGCTCGCCCTGCTCGAGTGCCGGCTGGACAACGTCGCGTTCCGCATGGGCTTCGGTGCCTCGCGCAGCGAAGCACGCCAGGTGGTGCGCCACAACGGCGTCACGGTGAATGGTCGCCGGGTGAACATCCCGTCGTTCCAGGTCCGTCCGGGCGACGTGATCGCGCTGTCGCCTTCGGCGCGCGAGCAGCTGCGTGTCAAGGCAGCGATGGAAGCCGTCGAGCAGCGTGGCGTGCCTGAGTGGCTGTCGGTCGATGGCAAGGAAGGCAAGGGCGTGTTCAAGAGCGTCCCCTCCCGCACCGACCTGCCGAGCACGATCAATGAATCGCTGATCGTCGAGCTGTACTCCAAGTAATCGACCCCGCGCGCGCGGGGGGACGGGCAGGATCCCGCTCCCCCGCGCGCCGCCGTATCCGAAGCACCGCAGCACCGCACCCCACAGCTCCAGTTCGCGGCGTAGCCCTGCGTGTTCACGCAGGTATTTCCGTCGCCATCTTTTCCGGTCGAGAGGTCAATTCATGCAAAGCAGCTTCCTGAAGCCGCGCATCATCGATGTACAACCGGTGTCGGCCGTGCAGGCGAAGATCACGATGGAGCCGTTCGAGCGTGGCTATGGCCATACGCTCGGTCATGCGCTTCGCCGCGTCCTGCTGTCGAGCATGCCCGGCTACGCCGCGACTGAAGTTCACATCACCGGCGTGTTGCACGAGTACTCGGCGCTGGACGGCGTGCAGGAAGACCTGGTCGACATCCTGCTCAACCTGAAGGGTATCGTGTTCAAGCTTCACAACCGTGACGATGTCACGCTGACGCTGAACAAGAACGGCGCCGGCGCCGTCACCGCGGGCGACATCGAGGTCGGACACGACGTCGAGATCATCAACCCGCAGCATGTGATCGCCCACCTCACGCCGGGCGGCAAGCTCGAGATGACGATCAAGGTCGAGAAGGGCCGTGGCTATGTGCCCGCGTCCTCGCGGCCTGCGGCACGCGAAGGTCGTGCGATCGGCAGCATCCTGCTCGACGCATCGTTCAGCCCGGTGCACCGTGTCAGCTATGCCGTCGAGAGCGCGCGCGTCGAGCAGCGTACCGACCTCGACAAGCTGATCATCGACATCGAGACCAACGGCGTGATCGAGCCGGAAGAGGCGATCCGCTACGCGGCCCGCGTGCTCGTCGACCAGCTGGCTGTGTTCGCCGACCTGCAGGGCACCCCGGGCGCACGCGACGACCGCAAAGAGCCCGCCGTCGACCCGATCCTGCTGCGGCCGGTCGATGACCTGGAACTCACGGTGCGTTCGGCCAACTGCCTGAAGGCCGAGAACATCTATTACATCGGTGACCTGATCCAGCGCACCGAGACCGAACTCCTGAAGACGCCGAACCTGGGTCGCAAGTCGCTCAACGAGATCAAGGAAGTCCTTGCCTCGCGCGGCCTGATGCTCGGCATGAAACTCGAGAACTGGCCGCCGGTCGGCCTCGAGAAGGTAGCCGGGCACTGAGTCTCCGGATACAGACCCGTCTTCAATACAACATTCTGCCGTACTGAGGTATCGCCATGCGTCACCGTCAAGGCCTGCGAAAACTGAACCGCACCACCAGCCATCGGCTGGCGATGCTGCGGAACATGACCAACTCGCTGCTCAAGCATGAAACCATCCAGACGACACTGCCGAAGGCGAAGGAATTGCGCCGCGTGGCGGAGCCGCTGATCACCCTTGCCAAGACCGCCACGGTCGCCAACCGCCGCCTTGCGTTCAACCGCCTGCGCGACCGTGACATGGTTGTGAAGCTGTTCGATGAACTCGGGCCTCGTTACGCCACGCGCAATGGCGGATACCTGCGCATCCTCAAGGCAGGCTTCCGCCAGGGCGACAACGCGCCGATGGCGCTGGTCATGCTGATGGACCAGCCTGAAGCAGAAGCAACGGTCGACGCGCAGTAGGCCGTGCTTTCCCGGGCAGCGCTGGCCTCGCCAGCATGGCTGCCCGGATCAACCCCCGCCGGCAGTCAGTCCGGTACCGGGGGTGCGTCGGATACGGTGGTTGCACCAATGCCCGGCGCGAGCATCGGTCTGAGATAGCGTCCTGTCTCGCTCGCCGGGTCTGCGGCAATGTCTTCCGGGGTGCCGCATGAGACGATCCGTCCACCGCCGGATCCGCCCTCCGGTCCCAGGTCTATCACCCAGTCTGCGGTCTTGATCACGTCGAGGTTGTGCTCGATCACGACCAGCGTGTTGCCATGGCTGCGCAACCGGTGCAGCACGGCCAGCAGCAGGTCGACATCATGGAAGTGCAGGCCGGTGGTCGGCTCGTCGAGGATGTAGAGGGTGCGGCCGGTGTCGCGCTTGGACAGTTCCAGCGCCAGCTTCACGCGCTGCGCTTCGCCGCCGGACAGCGTGGTGGCGCTCTGGCCGAGCCCTATGTAGCCGAGGCCGACATCGGCGAGCGTGCGCAGCTTGCGCGCGATCATCGGTACCGCGCTGAAGAAGGCGGCCGCCTGTTCCACGGTCATGCCCAGCACGTCGCTCACGGTCGCGCCCTTGTAGCGGATCTCGAGCGTCTCGCGGTTGTAGCGGCTGCCGTGGCAGACATCGCAGGGCACGTAGATGTCGGCCAGGAAATGCATCTCGACCTTGATCACGCCATCGCCCTGGCAGGCCTCGCAGCGGCCGCCCTTCACGTTGAACGAGAAGCGGCCCGGACCGTAGCCGCGCGCGCGCGCCTCGGGCACGCCGGCGAACAGGTCCCGGATCGGCGCGAACAGGCCTGTGTAGGTCGCCGGGTTGGAGCGTGGCGTTCGGCCGATCGGGCTCTGGTCGACGTTGACCACCTTGTCGAACAGGTGCAGTCCGTCGATGGTGTCGAACGGGGCCGGTTCGGTACCGGTGCCCGGTGGCAGGCGGTTTACATGCCGTGCCACCGCCGGGTACAGCGTGTCGTTGACCAGGGTCGACTTGCCGGAGCCCGACACGCCGGTGACGCACACGAAAAGGCCCGCCGGCAGTTCCAGCGTGACATCCTGCAGGTTGTTGCCACGCGCGCCCGAGAGCTTCAGCCACTGGCCGCGCTGCGGACGGTTGCGCCGGGACGGGACGGCGATCGACCGCTTGCCCGACAGGTAAAGACCGGTGATCGAGTCCGGGTTGGCCTGCACCTGCGCGGGCGTGCCCTCGGCGACGACTGCGCCACCGTGCACTCCCGCGCCCGGTCCCATGTCCACCACATGGTCGGCGGCAAGGATCGCATCCTGGTCGTGCTCGACCACGATCACCGAGTTGCCGATGTCTCGCAGGTGGGCGAGGGTGCCCAGCAGCCGCGCGTTGTCGCGCTGGTGCAGGCCGATCGAGGGTTCATCCAGCACGTACATCACGCCGGTCAGGCCTGATCCGACCTGGCTTGCCAGCCGGATCCGCTGTGCCTCGCCGCCCGACAGCGTATCGGCGGAACGATCGAGCGACAGGTAGTCGAGCCCGACGTTGACCAGGAAACCCAGCCGGTTGCCGATCTCGCGGTTGATCCGTTCCGCGATCGCCTGCCGGGCGCCCTCGAGCTGCAGCGTATCGAAGAACTGCACTGCGTCGCGCAGCGGCATGCGCCCGATGTCGTAGATCGCGCGGTCGGCGATGCGCACGCAGCGGGCCTCCTTGCGCAGCCGCGTCCCGCCGCAGTCGGGGCATGGACGCACGCTCTGGTAGGACGCGAGCTCGTCGCGCACCACTGGCGATTCGGTCTCCCGGTAGCGGCGTTCCAGGTTGGGCACGATGCCCTCGAAGGCATGTTCGCGGTACTGCTTCGCGCCCTTCTCGGCCGGGTAGTGGAAGCGGATCGGTTCGTCACCCGATCCGTGCAGGATCTTCGCGCGCACGTCCTCGGGCAGCGACTCGAACGGCGCCTCGACATCGAAACCGTAGTGCTTCGCCAGGCTCTGCAGCATCTGGAAGAAGAACGCGTTGCGCCGGTCCCAGCCCTTGATCGCGCCCGACGCGAGCGACAGTTCCGGGAATGCAACCACGCGCCGCGGGTCGAAGAACGGTTCGGTGCCCAGGCCGGTGCAGCGCGTGCAGGCGCCGACCGGGTTGTTGAACGAGAACAGCCTCGGTTCGAGTTCCGGGATCGACCAGCCACAGACCGGGCAGGCGAAGCGCGACGAGAACAGGTGCGACCGGCCGGAGTCCATTTCGAGCGCGATCGCGCGCCCGTCGGCATGGCGCAGCGCCATCTCGAAGGATTCGGCGAGCCGCTGGCGCTGGTCCTCGCGCACCTTCAGGCGGTCGACCACGATGTCGACGCTGTGCTTGCGGTTCCTGGCGAGCTTCGGCGCCTCGTCGATGTCGAACACCTCGCCGTCGATGCGCACGCGCACGAACCCCTGTGCCCGCAGTTCGGACAGCAGTTCGCGCTGTTCGCCCTTGCGATCGGCGAGCAGCGGCGCGAGGATCATCAGGCTCGTCTCGGCCGGCAGCGCCAGTACATGGTCGACCATCTGCGACACGCTGAGCGCGGCCAGCGGCGCGTCGTGCTCGGGACAGAACGGCTGGCCGACGCGGGCGAACAGCAGGCGCAAATAGTCGTGGATCTCGGTGATCGTGCCGACCGTCGAGCGCGGATTGTGGCTGCCGGATTTCTGCTCGATCGATATCGCGGGCGACAGGCCTTCGATCAGGTCGACATCGGGCTTCTCCATCACCTGCAGGAACTGCCGGGCATAGGCCGACAACGACTCCACGTAGCGCCGCTGCCCTTCCGCGTACAGCGTGTCGAAGGCGAGCGATGACTTGCCGGAACCCGACAGCCCGGTGATCACCACCAGCCGGTTGCGTGGCAGGTCGAGGTTCACGTTGCGCAGGTTGTGCGTGCGTGCCCCCCGGATGCGGATGTAGCCGTTGCTTCCCTGATCTGTATCGCTTGCCGTATCGCCTGCCATAACCGCCCTGCCAGCCACGCCGTGTGAAAAAGGCAACCTGTTACTATAACCGAGTCACCCATCCACAAGTCTTCCGTGACCGTGCACGCATCGAACCCCGCCAGACCCGCAGTGCTGCCGCGCTGTCGATGAATGCCCTCGAATGGCGCGCGAGCCTGGCCCTGTCCGTCCTTTACGGGCTGCGCATGCTCGGGCTGTTCATCATCCTGCCGGTGTTCGCCGTCTACGCAGAGCGCCTGCCCGGGGGCGACAACCGCATCCTGATCGGCATCGCGATCGGCATCTATGGCCTGACGCAGGCGATCCTGCAGATCCCGTTCGGCTGGGCGTCGGACCGGTTCGGACGCAAGCCGGTCATGTATTTCGGGCTGCTGCTGTTCGCGCTGGGCAGTTTCGTCGCGGCATCGGCGGCCGACATCTGGCTGGTCATCCTCGGCCGCACGCTGCAGGGGGCCGGGGCGATCTCCGCCGTGGTGATCGCGCTCACCGCGGACCTCACCCGCGATTCGCAGCGCTCGAAGGCGATGGCGATCATCGGCTCGACCATCGGCATCGCCTTCGCGGTGTCGATGATCGCCGGCCCGCCGCTGAATGCAGCCATCGGCCTGTCGGGCATCTTCGCGATGACTGGCGTGCTCGCATTGCTGGCGCTGGGCGTCGTCCGCTTCCTGGTGCCCGAGCCGCCGGCGCGTGCCACGGACGCCGAGGCGGCGCCGGATGAAACCCGGCGTCCGGTGCGGGGACGCTTCTGGTCCGACCTCGGGGCGGTATTCGCGATCCCGGAGTTGCGCCGGATCAATTTCGGCGTGCTGGTGCTGCATGCCCTGCTGACCGCGCTGTTCCTCGTGGTGCCGGTGTCGCTGCGTGACGCCGGCATGCCGGTGGCGGACCACTGGCATGTTTACTGGCCGGCGATGCTGGCGAGTTTCGCCGTGCTGGTGCCCGCGATCGGCTATGCCGAGGGCCGGCAGCGCGTGAAGCAGGTGTTCCTGGCGAGCGTCGTGCTGACGCTGGGCTCGCTCGGCGGCTTCCTGCTGACGCTCGATTCGGTGCTGGGCACCGGTCTCGCGCTGGCGGCTTTCTTCATCGGTTTCAATGTCCTGGAAGCGCTGCTGCCGTCGCTCGTGTCGCGGCTCGCGCCCCGCCCCTTGCGCGGCACTGCCATCGGGGTGTACAGCAGTATCCAGTTCCTGGGCATCTTTCTGGGCGGCGCACTGGGCGGCATTCTCGCTCAGACTCTGGGGCTGGGCGCCGTGCTCTGGTTCGGTATCCTGCTGACCGCTGCATGGCTGGCGATCGCGGCGGGCATGCGTTCCCCGGGACGCCCGGCCAGTGCGCATGATCCGGCCGCCGACGCGGCACCCGACGCAAACCCATCCAAGGCCTGAGCGCCAAACATCACGCACGTAGCGGAGGTATTCAATGGCATCTGTGAACAAGGTCATCCTGGTCGGCAACCTCGGTCGCGACCCCGACGTGCGCTACATGCCCGACGGCAACGCACTGTGCAACCTGAACCTGGCGACGACCTACGCCTGGAAGGACAAGGCGTCCGGTGACAAGAAGGAAGAGACCGAGTGGCATCGGGTCACCCTGCGCAACCGCCTCGCCGAGGTCGCAGGTGAGTACCTGAAGAAAGGTTCGCCGGTCTACATCGAGGGCCGCCTGCGCACGCGCAAGTGGACCGACAAGGAGAACATCGAGCGCTACACCACCGAGATCGTTGCCGACAGCATGCAGTTGCTCGGCGGACGGAGCGGGGCAGGCGCCCCGGGCGGCGACCGCATGGGCGGTGGCGACTCTATGGGCGAAGGCGAGTCCCGTTCGTCGTCTGGCGGTGGCGGTGGCGGTGGCGCCGCGCGCGGCAAGCCTGCACCGGCCAAGGGCGGCGGCGCAGGCTTCGACGATTTCGAGGACGACATCCCGTTCTGACCTTCCGGAGGGCACCACCATGCGGCAACCGAACGAATGCGCAACCGGCCATGCGCGCCGCGTGGCGGGCGTCCTGACGCTCGTCACGACGAGCGTGGTTCCGATGCTCGCCGCCATGGCGGTGGCCCTGCCGCCTGGTGAGGTGCACGCACAGTCGCGCACGGCCGAGTCCTACCCGAATCGTCCGATCCGGATGATCGTCGACTTCTCCGCAGGCGGGCTGTCCGACCAGATGGTCCGGGCAGTGGCGCCGAAGATGAGCGAGGCGCTCGGCCAGCCGATGGTGATGGACAACCGGCCGGGGGCGGCCGGCGCGCTCGCCTACAGCATCGTCGCCAAGGCGGTGCCGGACGGCCATACCCTGGTCACGCTGTCGACCGGTTTTTCGCTGAACCTGAACCTGGTGTCGAAGCTGCCGTTCGATACCGATCGCGATTTCATTCCTATAGGCCTGATCGGGACCACGCCCAACGTGCTGGTCACCAGCAGCAAGGGTGCGAAGACCGTGGCTGAACTCGTCGCGCTGGTCCGTTCGAAACCGAACGCGACCAATGCAGCATCGACCGGCATCGGCTCCACGCCGCACCTGACGCTCGAACTGTTCAAGAGCGTGGCGAAGATCGATCCGACCCATGTCCCGTTCAACGGCAGCGGCCCGGCGATCGCCGACATGCTCGGTGGCCGGCTCGACTTCATGTTCGTCAACATGCCGGCCAGCCTCGGGCACATCAAGGGCGGGCGCATCCAGGCGCTGGCGGTGGGCAGCGAGAAGCGCTCTCCGCAGCTGCCCGACGTGCCGACGATGGACGAATCCGGCTACAAGGGTTTCCGCTCGACCAGCTGGGCGGGCATCGGCGGGCCCGCCGGCCTGCCGAAGACGGTCGTTGCCCGGCTGAGCAAGGAAACGATCGCTGCGGTCGAATCGCCCGAGGTGCGCGACCGCATCACGGCTGCCGGCGGCGAAGCGCGGTCGTCGACGCCGGAGCAGTTCAGTGCATTCATCAAGGACGAGATCGCACGCTGGGGCCGCGTGATCAAGGCGGCCGGGGTGCGCGTCGACCGCTGAGCCGCCTGACCTGACCTGGGCTGGCCGCGGGGCGAGTCGACCATGACGGGCCCCGCGCCGGAAGAAGCCGCGCGTCCTGCGTCCGGAGCGCCTGCCTTGCCGTCGCTCGACACGCTGGTGCGCGCACTGTGCGATCCCGCGACGTATCCGCATCCGCTGGACGCGCCGGTGCGGGTCATCGAGACGCATATCTCCCAGGTGCTGGTCGGCGGTGGCCATGCCTACAAGCTGAAGAAGCCGCTCGACCTCGGGTTCCTCGACTTCGGCACGCTCGAACGGCGGCGTGAATGCTGTGAACTGGAAGTACGCCTGAACCGGCGACTGGCACCGGCCATCTACCTCGAGGTCGTGGCGGTCTGCTGGAATGGCAGCCGGGCCATGATCGTGGCGCCCGGCGAGGATCGCGCCCCGCACGGACCGGTGGTCGAGCATGCCGTCCACATGCGGGCGTTCGATCCGGACGACCTGCTCGACCGCAGGCTGGCCGAAGGTCGCCTCACGCCGGCGATGATCGACGCGGTTGCCGCGACGATTGCACGCTTCCATGGCGCCATCGAGGTCGCGGGCCCGGGTGCCGGCTTCGGCACGCGGCAGGCCGTCCGGGCTCCGGTGCGCGCCAATTTCGATGCACTGTCGAAGGCGGTGCGCGACCCGGGACAGCGCGCCACGCTGGCCCGCCTCGCCCGCTGGTCCAGGCGCGAACACCGGCGGCTCGCTGCCTGGTTCGAGGCGAGGCGCAGCGGTGGCCATGTGCGCGAATGCCATGGGGACCTGCATCTGGGCAACATCGCGTGGGTGGAAGGCGAGCCGTGCGTGTTCGACTGCATCGAGTTCAACCCCGATCTGCGCTGGATCGACGTCGCCGCCGAGATCGCGTTCATCGTGATGGACCTCGCCGACCGCGGCCGGGCCGACCTCGGCTGGCGCCTGCTGGACGCCTGGCTGGCCGCGACCGGCGACTACGATTCGCTGCCCGGGCTGCGCTTCTACCTGTGCTACCGGGCGCTGGTGCGGGCCAAGGTCGCCACGCTGCGGCTGGCGCAGTCGCAGCGCGACAGCGCCGAAGCAATACGCCTGCAGCAGGAAGAGGCGGGGTATGTCGCCCTGGCCGCAGCGCTGTCGCGGCCGCAGCCGATGCTGATCATCACGCACGGGTTGTCGGGATCGGGCAAATCGCGGGGCGCGTCATGGCTGCTCGAGCGCATCGGCGCGGTACGCGTGCGCTCCGATGTCGAGCGCAAGCGGCTGGCCGGCCTGGCCGCGCTGGATCGCGGTGGTGCGGGCGGCGCGCCCGGTGCCGGCCTGTATGCCGAGACTGCCTCCCGCCAGGCCTATGACCGGCTGGAGTCGGTCGCCCGCGCTGCGCTCGACGGCGGCTTTCCGGTGATTGTCGATGCCGCCTTCCTGCAGCGCCTCGAAAGGGATCGTTTCCGCCGGCTTGCCGAGCGGCTGCAGGTGCCGTTCGCGATCCTCTCCTTCGACGCACCCAGGCCGGAACTGCGCGACCGTGTCGCCGCGCGTGCGCAGTCCGGGCACGACGCGTCGGATGCCGGACTCGCCGTCCTCGAGCACCAGTTCAGGACCGTGCAGCCACTGCAGGCGGATGAACTTGCCTTTGCCATCGCCATCGACGCCTCCGCCGGCGCGGCAGCGGACGGGCTGGCGGCGGCGGCATGCCTGCTGGCTGCGCGCGCCGCGCCGGTTCCGGCCAGGTGATAACGCGGTACCCTTGGGTCCATCCATGAACAGGCGCCAAGCGCCGGACGGAGGAGCCATGACCGAGCGGATGCAACCGACGATCCACAGTGCGCGGCGCAGGACGCTCGCGCTTGCAGCATC
>JBIITW010000356.1:0-2965 GCA_044340265.1 Burkholderiales bacterium | reverse complement strand
ACGCCGGACGGCTACACCCTGCTGCTGGCACGGGTCGGCTCGCAGGCCGTGCTGCCGGCGCTCGCGCCCAAGCTCGGCTACCGGTGGAACGACTACACCTTCCTCGGGCTGCTCGAACTCAATCCGTATGTCTGCCTGGTGCGCGCCGATTCGCCGCATCGCACGCTGGACGACCTGGTCAACGCGATCCGCAAGAATCCGAAGAAGCTGACCTACAGCACAGCCGGCTTCGGCACCATCCACGAGATGGGGCCGCAAATGATGTTCGACGTGTTCAAGCTCGGCAAGGATGCTGCGATCCAGGTGCCGTTCAAGGGCGGCGGCGACGCCGCGATCGCGATCCTGTCCGGGCAGGTCGACTTCGGCTGCGGCAACCTCGGCCCGGCCAACCCGCAGGTGCAGGCCGGCAAGCTGCGCGCGCTGATGGTCACGCTGCCGGAGCGTTACAAGGAACTGCCTGACGTGCCGACCGCACGCGAGATCGGCGCCGAGGCGATGGAACGCATCGTCGGCTGGAGCGCCCTGTTCGGACCGCCGAACATGTCGAAGGAGCAGGTCGCCTTCTGGAGCAAGGTGATGGCCCAGGTCGCAAAGGACCCGGACTGGATCCGCGCCACCGAGAAGATCGGCTCGGTACCGCAGATCCGCTCGCCCGCCGACACCGCCACCTTCGTGCGCGAGCAGTTCGAGACCTACGAACGCATCGGCAAGACCTTCGGCATCGTGCTCAACCCGTAGCGCGCCGTAATCCGGGTCAGAGACGAATTTCCCGGGGGAAATTCGTCTCTGACCCGGATTACGGACCCGGATGTCCGCGCGGTTGCTAGGTGGTGACGGGAAGCAGGCCGGCGACGGACGCCTTGAGGCGCAGCAGCGCGCCGATGCGGGTCAGTTCCGGCATCGGGACACCGCAGCGTTCGGCCAGTTCGAGCGGGGCGTCGACCAGTGCGCCGATCTCGATCTCGCGTCCGGCCTCGAAGTCCTGCAGCGTCGACGGCTTGTGGATGCCGGTGTCCCTGGCCTGGGCGAGCTTGGTCGGGACGTCGCCGGTGATGCCCGACCCGGTCGCCAGCGCCAGCGCTTCGATCTCGCGCATGATGGCCTCGCCGATCGGTCCGGTGGCGGCGTCTCGCGCGACATCGCACTGCCGGCCGCCGGTGAGGGCGCACAGGGTGTTGAACGCCGCATTGGTGACCAGCTTGCTCCAGACCGCGCGCCGGATGTCGCTGCTCACCACCGCCTGGAAGGGGGAGCCCTCGAACACCTGCGCCACCTTCGCAGCGGCAGCGGGATCGCCACCGGCGATGACCGGCCCCACGGTGAGTTGCCCGGGGACGGTCTGCGTCCAGGTCGCCTGCTCGAGACTGCGCCAGGCAGGCGAGTACGTCACCGCCCCGACCAGTCGATCAGGGCCGACGGCCGCGGCCAGTTCACCGCGCGGGTCTACCGCACGGACTGGCTGTCCTGCCGTGCCGAACCACCACGGAACCCCGTTGACCACCGGTGCGACCAGCGTATCGGGCCCGATCGCGCCACGCACCTGCGCCAGCGCGGCACCGAGCGAGAACGCCTTGGTGGCGAAGATCACGATGCTGGCCGGGGCCAGCGGCGCGCTGCCATCGAAGACACGCGGCCGGGCATGGACCTCGGCCTTGTCGGGGCTGACCACGCGGATGCCGCGCGCGGCGATCGTGCGCGCCGTCTCGCCACGCGCAAACACCGCCACATCGCGGCCGGCCGCGCCGAGATAGCCGGCGAGCATGCCGCCGATGGCGCCTGCACCTACGATCAGGATCTGTCCGGACATGGGTGACGCCTCTGGTTTGTCGAAGGCTACTGGTCTACCTTGATGCCGGCGGCGCGGATGGTCTTCGCATAACGCTCGGTCTCTTCGCGCACGATGCGCGCCAGGACTTCGGGCGTGCTCGCATGCAGGTCGAATCCGACGGCCAGCAGGCGATCGCGCACGTCCGGCTCGGAGAGGATCGCCTTCACCTCGGCATTCAATCGGCGCACCACGGCCGGCGGCGTGCGCGCCGGGGCGAGCAGCGCCTGCATGTTGTCGGCGATCACGCTGGGGAAGCCGCTCTCGACGAGCGTGGGCACGTCGGTCAGCACGGCGCTGCGCCGGGCACTGGTCACGGCGATCGCCCGCAGCGCGCCGGACTTCACATGGCTGACCGTCGGCGGCAACGCAGTGCAGCCGATCGGGATCTGGTTGCCGAGCACCGCGGACACCACGGGTGCAGCGCCGTTGTAGGGCACGTGCTGCAGGTCCACGCCGGCGGCCAGTCGCAGTGCCTCGCAGGCGATGTGCGGCGTGGTTCCCGCTCCCGGCGTACCGAAGCTGAACTTCCCGGGCTGCGAACGGATGAGCGCCACCAGCTCGGCGGCATTCTTCGCAGGCACCGACGGGTGTACGAACACGATGTTCGGCGATACCGCGACATAGGAGATCGGCGCGAAGTCGCGCACCGGATCGAACGGCGGCACGGCCGACAGCAGCGGGTTGGACACCAGGTTGCTGCTCGAGAACAGCAGCGTGTGGCCATCGGGCACCGCCTTGGCGACCGTCTGGATCGCGATATTGCCCGAGGCACCGGCGCGGTTGTCGACCACGACCGGCTGGCCGAGCCGATCGGCGAGGCGGCCGGCGATCACGCGCGCGATGAAGTCGGTCGGCCCGCCGGGCGCGAAAGGGACCATCAGGCGGATCGGCCGGATCGGAAAGGCTTCGGAGGCGGTCGCACCCTTCGCCTGCGCGAAGGCTGCCGGGGCGATGCCCAGCAGGGCGCAGGCCACGATCAATCCGCCGACGGCGCGACCCGAACCTGCGCGGACACGCCGCTCGACGGCACGCCCGATACTCCCGGTGAAACCTGCCATTGCTCCTCCTGTCGACCCGATCAAGGGTCCTGCGCATCGTGTGTCGCTGACGTTGCCTTGCCGCGGGAAGCCCCGGGCC
>JBIITW010000150.1:0-11864 GCA_044340265.1 Burkholderiales bacterium | reverse complement strand
CCGAAGGCGACGCTGTGGCCGTCGGCATCGCTGCGCGACAGGATCTCGAGCGAGATCACGCCGTTGGCGCCCGGCCGGTTGTCCACCACGACCTGCTGGCCGAACGAATCGGCCAGCTTCGGCTGCAGGATGCGCGCGACCAGGTCGGTGGCACCGCCCGGCGGGAAGCCGACGATCATGCGTACCGGGCGCGAAGGGAAGGCCTGGGCAAAGGCAGGAATGGCCGTGGTCAGCGCGACCGCGGCGACGACGGCCGTGGCGGCCGGGATTCGTGTCTTCATTGCGCGTCTCCGTTGTCAGGAATGGATTTTCCCGAGGATAGCCCGAAGGCAGGCCCGTCGCGCGTGCCTTCGGGCCGTCCGCGCGCGGGCAGCCACGGGCGTCCATCGCCCTGGATCAGTCGCGAAGGACGATCCCGGCCTGGCGGATGATCTTGCCCAGCCGCATGCGTTCAGTCGCGATGAACTGTGCGAAACGTTCCGGCGTCCCGCCATGCAGCACTGCGCCCTGCTGGGTCAGGCGATCTCGCACGTCTGACTGCGCGAGGATCGCGTTCAGTTCCCGGTTCAGCCGCTGCACCGGCGGCCGTGGTGTCTTCGCCGGTACCACCATGCCCCACCATTGGGTGATCTCGTAGCCTGCCAGGGTGTCGGCAACCGGTGGCAGGTCAGGCAGCATCGGGTCGCGGGCCGTGCCCGTGGTGGCGATCAGTCGCACCCGCCCGCCGGGCACATGCGGCATCGCCGCGATCGGCGAGGTGATGATCAGGTGCACCTGGCCGCCCAGCACGTCGGCCAGTGCCGGACCGGCGCCCTTGTAGGGCACATGGCCCATCTTCAGGCCGGCGGCGAGATTCATCATCTCTCCGGCGAGGTGGGCCGGCGTGCCGGTGCCGGCCGAGGCATAGAGCAGTGGCCGGGTCTTCGCCAGGGCGACCAGGTCGGCGACGTTCTTCACCGGCAGCGCGCCGTTGACCACCACCACGTTCGCCGCCGAGGCGATCAGGCTCACCGGCGCGAAGTCGCGCTCGACGTCGTAGGGCAGCTTCGGATGCATCGCCGGCAGCATCGCGAACACCGTGGTCGTCGCCAGCAGCGCGGTGTAGCCGTCGGGGGCGGCACGCGCGACCAGTTCGGCGGCGATGATGCCGCTCGCGCCCGCCCGGTTGTCGACCACCATCTGCTGCCCGAGGCGCTCGGCCAGCGGGGCGGCCACCAGCCGGCCGATGATGTCCGGCGCGCCGCCCGGCGCCGCGTTGATGATGAAGCGGATCGGCCGCGCCGGCCATGCCTGCTCCGCCGCTTCAACGACAGGCATGGCCGCGGTCAGGGCGAACGCGGCCAGCCCCGGCAGTACGGTGATGGATGCGCGCATCGCGTCCTCCGTTCAGGGGGCCTTGGCAAAGTACTGCGGATCCACGCCGGGCGGCGGCGTGTAGCGGAACGTGCCCAGGCCGAGGATCGCGTCGCGGCCGCCATGCCGGTCGATGTACACCTGCTGGTCGGCGCGGGCCAGTGCATCGGCCGCCTGCGGATCGACGATCTTCTTCAGCGCAGCAAGGCATTGCGCACGTACATCGGCATGGGCCGGATCGCCGGCGAGGTCCACCGTCTCTTCCGGGTCGGCCTCGAGGTCGAACAGCATCGGCGGCGGCACGAAGTCGCGGAAGGCCGCGTAATGGATGTACTTGTAGCGTCCGTGCCGGATCATGAACGACCCGGACGGCGAGGCGGCCGCGTGGTACTCGGACAGCACCGTGCGCTCGGGACGTGCTCCATTTGCCATCGCGACCAGCGAATGCCCGGGCAGGTCGGCATCGTCCGGATGCGCTGGTACGCCGAGCGAATCGAGCGTCGTCTGGAAAACGTCGACCAGCGACACCGGTGCGTCGACCCGGGCCCCTTCCGGGATGCCCGGGCCGGCAAGCAGCATCGGGATGCCGGCCGATTCTTCGTACATCGTCGACTTGCCCCACAGCCCGCGCGCGCCGAGGTTGTCGCCATGGTCGGACGAATAGAGCACGCGCGTGTTCGACCACAGCCCGAGTTCCTCGACCGTGCCGAGGACCTGCCCGATGTTGTCGTCGAGGAAGCTGGTCAGGCCGAAGTAGCCGGCGAGCGCACGGCGCACCATGTCATCGCCGGTGAAGCCCTCGTCGAAGCACATCGACCAGCGCTGCTGGTCGATGAACGGATGCTTCGGCCGTTCGTCCTTGCCGTACATCTTCGGCCAGGGCAGCGAAGCGGGCGGGTACAGGTCGTAGAACTGTTGCGGTGCGATCAGCGGGAAGTGCGGCGCGACGAAACCGACATAGAGCACCCATGGCTGGTCCTTGTGCTTCGGCGCTTCCTCGCGCAGCCACCTGCGCGTGGCGGTGACGATGTCGCGATCGTAGCGGGTGTAGTCCGATTCGCCCGGGCCCGCCTCGGGACCGAGCTTCATCGCGCCGACCCGCTTGGGCAGCTCGTCGCGGATCAGGCCGAGCAGGTCGCCGACGCCGTTGACGATATGCATCGGCAGGATCTCTTCATCGAAGCCGTTGCGGCGGGGGTCGGAATCCTGGTAGTGCAGCTTGCCGATCGACACCGTGCGATGCCCGGCGGCCATCGTGCGGTGTCCCCAGCTCGGCGGCGAGCCTTCGTAGGCGATCGCGTTGTCCCAGCAGCGGTGTTCGTGCACATGGCGGCCGGTGGCGAGGCTGGCCCGGCCCGGCACGCAGATCGGGCAGTTGGTGTATGCGCTGCTGAAGCGGGTGCCGCGGGCCGCGAGACGATCCAGGTTCGGCGTCTGCACGATCGGGTGGCCGGCGTAGCCCGCGACCTTCGGGTTGTGCTCGTCAGACAGGATGACGATCAGGTTCGTCGGTTTCACGGGCGGTCCTCCGGCTGGTTGCTCTTGGATGGCGCAGTCATTATAGGCGCGGCACGATGCTGCTCGCGGTGCAGCGGGTTGCCTTCAGCTGCAGGCGGCGTGGCGAAACAGGAAATCGTTGCTATAAAGCCTGAATGATCAGGACCAGAACCAGGATCAAGAACAGGACGGATCGCGCCACGGTGGGCCAGGGCGTGCTTCTGAAGGGCTTGCTGCCGTTTGCGGTGCCGATCCTGCTCACCTTCGGGTTGCTGCTGCTGGTTGGCGACCGATGGCCGCGCGCTTTGGCGCCCGGGTCCGGCCTGAAGCTGGCGGGATTGTTGACGACCCTGATCACTGCCTGGGCGGTCTGGCATCACGCCGTCGGGCGCGTCGAAGATCGCAAGGCGCGCCAGTTCGTCGCATTGATGTGCGCGCTGACCGGCCTGATGGGATGGCCCGTATGGTCGGTGGGCGTGCTTCCCAGCATCAATGGCTCTGTCCAGCGCAACCACGTGACCGTGCGGATGGCGCTGGAGCGGACCGAGGTGACGCACGCCAGCAAGAGCCGCGACCTCTACCATTGGGCCTGGCTTCGTGCCGATGGCGGCACGCACGCGCGGCTCTCCGGCCGCTACTTCATTTCGGAAGCACTGTACGAAAGCCTTGGAAACGCAACGTCAGTGCAGGTCGACGTGACGTTTGCCGAAGGGTTGCTGGGCGCGCAGACCGTGCTGGGGTTCGACAGGCGTTGACCACCGCCGACGATGGCCGCGCACGGGCGACACCTGCGACACCTTACGGTGCGAGCTTCGCCGCCTTCACCACCTTGCTCCACCGCTCGATGTCCTCGCGGATGATGCGGTCGAACGCCTCGGGGGTGCTGACCCTCGGCTCCAGGCCCAGTCCGGCGAAACGTTCCTTCACGTCGGCCGACGCGACGGCCGCGTGCAGGTCGCGGGCGATCCGCAGGACCAGCGGGCGCGGCGTACCGGCGGGCGCGGAGATGCCGAACCAGATGTTGACGTCGTAGCCCTTCATCCCCTGTTCGCTGGTGGTGGGCACGTCGGGGAACACGTCGAGCCGCCGGTCGCCCGCGACCGCGAGTGCCTTGATCTTGCCCGCGCGGATCATCCCCTGCGCGGTGACCGGCGTGGTGAAGATGATGCTCACCTGGCCTGCGATCATGTCGGTGATTGCCGGTGCGGCACCCTTGTACGGCACGTGCAGGATGTCGGTGCCCGAGAGCATCTTGAACAACTCGAGCGCGAGGTGGCTGCTGCCGCCCGTGCCCGAAGAACCGCCTGAAAGCTGGCCCGGCTTCGCCCTGGCGATCGCGATCAGCTCGTTCATGTTCGTTGCCGGGAACGCCGCGCTGGTCAGCAGCATGATCGGCGACCAGCCGAGCAGTGTCACCGAGGCGAAGTCCTCCGGGCGATAGGGTGTCTTCGCGCGCAGCGCGAAGTTGATTGCGTTGGAGCCCGGGTTGGTCATCAGCAGCGTGTAGCCATCGGGAATGGACCGCGCGACGATCTCGGCGCCGACCAGGCCTCCCGCGCCGCTGCGGTTGTCGATCACCAGCTGCTGGCCCCAGGCCTCGGACAGCTTCTGCCCGAGCAGCCGCGCGACGATGTCGTTCGATGCGCCGGGCGGATAGGGCACGACCAGGCGCACGGCACGGGTCGGAAAGTCGCCGGCCTTCTGCTGGGCGTGCGCGGGCGCACCTGGCAGCAGGACGGACATCAGCATGGCAGCCGCGGCAAATTCGAGCCTCATGTTCTCCTCCTTCGTGTGCGCTCGGCGCGGTTCGAGCGTCACCTGCAACAGTGACTCGGGTTCTTCGGCCGGCGTCAGATGATAGACGTTGAAGTGGGAGGCCGTCGATCCGTGTACCGAGCGCCGAAGACGGTGGCCTGATCGAGGGTTCCACCAGCAACGGTTGACGGGCGGTTACAGGTACAATTTTCCAGCGGATGGCATTCATCCGTACACGCTCGTGCAGCGTGAAAACAGCGGCAGGGCTTGCCGATGAGGCATGCCCGTTCGTTTCAGACCCGCGATCAACCAGGAGGATAGACCATGGACCAGACGCCCCCTCGCGCGAGTGCATCCCTCGAGCGCCTGCACGCCACCCGTCGCGCGTTCCTCGCCCGAGTCGCGCAGGCGAGCGCGGTGCTCGGTGGCAGCGCGATCGCCGGCTCGGCAGCGGCGCAGGCGCCCGCCGATGCCGGGGCCGGCATCCCGAACGCCGCGGTCATGGCTGGCAAGGACTCGGTGCTGGCGATCCACTCCGAGCGTCCGCTGACTGGCAGCGTACCTGCCGAGCACCACAACTTCCTGGTGACGCCGACGCGGCGCATGTTCGTGCGCAACAACCTCAATACGCCCGAGGTCGACGCGTCGAAGCATGTGCTGACCGTCCGCGGGCTTGTCGATCGCGAACTGACCCTCACGCTGGACGACCTGCGCAAGATGAACGTCTGGGAGCAGCAGGCGATGCTCGAGTGCGCCGGCTCCGGGCGCACCGCGTTCCGTCCCACGCCGCGCGGAACGCCGTGGTCGGAGACGGGCGGCATGGGCTGTCCGAAGTGGTCGGGCGTCAGCCTGGCCGACATCCTGCGCATGGCTGGCGTGCGCAATGGTGCGGTGCATGTGGCGTTCCTGGGCGTGGACCGGGGCCCGTTGCCGACCATCCCGCCGGTGGTACGGTCGATCCCGATGGCCAAGGCCATGGAGCGCCACACCATGATCGCCACCGGAATGAACGGCGAGGCGCTCACCCCGGTGCACGGCGCGCCGATGCGCAGCATGGTCCCCGGCTGGGTTGGCTCCGCATCGATCAAGTGGGTGACGGCGATCGAGGTGCTGCCTGCGCCGTTCAAGGGCACCTACATGGACGACAGCTACCGCATTCCGGGCACCCCGGTCGCCCCGGGCGACAAGATGCCGGCCGATGCGCTCAGCACCGAAGACTGGCCGGTCAAGTCGATGATCACCTTCCCCGGCCCGAACGCCCGGTACCGCCGGGGGCAGGTCGTGCCGATAGAGGGTCGGGCCTGGGTCGGCGAGTCGTCGATCCGTCGCGTCGATCTCTCGTTCGACGAGGGCGTGACCTGGCAGCGTGCATCCCTCGACCGGCGCGGCGATCGCTACGCCTGGCGCCGTTTCAGCCTCGATTATTTCCCCGAGAAGAGCGGGTACCAGACGGTACTGGCGCGTGCCACCGATGATCGCGGCAACGCCCAGCCGTTCCTGCCTGCGTGGAATCCGCTGGGCTATTACTGGAACGGCGTGCATCGCGTCGGCTTCACGGTGGAGGCCTGAGCAATGCCGGGATGCTTTGTCCGCCGGGGCGTGCACGCCCCGGCCTTCCTGGGCTCGATGTTCATCGCAGTCCTGCTGGCCAGTGCACCGATCGCCGCACAGGCCCCGGCCAAGCCCGAGCCCACGCTGGTGCCCGGTCCGGGCATGGAACTCACCATGCAGCGCTGCGTGATCTGCCACGAGGCTCAGCACATCACCCGGTCGCGCCTGACGCGCGCCGAGTGGCTGGAGAACACCGAGCTGATGATCAAGCGCGGCGCGCCGGTGGCAGCCGGCGAGGTCGCGCCGATCGTGGATTACCTGTTCACCTTCTACGGGCGCAACGACGACGGCAGTCCGCGTCCGCGGCCGGCCGGCACGGCCGCGGCTGCTGCGCCCGCCGCGCCGGCAGCCGGCGGAGCGCGCGACGTGCAGGCGCTGCTCGCCACCTACGGCTGCACCGGATGCCACGCCGTCGATGCCAAGCTGGTGGGCCCCAGCTTCCGCGAGGTGGCCCGCCGATTCGGCAGCGAGGCCGGCGGGGATGACCGGGTTGCACGGCGCATTCGCGAAGGGGGTGCCGGGGACTGGGGGGCGATCCCGATGCCGCCCCATCCGGCGATCAACGACGCCGAACTTCGTTCGCTGGTGGCCTGGGTGTTCGCCCAGCGATGACGGAACCGACAGCGCGCTGCTCACTGTACGCGGGCTGGCGTTGTCGGGCTTGCTGCGCGAGAAACGTCGCAGCGCGTAGCAGCAGAAATGACTGGCCGCCCGCCGCATCCGTCCTGCATCTGCGAACGGGTATCCAGGTCCCCTGACCCTTGCATCCAGTCTGGAGGTATCCCGAATGAACCAGCTTCACCTCGTGGTCTTCGTACTCGCGGTTGCCCTGACGCTGTTCGTCTGGCGGGCAGGCCGGACGCCAGTCCTTTCGTTCATCGACTACCGCACCCTTCGAGATCGGGCGGAGTTCAACAGGTTTGCCGCGACGAGACTCATCCCGATACCGGCGGCTGCGCTGCTGTGCCTCGTGATTGCCAGCGCCCGGCCAGAGCTTGCGCTGCCGCTTGTATTCCTCGAACTGCTTGTCGCGGTTGCCTCGGCGAACTGGGTCTCGATGGGTGCGCCCGGCTTCAGGGCCGAACGCAATCCACCAGCGGCTGCCTGACATTCGAGCCCGGGTTGGTCATCAGCAGCGTGTAGCCATCGGGAACGGACCGCGCGCCGATCTCGGCGCCGACGGGGCCTGCCGCGCCGCTGCGGTTGTCGATCACTCGCGGCTGCAGTGTCGGCGGGCCTTCGATCTCCGTCACCGTCAACGGTTTCTTGTCGGTTCAAGTTGAGTCATCGCTGTTCCTGCTGCCCGGAGGAGACACAAGATGGGTTTCTCGCTCGACAAACAGCCGCATGCATACGCCGACCCGGCCGCGAACCTTGCGCACATCGAGCTTGCCCACGGCGGAGTCGAGTGGCGCCGGCAAGCCTGGCGTGTGTCGGCCCTGGCCGCCTGCATGGCGCTGACCGGTTCCGCCTGGGCACAGTCGTCGCCGGAGGGCTGGCCCTCGCGACCGGTACGCATGGTCGTACCGTATGCGGCAGGTGGTGCGACCGACGTCCTCGGCCGGCTGTTCGGGGCGCGTCTCGCAGAGATGCTCGGCCAGCCGTTCGTGGTCGATAACCGACCGGGTGCTGCGGGCACGATCGGCGCCGAGATCGTGGTCAGGGCGGCGCCCGACGGCTACACGCTCGCCTTCGTGCCGTCCGCCTACGCGGCCTCGCTCGCCCTCTACAAGTTGAGCTGGGATCCGGCGCGGGCGGTGGCGCCCATCGGCATCGTGGCCACCGGGCCGCTGGTGCTGGGGGTGCATCCCGGCGTGAAGGCTGGCAGCGTCCGTGACCTGATCGAACTGGCCAGGGCGAAGCCCGGATCCATCAACTTCGGATCGGCCGGCACCGGCGGATCTTTGCATCTGGCCGGCGAGCTTTTCCTTCAGGTCGCGCGGGTGAACATGTCTCACGTGCCCTACAAGAGCGAGGCCCCTGCGTTGAACGACCTGGTCGGCGGACATATCCAGGTGCTGTTCGCCTCGGCGATCGTGATGCTGCCGCAGGCCCGTGCGGGCAAGGTGCGCGCGCTGGGGGTGACCAGCGCGAAGCGCTCGCCCGCCGCGCCCGAACTGCCGACCATCGGGGAAACGGTGCCCGGCTACGACGTCACCCAGTGGTTCGGCATGTGGACGGCGGCGGCCGTGCGTCGCGACACCGTCACTCGCGTGAACCAGGCGCTCGGGCGTATCGTGCGCATCCCCGAACTCCAGGAGCGGCTGCGCGCGGACGGCTTCGAGCCGGCTCACGGCAGCCCGGAGGATTTCGGACGCACCATGGCCGAGGAGACCGCGCTGTGGTCGCGGGTCGTGAAGGCCGGGAACATCCGGGTGGAGTGAGCCTATGGCGGGCGCGGCGATGACCCGCGCCCGTACCTGTCCGCAATCAGGTCATGGTCTGGGTGAATTTCGCCGTCGAGGCGCGCGCCTTCGAATCGGTGACGACATTCACCAGTGCCGGTTGCCCTGCTGCAACGGCAGCACCGGCGCGCTCCAGCGCGGCGCGGATGTCCTGCGGCTTCTCGACGAACTCGCCATGGCAACCCAGGTCGCGCGCGATCAGGTCGAAACGCGTGTAACCGAGATCCCGCCCAGGCTTGTCACCGGCCGGGTCTGCCGTCCAGCCACCGTTCAGACTGACGACGACCAGCACCGGGATGTGGTGCCGCACCGCGGTATCCAGTTCAAGTCCGTTGATGCCGAACGAGCCGTCCCCGTGCAGCACCACGACCTGCTTGTCGGGGCTGGCTACCTTGGCCCCCAGTCCGAAGGGGAGCCCCACGCCCATGGTGCCGAAAGTCCCCGAATTGAGTCGGTGACGTGGCAGGAAAGTCGGGATCGACTGCCGCCCGAAGTTCAGGATCTCCTGGCCGTCGACGACAAGAATCGCATCGCGGTCCATGTAGTCCCTGACCTCCCGACAGAGCCGCAGCGGATGGATCGGCACCTGATCGGTTGCCATGCGCGACTCCTGCGCCGCCCGCTTCGGTTCATCGATGCGACCGAGGTGGTCGCGCCACGCGGCAAACCGTGTCGCCTCGATCCGCGGCCGCGCCGCTTCGATCAATTGCCCCAGCACGGCATGGCAATCGCCGACGATCCCCACATCGGCGCGATGACCGGCACCGATTTCCTCAGGATCGATATCGATGCGGACCAGTTTCGCGGCGGCCGAGATGCGCGGGGGCAATCCGCGTCCGAACACGTAGTTGAGTCGCGTACCCACCACCAGGATGAAATCGGCTTCGCGAAGCGCGCTTGCGCGGGCATTCAGGAAGGCATGCGGATGGTCCTCCGGCAGGACCCCGCGCCCTTGCGGGGTCGTATAGATCGGCATGCCGGTCAGGTCGAGCCATTCACGCAGGCGACCCTCCGCCCCCGACCAGAACACGCCACTGCCCGAGAGCACGACGGGGCGCTCGGCCTTCTCGAGCAGCATGAGGGTCTGCTCGACCAGATCGCTGTCGCCCTGCGGGCGCGCGCGTTGCAGCGTATGCGCCAGGTCGGGCCAGTGCACGGTGTCCGACTCCACTTCCTGGTACAGCACGTCGGCGGGAAGGTCGAGATAGACGGGTCCCGGCCGGCCGGAAACCGCCCGGCGGAATGCGGCATCGATCATTTCCGGGATGCGTCGCGTCTCGTAGACGCGCTCGGCCCACTTGGTGACCGGCCGCATGATCGCCACCTGGTCGATTTCCTGGAAGGCACCGGTGCCGATCTCGTTCAGCGGGCTCGCGCCACCAAAGGCCACAACCGGGCTGCAATCGACCAGGGCGGTTGCCAGGCCGGTGGTCAGGTTGATGGTGCCCGGGCCGGACGCACCCATGCACAGTCCGGGTCGGTTCGACACGCGCGCATAGGCATGGGCCATCATCGCCGCCGCCTGCTCGTGTCGCACGTCGATGCCGCGCAAGCCTCGGCCCAGCGCGGCCCGGAGCAGGTTGTTCATCGGTCCGCCCATCAGGAAGAAGAATGTATCCACCCCGATGCGCTTGAGGGTTTCAGCCGCCAGCTGACTTCCGGTGATCATGGTCATGAGACTCGCCTATTCGTCCAGTCCGTAATGGATGCGCCGGTACGGTACGCTGGGCACGGTACGTGAGATGCGAAGGTCGATGATCATCGGCCCGGGGCTGGCTACCCAGGCCTTGACCGCCTCGCGCAGTTCTTCGTTGCTGCGCGCGAGCTTGCCACGCGCGCCCATCGATACGGCGAAGGCGCCCAGGTCGGGGCAGGTGATCACCGCGGTATTCACGTCCATCGACTTGGCATCGAGCTTGTAGTACTCGGCTCCGAGGCATTCGTTGTTCATCACGACCACCAGCAGCGGCAGGTTGTAACGAACCACGGTCTCGAACTCCGCCAGATGCATCATGAAGCTGGCATCGCCGTCGAGCAGTACCGCAGGATTGTTGTCGGTCGCCACCACCGCGCCGATGGCTGCGGGCAACATCTGGCCGATGCAGCCGAAGAAATGCCCGGATTGCACCAGGGTTCGGCGCCGGGTCATCAACATGTTGGCGAATCCCGGTGTCATGCCGCTGCCGGACAGGACGCCGAAATGTGCCGGCACGAGTTCGTCGACGGCCAGCACGGACTCTCGGGGATCGACCGTGCCGGCATCGAGCTCGAACACCTTGCGGTCGATGTTGTGGCCCACCAGCTTCGCCCTGACCTCGGGTGTCCGGTAGCCGGTGAGGCTGACCGAGCGCGCCTCGAGCAGGCGATCGATCGCCTCGACCGCGACACGCGCATCCGACTGCACGTAGCAGTCGGAGAACCGGCCGCCACTCATCATGACATGCGGTTCGCAGTCGATCTGCACATAGCGCGCGTTCGGGTACTGGTAGCCATGCTCCGTGGTGTAGCGGTTCAGGCTCGCGCCAACGCCGATGACGACATCGGCTTCTTCGAACAAGGTGATCGCCGGCTTGGATGCATACGTTCCGGAGATGCCCGCGTGCCATTCGGTCTCGTTGAGGAATGTGCGGGCCATCAGCGAGGTCGCGATCAGCGCGCCGATCCGATCGCCCAGTCGAAGGATCGCCTCGCCTGCGCCCGACCATTCGCCGCCGCGGCCGACGATGATCACCGGCCTGCGGGCGGCAGCGATGATGTCCGCGGCCTGCTCCAGTGCTCGTGCGTCGGGATGGACGATGCCGCGCGTGAACAGCGAATGGGAAGGACGGTAGGGCTCATCGTCCTCGAAGGTCTTCTGCTGCAGGTCCATCGGGCAACTCAGCATGACCGGCCGGCTCTCCAGCCTGGCCATGTGGAACGCCTTGCGCACCACTTCATCGGCGGCTTCCGGCGAACCGAGCCGGACGAAGCCTGTTTCGCAAGCTGCCGCGAAACGCGACTGGTCGAAGTGCTGGATGTATTCCTCGTCGATGGTCGGATGTTCACCGCAGAACACCACGACGGGCGACCGGGCGCGCGCGGCGGTCACCAGGCCGGTGGCGAGCTGGGTCACGCCCGGCCCGCAGGTGGCCGTGGCCACGCCTGGCGTGCGCGTGGTGCGTGCCCAGCCGTCGGCCATGCCCAGGCCTGCGCCTTCATGCCTGACTTCATGCACCTTGACGCCGAGCTTGTGCAGTTCGGTGA
>JBIITW010000149.1:0-11925 GCA_044340265.1 Burkholderiales bacterium | reverse complement strand
CGGCGGCGGCCAGCGTCGGCCAGCGCTTCAGCTCGCGCACATACAGCTCGGGCACCGGCGACTCGCCCCACGGCTGTTCCGCGGCCCAGCTCAACTCGTCCGCACCGATCACGATGCGCGCATTCGGGAACAGCGTGAAGTTCACCGAGTGGTCGTAGTGGGAATGGGTGAGGATCACGTCGGTGACGTCGGCCGGCTTCACGCCATGTTCGGCGAGCCGCTCGCGCAGCAGCCGGCGCATGCCGAACGAACCGGTGTCGACCAGCGCCACCCGGCCCTCGCCGCGGATCAGCACGACCGAGCTCCAGCCCATGCCGCCATGGCAGACCGCCTTGCCGGGGAAGCCCTGCACGACGATCTCGATGTCGTAGTTGTCGAGTTTCATCATGGCGTCCCGGGCTTGCAGTCGCCGAGGCGCTTGCCGGTCAGTTCGTTCCTGACCTGCATCGCCTTGCCGTCGGCACCGGTCATTACCATCGAAGACTGCATCGTATAGCTGTCGCCGCTGCTGGTCACCGACCCTTCACCGACGATCTTCACGCGGCCGGTGCATTCCATCTTCCAGCTGGTGGTGCTGCCCTGGGTGCGCTGGTCGGACACCTTGCACTGGTCCGATCCCGGGGGCCTGCTTGCCTTGGCCTGCAGGTCCTGGATCTCCTTCGCGCTGATGCATTTCTTCAGCGAGACCGGCGGCATCGGCTTGGTGCCGGGCACTTCGGCACGGATGGTCATCTCCCACAATCCGTCGCGGAAGTTGCCCATGCCCGCTGGCGCGGCAGCGCCGGCTTGGGTTGCGGCCATTGCCGTGATCATCCCGAGGGATGCCAGCAAGCCGAACAACCGGTCGCGGTTCAGACTGTTCATCGATGATTCCTTCTTCAAAGCATGCGTGCCGTCGCCGGCGGTGCGTCTCAGCTCAAGAGCGCCATCGCGCTGCGGCCGTGGATCCACTCCCGCTCTTCGTCGCTGAGGCGCGGGATCTTCTCCAGGTTGGCGACCGGATCGAAGTCGGCCATGTCGAACGGACAGTCGGTACCGATCACGACACGGTCCGCACCCATGGTGTCGATCAGGTGCCGTACCGACTGCGGCAGGTGCGCGAGCGAGTCGTACCAGAAGCGGCGCCGGTACTCGGTGGGATGCAGCGCGATGTGCTTCTTCGCCTCTGCCCGCACCTCGAAGCCATGGTCGAAGCGGCCGATCTGGTAGGGCACGAAGCCGCCGGCATGCGGCAGCACGATGCGCAGGTCCGGGCAGTCGTCCAGTGCGCCGCTGAAGATCAGGTGCGCGACCATGATCGTGGTGTCCAGCGGATAGCCGATGAAATTCTGCAGGTAGTAGTCGTCCATGCCGCCTTTCGCCACGCACTGGTACGGGTGCGTGAACAGCGACATGCCGAGCTGCTCGATCGTCTTCAGCACCGGCCTGAACTTCGGCGCGGCCAGCAGCTCGCCCTCGATCGAGGTGCCGGTCTCGACCATCCGGAAGCCGTAGTCCTTCTTCGCGCGCTCCAGTTCCACGATGGCCGCATCCGGATCCTGCATCGGCAGCGTCGCCATGCCTTGCAGGCGCGAAGGATGCGCGGCAACCATCTGCGCGATGCCGTCGTTGACCAGCCGCGCAGCAGCGAGCCCGGACTCGGCGGGCAGCCAGTAGCAGTACGCCGGCGGTCCCACGGAGATCACCGAGATGTCGAGGCCGAGTCGATCCATCTTGTCGACCTTCGCGTCCGCATCGTGGAAGGCGCGGTCGAGCGGCACTGCATGGCTGCCGCGCACGATGAAGCGACTGTCGCCCCGCTGTTCGACGCGTGCGTGGAAGCGGTCCGGGTCCGCCGCCAGCGCATCGAGGAACAACTGGGGAATCACATGGGAGTGCAGGTCGATGCGTTGTGCCATCAGAACGTTCCGGACGAAGGTCTTGCGGCATTATCTCCCGCATCGTCCCTTCGCGTCGTCATCGATGCCCTTTCCCCCGGATCCTGAGTATCCCGCGATCGTCCGCGAGACCGCGGCGGTCGACAGCCGCCGTTTCGAGCGGCGCCGCCTTCTGCTGTCCGGTACGGCCGGCGCGCTGCTCTCGGCCGTCGCGTCACCGGGCGGTGCCGTGCCGCCTGCGGCAGACGACCGGGCGCGGGCCATGCGGGCGGGCAACTGGGTCGGGCACCGCGTGTTTCCGTTGCAACCGGGCCACGCCGGGCGCAGCGCGCGCCGGCTGATGTTCTGGTATCCCTCGGCCGAAGCCGATGCCCGGCTCGACTACGCCGGCCCGTCCGGCCGCGCTCGGCGCGATGCACGCGCCGCCTCCGGCCGTCATCCGGTCTTGCTGTTCTCGCATGGCTTCCTCGGTGCCGCCGACCAGTCGCTGTTCATCACCGAGAACCTGGCACGGATGGGTTACGTGGTTGCCGCACTGGACCACGAAGACGCGATCGACCGTGGCGTGCGCATCGAACTGCCGGACGTGCTGCGCCCGGGCAACTGGACGGACTCGACCCAGGTCGATCGACGCAACGACCTGGTCGCGCTGCTCGACCGGCTTCAGGTACTGGACACCGATCCCGATTCGTTCCTCCATCGACGACTCGACCTGGAACGCATCGGCGCGATCGGCCACTCGCTCGGCGGCTATGCGTTGCTCGGCATGGCCGGTGCGCGCCGCGCCTGGCGCGAGCCACGCCTGCGCGCCGTAGCGGGGCTGTCGCCCTACACCGCCCCCTACCTGCTGCCGGGCGGCTTCGGCAGGATCGACATCCCGGTGATGCTGCAGGGTGGCAGCCATGACATCGGCATCACGCCGCTGCTGCCACGGTTCCATGCCCTGCTGCGCGCACCGCGCTACCTGCTGGTGCTGCGGGCTGGAAACCATCTGGGCTGGACCGACTTCGCCCTCGCCGGGCGCGACACGGTCGCGGCGATGCAGGGCGGCAACACGCGCTGGGTGTTCGACTACCTGCTGGCCTTCTTCGACCACCACCTGCGCGGGATGGACCGCACCTCGCTGCTGCGCCGAGCGAATCCGGCACTCGAATCGTTTGAGTACGATACGAGCCGAGACCCGGGCCGAGACCCCGGCAGAGACCCCGACCGCAATCAGCGCAGCGGCCAGCCCACCCTTGACGCAAGTGCGCGCAGCCGGATCGATTCCGACTCGATGAACGCGGCGAACGCCACCGGCGTGCTGGCCACCGGTCGGTAGCCCAGTTCGGCAAGCCGCTCCGGCATGCCCGGGCGCTTCAGCGCGATCGCAACCTCCGCCTGCAGCCGCATGCCGATCGCAGGCGGCGTAGCTGCAGGCAGCCACAGGCCATGCCACCCCGCGACATCGATGCCGGGGAACTTCGATTCGACCAGCGTCGGCACCGCGGGCAACGTCGCCAGCCGCGCCGGACCGGCCACCGCCAGTGCCCGGAGCTTCGATCCGCGCAGGGCGTCGCCGGTCTCGGCGGCCTCGACGAAGGCCAGCAGCGTGCGTCCGGCCAGCAGGTCCGCCATCGATGCTTCGCCCGCGGTCGATGGCCGCAGCACCAGCGCCGGGCCCAGGGCGGCGCGCAGCAGCCCGGCGGCCAGGGTAACCGATGGATCGGCGTCGCCCGCCGCGAGCTCCAGCGTGCGCCCCTTCTGCGCCGCCAGCGCGGAAAGTTCGCCGATGCTGCGCACCGGAAGGCTCGGATGCGCAACCAGCAACAGGCCGTCGCGACCGGCCACCTGCGTCACCGGCTGCAAGGCCTTCGACAGGTCGAACGGCCGTCCGGCACGCAGCGCATGCAGGGGATGGTGATCATCGGCCGCGAGCCAGGTGAGGCCATCGGGTGCGGCTGCTGCGACCGCGTCGGACGCGATACGCCCACCCTCGCCCGGCCGGTACTCGACATAGATCTGCTGCCCGAGCGATTCCACCAGACGGTGCGACAGCACCCGCGCGAGGACACCAGCCGGGGCCTCCGGGTCGGCCGCGAAGAACAGGCGGATGGCTGCGGCCGGCCACTGCAGACGCTCGGCGGTACCGGGCCCGCCTGCCGCCGGGGCGGGCGCCGATCGAACGGGCGCCGTCGGCGCTGCTGCCGGCTGCCCGGGCACCGCACCCTGGGCTGGCGTGACCATGCCGCGCGATTCGGCCGCCTGCAACGGGGCGATTGCCAAGGCCAGGGCCAGTGCCATCGCCAGCGACAAGGACAGTGACAAGGACAGCGACAAGGACAGCGCCCTCACCCGAGGCAACGCAGCTGCGGCGCGCGGCAGCGCCTCAGGCCCCGGCGGCATGTCGTGCTCCCCGGCGCCCCGATACCTGCAGGAAGCTCAGCCGGCTTCCCCGAGCAGCGTGTAGGCCGTGCGGCAGCAGATCTGCTCGCGCTCCTGGGGCGTGAGGCGCGGCACTGCGTCCAGGTTGGCGATCGGCGTCTCGTCGCCCATGTCGTACGGCGAATCGGTACCGAGCACGCAATGGTCCGCACCCACGCTGTCGATCAGGTGGCGGGTCGACTGCGGATTGTGGGTGAGGCAGTCGAAGTAGAACTTCTTGAAGTGGTCGACCGGCGAGGTGGTGGACAGCGCGCGCGCTTCCGGACGCACCGAATGGCCATGGCGGAAACGACCGATCTGGTAGGGCACGTAGCCGCCGCCATGGGCGAGCAGGAAGCGCAGCTTCGGGACTTCATCCAGCGCCCCGCTGAACATCATGTTGGCGGTGAAGATCGTAGTCTCGAGCGGGTTGCCGATCATGTTGATCAGGTAGTACTTGTCGAGGCCCATGTCGGTGCACCACCAGTTCGGGTGCACGAACACGAACAGCCCGAGTTGCTCGGCGGTCTTGAACAGCGGACGGTACTTGGGGTCGGCGAGCTGCTGGTTGTTCACCATCGCCTGCATCTCGACCGCCTTGAACTTGTGCTCGCGCACCGCGCGCTCGAGTTCGCAGATCGATGCATCGACGTCCTGCAGCGGCAGGCTGGCCATGCCGCGCAGGCGGTCGGGCCGCTTCGCAACCATCGCGGCGATGCCGTCGTTGTGCAGTTGCGCGATCTTCAGCCCGATCTCCGGCTTCGTCCAGTAGTAGAACGTGGGAGGTGCCGCCGACAGCATCGAGATGTCGATGCCCTTCTTCTCCATCGCCTCGACCTTGGCGTCGGCGTCGTAGTACTCCGGCACCAGCGGGAAGCTGTTCTCCTTGCGCACCACGCGGCGCTTGTCGCCTTCGCCTTCGATGCGGGTCTCGAACGTGGCCTGGTCGGCGAGTACGGCGTCGATGACCCCCTGCGGGATCACGTGGTTGTGCAGGTCGATTCTCTTCATCGAGGCTCCATCGGTATAGAAGTCGGCCACCGCCGCGCACGCTCGCAGCCAGCCGGTGAGCGCGAAGTATAAGGGGTCGGCCTCTGCCGTCGTGCCAGTTTATACTGGCCCCCGACGACACGATCCTGGAGGAACTGCAGCAATGGACAATACGAACAAGACGATGCTGGTCGTCGGGGGCGGCATCATGGGCGCCGGCATCGCGACCTCTTTCGCATCCGCCGGCTGGACGGTGCATGTGATGAGCCCGTCGCAGAAGACGCGCGACGGCCTGCCCGCCAGCATCCGCACCGGCCTGTCCAAGCTGCAGGTCGACGAGGCGATGGCCGACAAGGTCGGCATCCATGAATCGCTGGACACGGTGCCATGGGCTTCGCTCACCCTGGTCGTCGAGTCGGTGACCGAAGACCTGGCGCTCAAGCAGCGGCTGTTCCCCGATCTCGCCGCGCGCAGCACGGCGAAGACCATCCTGGCCACCAACACCTCCAGCTTCCCGATCGGCGACATCGCAAAGGCGGTCCCGGAAGCCGACCGCGCACGGGTCGCCGGGCTGCACTACTTCATGCCGGCGCACCTGGTGCCGCTGGTCGAGATCGTGCGCTCCGAGTGGACCGCCGACTGGGTGGTCGACCACCTCGAGCAATGGATGCGGGCCGCACGCAAGGCGCCGATCCGGGTGAACAAGGACATCTGCGGCTTCATCGGCAACCGCCTGCAGGCCGCGCTGATCCGCGAGGCGCTGTACCTGGTCGAGTCGGGCGTGACCACCGCGCAGGGCATCGACGATGCAGTGCGCTTCGGCTTCGGTTTCCGCTTCCTCGCCTGCGGACCGATGAAGCAGAAGGAGTTCTCGGGCTGGGATACCAACCTCGCCGCCGGCAACGTGATCTACCCGACGCTGTGCAACAACACGAAGCACGGCGACATGCTGCACGGGATGATCGCCGCCGGGAAGATCGGCATGAAGACCAGGGCCGGCTTCTGGGACTACACGGACGAGAAGATCGCGGCCGAGAAGGCAGCCTACGAGAAGAAACTGCGCCAGGCGTTCGAACTGCTGCAGTCGGAACTCGGCGGCTGATGCATCCGGCGCTTCGGGGTTCCGCTCGCGCGGTACCCCGAGTGCCTGGAAGACGCGATTACTTCGCGGCGATGACCATGATCTCGATCAGCGTCGTCGGATTGCCCAGCCCGACCTGCACGGTCGCGCGTGCCGGCAGGTTCTTCGGGTCGACCCAGGCCAGCCAGGCTTCGTCCATGCCCGGCTTGTTGCGCATGTCCGAGATGTAGCAGGTCGCCGACAGGATCTTCGACTTGTTCGTGCCGCAGGCGGCCAGTGCGCGGTCGATATCGGCCAGCACCTGTTCGGTCTGGCCCTTGGTGTCCAGGGTCTCGTCGGAGGCGACCATGCCGGCGAGGTAGCACACGCCGTTGTATTCGACGGCATCGCTGAGTTTCGGGCCGGACGGATGACGGACGATCGTGCTCATGGGTGACTCCCTTGATGGAATGAACGCCGGAGCTTAGCGAGTGGACCGGGCGCGCGCAAATCAGCGGTAGCGCAGCACGTCGTTGAAGCCCACCGGCGCCGCCCGGTTGCCCCAGGTGGTGCGTACATGGGTGACCACCGCCGCGACCTGCTCGTCGGTCAGCAGGTGCGAGAACGGCGCCATGCCGTGCGGCCTGGGGTTGCCAGCGGTCGCAGGCAGGAAGCCGCCGGCGAGCACGACGCGGATCACGTTGGCCGGGTTCGCCATCACCACCGCCCGGTTGCCGGCCAGCGCCGGGAATGCACCCTCGATGCCCCGCCCGTCGTCGCCATGGCAGCCGGCGCAATGATCGGCATAGACCCGGGCACCCGTCGCGGCGGTACGCGCATCCACCGCATCGGGCGCGGGTGCGGGCCCGGACGCGGGTGCCGAAGCCGATGCAGAGGGCGGCAGCGACTGCAGGAACACGGCCATCGCGGAAAGGTCCGCAGGCGACAGGTGCGAGGTGCTGCGGTAGACCACGTCGGCCATCGGCCCGAGCACCGAAGCCTGGGCGTTCACCCCGTCGCGCAGCAGCCGCACCACGTCCTCGCCGCGCCAGTGCGCCACCCCGCCCTCGGCCGCCGACGACAGCGACGGTGCATACCAGCGCTGCATCGGCATCAGTCCGCCCGACCATTCCTGCGCCGCGTCGATCGCACCCCAGGCGTTGCGCGGCGCATGGCAGGCACTGCAGTGACCGAGCCCGCGCACCAGGTAGGCACCGCGGTTCCACGCGTCATCGCGTGCGGGCTCATCGCGCCAGGGCTCTGGACGGAAGTACAACGCCCGCCAGACCGCCAGCGCCAGCTGTGAATCGTACGGAAAGCGCAGCGCGTGCGAGGCGTTCGGCTGCACGACAGCCGGCACCGTGCGCAGGAACGCGAACATCGCATCGGAATCCGCGCGGGTCACTCGCGTGTAGTGCGTGTAGGGGAACGCCGGGTACAGCAGTCGCCCATCCTTCGAACGCCCGTTGTGCAGCGCGCGCCAGAAGTGCGAAGCATTCCATCCGCCCAGCCCGGTCGCCGCGTCGGGCGTGAGGTTGCCGGCATACACGATGCCGAACGGTGTCTCGACGCCACGGCCGCCGGCCCACTCGGCACCGCCGCGCGCGGTATGGCAACCGGCGCAGTTGCCGGCGCGCACGAGGTAGGCCCCCCTTGCCACCAGCGCAGCCTGTGCCGGCAGTTCGATCGGCGCCGCCGCGCCCGGTTCGACCGGATCCTCGCCGCGCAGGTTCAACGTGACCAGCAATGCGGCGCAAACGCCTGCGAGCGCGAACAGCCCGGTCGCCAGCCGGAGCAGGCGGCGCAGGCGAATGCCTGCAGGCGCAGGGTGCGGACCGGACTTCATGGAACGCTGCCGCATTTCATCGGCATCGAGGGCAAGGCTGCCTCCACCGCCCGCCCGCCCGCCGGCACCGGCTGCATCGAAAGCCAGGCGGCGGCGGCGGCGATGTCTTCGCTGCTCATCCGTCCGGCGATCTCGGCCATGCAGTCGGGCGCCGCCGCGCGCCGCTGGCGCGATTTCCAGGCGCCGATCTGCGCGGCGATATAGTCGCGCGGCAGGCCGAGCAGCCCCGGCATCGCCGGCTGCACGCCGGTCAGCGCAGCGCCATGGCAGGCGATGCAGGCCGGCAACCGGCGCGCCGGATCGCCGTCGCGCACCAGTTGCTCACCACGGGCGAGCAGGGCGGCGCTGGCACGGGCGACGGCCGGCGGCGGATACGGCAGTTCCTGGCGCGCGAACCAGGTGGCGATCTCGCGCAGGTAGTCGTCGGACAGGTGCTGCACCAGGTAGGCCATCGAGGCATTCGACCGACGGCCATCACGGAAGTGCACCAGCTGGGCATACAGGTAGCCCGCAGGCTTGCCTGCGATGCGCGGGAAGTAGCCCTCCGCGGTCGCCCTGCCCTCCTGTCCATGGCAGGGCGTGCACGCCTGCATCCGGCGCGCCATGGGGTCGAGCGCAGCTCCGCCTGCGTCGGCGGCCGAGGCCGTCCCGGGCATGAGCATGCTGCCGCCAGCCAGCAGGCCTGCAAGCCACAGGCCCGCGACCGCGTGCGCCAGCCCTGCCCCGAGGACAGCCGCTGCTGCTGCCGCCGTCTTCTCTGGCGCGGTCTCTGCCGGATGGGCAGCGACCGCGCTAGAGCGTCGGCTGGCCCCGGAAGTGATCGAACCGGTCCATCGATTCGACACCCACTTCCAGCATCCTGTTTCCCTGTAATACACGCAGCGGCACCTTGACCCCGGGCTTGCCATACGCCCAGAGACGCTTGTACAGATCGGCCTGTCCGGCGAGTTCCTGCCCGTCCAGTGCGGTGATGATATCGCCCCTGCGCAATCCTGCCTTCTGCGCCGGGCTCTCCGGCGTCACGCGGGTCACGACGATCCGACCCTGCACCTCCTGCGTGTGAAGGCCGAGCCAGGGACGGGCGTCGGCACGGCGGCCGTTGGCGATCAGGTCGCCGAGGATGGGCCGCAGCGAATTGATCGGGATGAACATGTTGCCGGGGAAATTCGCCTTCGGCTGCACTGCATCGGCCACGAACAGCGAGCCGATGCCGAGCAACCGACCATCGCGGCCGATCAGCGCCGCACCGGCAAAGTCGCCACGTGGAGGAGCGGTGAAGATCGCATCCTCGAGGATGTACTCCCAGTAGCCGGTGAACGTGCGCCGCGAAGCGACATAGGCGACGTCGGCCGCCACCGCACTGGCGACCAGCACTGCCTCGGTCGCTTCCAGGCGCGCCGAGTCGCCCAGTTCCACCGGACGCACCGCGATCGGCGTACTGGCACGCAGCAGGGCGAGGCCGGTCGGCTGGTCGAACGCGATCAGGGTGGCCGGCGTGCTCTTGCCATCGCCGGTGAAGACTTCGATGCGCGAGGCCTCGACCACGATGTAGCCGATGGTGAGAATCAGGCCACTGCTGTCGATGACCACGCCGGTGCCCTCGCGATCGGGGCCGAGCAGTTCCATCGAGGTCGCATCGCGCAGCGCCCTCATCCGGATCCGCACCACGGCGCCGACCGCTTCCCGCAGTCGTGCCGATTCCGGCGTGTCGCCCGCTGCACCTGCGGCCGGCGCAGGCGGGGCCGCCTTCTCGGCACCCAGCGCATCGCCTGACGGCAGCAGCAGTAGCAGCAGCAACAGCAGCAGCAGCAGCGGCAGCGGCGAGGGCAATGACCCACCCAGCAATCGCGGTGCCGCGGAAAGCCAGCCCCCGGTGACAGCCATCGCGCGCGTCAAGGGCGCAGGTCGGACGATGCGGGCGGTGCTGCACGGCAGCGGAAACGCTTCATCCATCGGGGCTCTCCAGAGGAAACAATGTGACATCGGTCGGCAGTTTGACACGAACCCCTGCATCGCTTGTGCAGCGCGGTTCTGTTCCGACCATCACCCATCGTGTGAATATCCTTATACGATCTGATGCGTTCCAAGCCGGACCGGGAGCCGCGATAATCCGCCGCCGGCCGCGAAGCAGCGCCGACCCCGGCCAGTTTAGCCAGCACCCGGCTGACCCGGATTCTCCGGGCCGCAACGACCAGGAGGTTTTGGATGATCGCGTCACCCCGGAAGTCCGTCGGCACGATGATGCTCGCCGCCGCCGCTGCACTGTCGTTTTCCACGGCATCACCGTCGCTGGCGCAGACGCCAACGCAGACGCAGGCCTCGCCCCCCGCGCCCTCCAACCGGCAGGTGCGCGCCTGGGCGGCCAGTTGCGCTGCATGCCACAACACCGAAGGCCGTTCGGTCGGCGGCTTTCCCGCCCTCGCCGGCCGGAATGCGGACGACACCTACCGCGCGCTGATCGAGTTCCAGTCGGGCAAGCGCCCCGCCACGATCATGCACCAGCACACCCGTGGCTACACCTCGGACGAATTGCGGCGCATCGCCGAATGGTTCGCCAACGTCAAGTCCGCCCGCTAGACCGACACCGGAGCCCCGCATGAGCGTCAATCGCAGAACCTTCATCACGGCCGGCGCCGCCGGCGCCAGCCTGGCACTGGCCGGCTGTGCCACCACGCCCGGCCGCCCGCTCGCCCGCGTGGTCGTCATCGGCGGCGGCTACGGCGGCGCCACGGCCGCCAAGTACCTGCGGCTCTGGGAGCCGCGCCTCGATGTCACCCTGGTCGAACGCAACGAGGCTTTCGTCTCCTGCCCGATCAGCAACCTGGTGCTCGCCGGTGCCGAGAAGATCGAGAACCTGACCGTACCCTACGACGGGCTGCGCAAGTACGGCGTGCGCGTGGTACGCGACGACGCGACCGCGATCGACTACGACAAGCGGGTCGTGCGACTTGCCCGCGGCGAGTCACTGCCCTGGGACCGCCTGATCGTCGCGCCGGGCATCGACTTCCTGTACGACCAGATACCCGGCCTGAACACGGCCGAGGCCCAGTCGCGGGTGCTGCATGCATGGAAGGCCGGGCCGCAGACGGTGGCGCTGCGCAAGCAGCTCGAGGCGATGCCCGACGGCGGCGTGTTCGCGATCTCCATCCCGCGCTCGCCCTACCGCTGCCCGCCCGGGCCGTATGAACGCGTGTCGGTCATCGCCGACTATTTCCGCAAGGCCAAGCCGAAGTCGAAGCTGCTGGTGCTCGATGCCAACTCCGACATCACGTCCAAGCCGGCACTGTTCCGCGGCATCTGGAACGAACGCTACAAGGGCATGATCGAGTACCGGCCTAACAGCGAACTGGTCGAGTTCGACCTGAAGCGCAACATCGCGCGGATGCAGGTCGAGGACGTCAAGGCAGACCTGTTCAACATCATCCCGCCGCAGCGGGCGGGCATGGTCGCGACCGACCTGATCACGGTCAACCGCCAGTGGTGCGGCGTCGAGTTCCTGGGCTTCGAGTCGTCGAAGATCCCGGGCGTACACGTGATCGGCGATGCGATCGCGCCGGCGCCGGCGATGCCCAAGTCGGGCTTCATGGCGAACAACCATGCGAAGGTGGCCGCCGATGCGGTGATCGCGAAGCTGACCGGGCTGCCGCTCAACGCGGACCCGATCATCGCCAACACCTGCTACAGCTTCCTGACCACCACCGAGGCGGTGCATGTGGCGTCCGTGCACAAGTACGATCGGCAGCAGAAGA
>JBIITW010000355.1:0-2993 GCA_044340265.1 Burkholderiales bacterium | reverse complement strand
CGCGCTTGTGGCAGGTCTTGACCAGCGTCAACGCATAGGCGCGCAGGAACGGGGCGGTCATCGTCACCTGGCTGCGGTCGGCGAGGCAGAAGTCGGTGTTCACCCGGAACTTCTTGATGCAGGAGAAGATGTAGTCCCAGCGACCGATGTTCAGGCCCGCCGAGTGATCCTTCATCTCGTACAGGATCTCGTCCATCTCGAACGCGGCGGGGATGGTCTCGATCAGCACGGTGGCCTTGATCGAGCCGTGCGGCACGCCGACGTCCTTCTCGGCCATCGTGAAGATATCGTTCCACAACCGCGCCTCGAGGTGCGACTCCATCTTCGGCAGGTAGAAGTACGGCCCGGACCCGCGCGCGAGCAGTTCCTTCGCGTTGTGGAAGAAGAACAGCGCGAAGTCGAAGATGCCACCCGACACCTCTGCGCCGTCGACGTGCAGGTGCTTCTCGTTCATGTGCCAGCCGCGCGGGCGTGGCAGCAGCACGGCCGTCTTCTCGTTGAGCGCGTACTGCTTCTCGCCCTGGGTGAAGGTGATCGTCCGGCGCACCGCATCGCGAAGGTTCACCTGGCCCTCGATCATCATGTCCCACTTCGGGCAGTTCGCGTCCTCGAAGTCGGCCATGAAGGTGGACGCGCCGCAATTGAGCGCGTTGATCACCATCTTGCGGTCGGTCGGGCCGGTGATCTCGACACGACGGTCAAGCAGGTCCTTCGGCTGCGGCGCGATCGTCCAGTGCGCGTTGCGGATGGACCTGGTCTCCGGCAGGAAGTCGGGCAGCACGCCCGCATCGAACGCCTTCTGGCGTGCAATGCGCTTGGCGAGCAGTTCCTGGCGGCGTGACTCGAAGCTGCGATGGAGCTTCGCGACGAACCCCAGCGCCTCGGGCGTGAGGATGGTGTCGAATCCGGGCAGGATTTCGCCACGGACCTCGATGCCTGCAGGAAACTGTGTGCTCATGGACGGGCTCGCGTGTCGGTTGGGCGAGGCGCTGCGGGATGCCGCAACGCCGGATCGACAGCCTAGCCGAGCGCCCAGCCGGTTGCAACGCACCAATGGACGGGCCGGCGATCCCTCAGCCTGCTGCCGTCGACTTCTCCTCCAGCCCGAGTTCCTGGATCTTCCGGGTCAGCGTATTGCGTCCGAGCCCGAGCAGCGTGGCTGCCTCGATCCTGCGCCCGCCGGTATGCTGCAGGGCCTTCACGATCAGCGTGCGCTCGAAATCGCGCGACAGCTGGTCGATGATGCCGTGCTCACCGCGGCCGAACGATTGTTCGACTTCGCGCTCGAGGGCGAGCAGCCAGTTCTGGTCCGCGCTGGCAGCCGTCTCGCCGCGCAGTTCGGGCGGCAGGTCGTTGACATCGACGTTCATGCCGGGTGCCATCACGGTCAACCAGTGGCACAGGTTCTCGAGCTGGCGCACGTTGCCCGGCAGGTCCTGCGCGGACAGGTGGCGCAGCGCCGCCTCGGACAAGCGCTTCGGCTCGACGCCCAGGTCGCGCGCACTCTTGAGCAGGAAGAACTTCGCCAGCAGAGGGATGTCCTCGCGCCGCTCGCGCATCGGCGGCAGGCGCAACCGGATCACGTTCAGCCGGTGGTAGAGGTCCTCGCGGAACAGGCCCTGCTTCACCCGCTGCTCGAGGTCCTGGTGGGTGGCCGCGATCACGCGCACGTTGGCCTTGATCGGCTGGTGGCCGCCGACGCGGTAGAACTGGCCATCGGACAGCACGCGCAACAGCCGGGTCTGCAGCTCCGACGGCATGTCGCCGATCTCGTCCAGGAACAGCGTGCCGGCATCTGCCTGCTCGAAGCGGCCACGGCGCATCGCCTGCGCGCCGGTGAACGAGCCGCGCTCATGGCCGAACAGCTCGGACTCGAGCAGGTCCTTCGGGATCGCCGCAGTGTTGATCGCGATGAACGGCTTGGTCGAGCGCGGGCTGTGCCGGTGCAATGCACGCGCGACCAGTTCCTTGCCGCTGCCCGACTCGCCGGTGATCAGCACGGTCGCGTGCGAATGCGCAAGACGGCCGATCGCGCGGAACACTTCCTGCATCGACGGCGCCTGGCCGAGGATCTCGGGGGCGGTGGTCGCCTCTTCCGCGCTCTCGGTCTGGCGCATGCTCTCGTCGATCGCACGCCGGATCAGCTCGACCGCGTGGTTGACGTCGAACGGCTTGGGCAGGTATTCGAACGCGCCGCCCTGGAATGCGGCGACCGCGCTCTCGAGGTCGGAGTAGGCGGTCATCACGATTACCGGCACCTCCGGGTGCTCGGACTTGATCCGCTGCAGCAGGTCCAGGCCCGAGGCTCCCGGCATGCGGATGTCGCTGACCACCACCTGCGGCACGGCGCTGTTCAGCGCGGCCAGCGCATCCTGGGCCGAGGCGAAGCTCTTGAACTCGATGTTCTCTCGCGTGAGCGCCTTTTCGAACACCCAGCGGATCGACTTGTCGTCATCGATGACCCAGACAGGTTTCATGGTTTCTTCACTTCGCTGCGTTGGTATGGGAGGCGGGATGGGCGGACGGATGGGCGGACGGCTGGGCGGCGGCCTGGGCCGCAGGATCCCCGCGCGGCGGGGCACCGGGGTCTTCGCCGATCGGCAGGGTCACCGCGAAGCAGGTGCGCCCGGGCATGCTGTCGAATTCGATGGTGCCGTGGTGCTGGTTGATGAAGGTCTGCGCCAGCGTGAGGCCGAGTCCGCTGCCACCTTCGCGCCCGGACACCAGTGGATAGAACACGCGCTCGCGCACCGACTCGGGGATGCCCGGCCCGTCGTCGATCACCTGCAGCGTGATCGCCTGGCGGTAGCGACGACGGGCGAGCGTGACCGAACGTGCGATGCGGGTGCGCAGGATGATCTGCCCGTGGCCGCCCATCGCCTGCGCGGCATTGCGCACGATGTTCAGCACCGCCTGCAGGATCTGCTCGCGGTCTCCGGTGAGCAGCGGCAGGCTGGTGTCGTAGTCGCGCTTCACCACGAGGCCTTCGGGGT
>JBIITW010000354.1:0-2999 GCA_044340265.1 Burkholderiales bacterium | reverse complement strand
GGTATTCTTTCAGGGTTCGCCGTGCAGAGGAGGCCAGTGCGTGACCCAGAATGACAAGACCCGCCGCCCGGTTCCGGCAGCTCCCCTGGCTGGACGGGCCGCATTGGTTGCCCTGGCTGCCACCACCTTGCTCACCGCCGCTGGTGCGACCTGGGCCGCGGACGCACCCTATCCGACACGGCCGATCCGCATCATCGTGCCGTTCGCACCCGGCGGTGGCAACGACATTGCTGCGCGCTTCATTGCGCAGATGTTCCAGGATTCGTTCGGCCAGCAGGGGCTGGTCGACAACCGTCCCGGTGCCGGCAGCACGCTGGGCACCGCGATCGCCGCCCAGGCCCAGCCGGACGGCCACACCATCCTGATCACGCACAACGCGATAGCCATCAACGAAAGCCTGTACGCGAAGCTGCCATACAGCGTGCGCGACTTCGCGCAGGTCGCGTTCATCGCCGAGACCACCAACGTGCTGGTGGTGCATCCTTCGATGAACGTGAAGAGCGTGAAGGAACTGCTGGTGCTGCTGCGCTCCAAGAAAGGCGTATTCAACTACGCGAGCACCGGCGCTGGCGGCACCTCGCACCTGGCGGCCGAATACTTCAGGCAGATGACCGGCACCGACATGGTCCACGTGCCGTACAAGGGCACCGGCCCGGCACTGGCCGACCTGGTCGGCGGAGCGACCCAGTTCATGATCTCGGGCGCACCGGGCACGCTCGGCTTCATCAAGGGCAACCGCCTGGTGGCGCTGGCCACCACGGGCGCGAAGCGCTGGGCCCAGCTGCCCGACCTGCCGACGCTGTCCGAAGCGGGCGTCCCGGGGTATCAGTTCGACCTCTGGTACGGCGCGCATGCCCCGGCGAAGACGCCGCGCTACATCGTCAACCGGCTGAACGCCGAGATCAACAAGTCGCTGCAGGTGCCGGCGCTGCGCGCCCGGCTAGTCGATGCAGGCCTCGACCCGGTGCCCATGTCGCCGGACGAGTTCACGAAGTTCGTGCGCATCGAGACCGAGCGGGCGCGCAAGATCATCCAGGCGTCGGGCGCCAGGCCGGAGTAGAGGCCTCGTTGGAAAAGACTGCGGCTTGCCGAGCCCGCATATCGAGGGCATCCTCGGGCATCGCTATCGTGAGGAACCTTTCATGCCCTGTCCGCTCACCCGCCGTGCGGTAACCCCGGCGCCCGCCCTGCGCGGCGCCGCGGCCTTGACCCTCGTGCTGGCCGCCGGCACGCTCGCTGCCCAGCCGTGGCCGGCACGCCCGCTGAGGCTGATCGTTCCGCTGGCTGCGGGGGGCACCGGCGACACGCTCGCGCGCGATGTCGCGCAGGCGATGGAACCGCTGCTGGGCGTCCCGATCACGGTGGAGAACCGGGCGGGTGCCAACGGCATCCTGGGCATGGAGGTGGTGGCCAAGGCGCCGGCCGACGGTTACACGCTGGTCATGGGCGGCGTGGGCCCCGTTGCCATCAATCCCTCCCTCTATCCGAAGCTGCCCTTCAACATCGAGCGCGACTTCACCGCCATCGTACAGGTGGCCGACACCACTTCAGTGCTTGTCGTGCCGGCGGCGCTGCCGGTGAAGACGCTGAAGGACCTGATCGCGCTCGCGAAGAAGCGCCCTGGGGAACTCTTCTATTCCTCGTCCGGGTCGGGCTCGACGCCGCACCTGAACGCCGCGCTGTTCGCCACGATGGCGGGCATCGACATCCAGCACGTGCCGTACAAGGGTTCGACGCCCGGGCGCACGGCGCTGCTCGGCGGCGAGGTGTCGCTGATGGTCGACGGTCTGCTGCCGTCGTTGCCGTTCATCGAGTCCGGCCGCTTCCGTGCGCTGGGCATCACCTCGGCGGCCCGTTCGCCCGCCGCCCCGCAGGTCCCGACCATCGCCGAGACGTTGCCCGGGTACCAGGCCGACATCTGGTACGGGTTGCTCGCGCCGGCGGGCACGCCGCGCGAGGTGGTCGACCGGATCAATGCAGCGGCCAACAAGGCGCTCGCAAGCGCCGAGCTTCGCGCGCGGCTCGCGAAGCTGGGTGCCACCGTGGCCGGTGGCCCGCCCGAGGCCTTCGCGAAGCACATCGCGCGCGAAATCCCGAAGTGGGCGAAGGTGGTCAAGGCCACCGGCGCGCGTATCGACTGAACCGGCTCCGCGCCGCATGTAATCGCATCTTGAGCGCCGGCGCAGCAAGGGCTACAGTCGCCCTTCGCCAGCCGCCCGTGGATACCTGGACGGGCCGCGGCAGACGAGGAGATGCGCAGTGGCAAGGCTGGAAGGAAAGGTGGTCTGCCTCACCGGTGCCGGTGCCGGCATCGCTAAGGCGACCGCGCGCGCCTGTGCACGCGAAGGGGCCAGCGTCGCGCTGTTCGAGATCGACGGCGCGCTGGGCGAATCGGCTGCGCGCCAGATAAACGACGAAGGCGGACGTGCACTGTTCGTGCAGACCGACGTCACGCAGGATGGCGACGTGCGCGACGCGATTGCCGCCACCGCACTGGCCTTCGGCCGCATCGACGTGCTGTTCAACTGCGCCGGCGGATCCTCGCAGGAAGACCGGCCGGTGCACGAGATGGACCTCGATGTCTGGCACCGCACGGTGGCGCTGAACCTGCTGCATCCGTTCCTGATGTGCCGCCATGCCATCCCGCACATGATGCAGGCGGGTGGCGGCTCGATCATCAACGTCACCTCGCACCTCGGGCTGGTCGGCTCGGTCAAGCCTGCCTATGCGGCGACCAAGGGCGGCATCATCTCGTTCACCAAGACGCTGGCGGCGCAGTATGTGGCGCACGGCATCCGCGCCAATGCGATCGCGCCCGGCTCGGTACGCACGGAACGTGCGATCGGCCGCTACGAGGGCGGGGGCTTCGACCCGGCTTCGCCGGCCGCGCGCGAGCGGGCGACGTTCCAGAAGCTGTATCCGTTCTCGAAGGGCGAGCCAGACGACATCGCGCCGATCGCCGTGTTCCTGGCATCCGATGAGTCGCGGATGCTGACCGG
>JBIITW010000148.1:0-12007 GCA_044340265.1 Burkholderiales bacterium | reverse complement strand
TCCGGGAGCGCCGGCGACCGGCGCGACGAAGTGACGCCGATCGGGCGCAGCCGTCCCGCCTTGATGTGCGGAAGGGCGGTGGGCACCGGTTCGAAGTCGAGCGAGATGGATCCGTTCATGATGTCGGCCAGTACCTGGCCTGCGGCCTTGTACGGGACGTGCAGGAGGTCTATCTTGGCCAGCGTCGCGAACAGTGCGCCGGCGAGATGCTGGGAAGAGCCGATGCCGACCGAACCGTAGCGCAGCTGCCCCGGTTGCGCGCGTGCGAGTGCGATGACTTCCTTCACCGTCTTCGCCGGCAACTGCGGGTTGACCAGCAGCACGCTGTCGACGGTGGCCAGGCTGGTGATCGGCGCGAAGTCGCGCACCGGGTCATAGCCAAGCTTGGTGAACAGGTGCGGGCTGACCGCCATCGTCGTCGACGAACTGAACAGCAGCGTATAGCCGTCGGGCACGGCCTGCGCGACGATCGCGGTACCCGTCGTGCCTCCTGCGCCAGGCCGGTTGTCGATCAGGAAGGTCGCCTTCAGCCGCTCCGACAGCGTCTGGGCGAACAACCGCGACAGCGTGTCGTTCAGGCCTCCGGCCGCGAACGGCACCACGCTTCGTACCGGACGCGAGGGGTAGTCCTGCTGCTGGGCAAGTGCGTTGCCTGCAACAAGCGAGCAGGCAACGGCAACTGCGGCCAGCGTACGTGCCGCGGGTGTGGAAAGGCGCCGGCCCGGCTGCGCAGCGGCTTCGAATGCTTCCGTCGCTTCGATGGCTTTCGTCATTTCCGGCTCCCGGGTCTACTGCGCCTTGATGTTCGCTTCCTTGACCACCTTTGCCCAGCGTGCGATCTCCGAGGCGATGACCTTGCGGAACTCGTCCGGTGAACTGGCGATGATGTCCATGCCCTGTACGGTGAATCGCTCGATGGTATCCGGTTGGCGCAACACGCTGATCACGCCGTTGGCGAGCTTGTCGACGATCGGGCGCGGCGTGCCGCGCGGCAGGAACATGCCCTGCCAGTCGCGCACCTCGAAGTTGGGCACCCCGGCCTCGATCATCGTCGGCACGTCGGGCAATTGTCCCGAGCGGGTGCGCGAGGACACGGCCAGCGGACGCAGCCGGCCGTCCTTGATGAACGGCAGGGCGGAGGTCATCGAGGCGAAGCTCATCGTCACGTTGCCCGAGACCAGGTCGGCCATTGCCGGACCGCCACCCTTGTAGGGCACATGGGTCATCCTCGTGCCGGTCTGGAGCGCGAAGAACTCACCGCTCAGGTGGGGCGCGCCACCGATGCCTGACGAGGCGAAGGTCGGCTCGCCCGGCTTCTGGCGTGCGAAGGCGATCAGGTCCTTCACCGACTTCAACGACGACTTGGCGTTGACCACGAGCACGTTGCCCACCGCTGCGGTCATGGTCACCGGTTCGAAATCCTTCAGCGGATCGTAGCTGAGCTTGAACAGGCTCACGTTCACCGAGTGCGAGCCGATGGTGCCGAACAGCACCGTGTAGCCATCCGGGTTCGCCTTGGCGACCATCTCCGAGCCGATGATGCCGGTCGCGCCCGGGCGGTTGTCGATCAGCACCTGCTGCCCCCAGAGCTCGGTCACCTTCAGGCCGATGATGCGTGCCGCTGCATCGGTGCTGCCGCCCGGGGCGAACGGCACGATCAACCGGATCGGCCGGTCCGGCCAGTTGGCTGCGGGATCCTTTGCCTGCGCGCCGGCCAGCGGCGCCTGCGCCAGCAGCAGGGCACAGGCAATCATCGCACCCGCGCGCACCGCGCCGGTCGTGCCGGTCGTGCCGGTCGTGCCGGTCCTGCCGGTCCTGCCGGCGCATCCGGCCCTGCCTGCTTCGTCTGTCATCGCAACGGGGTACATGTTCGACTCCTTCAGGGTAGCTTGGGGTATTCGGGGGCGTCCCGGGTCAGGCCAGCGTCTGCATGCACCAGCTGGCGCTCGCGGCGAGCGCGCCGTCCTGACCGTCGACGCCCATCCACTGCACGCCCAGCGGCATTGCATCGATGGACATCAACGGCAGGCTGAAGGTCGGGAAGCCGAGGCCGGACCAGTAGGCGAGGAAGGTCCTGCTGCCGGTGAACTCGAAGCCGCGCGGCGCGATGCCCGAGCAGGGCAGGGTGATGAAGCCATCGGTGCCGGCAGCCACCGAGCGCACCTCCGCCTGCATGCGCGACCGGTTGGCCAGCAGCGCATCGTACCGGGCCGGCGTGATTTCCTGTGCGCGATGCATGAATCCGCGGATGCGCTCGCCGATCAGCGTGCCATGCGCCTGCACATAGGCTTCGTATGGCCAGCGCATCTCGTAGGCGAGCAGGTCGAGGCCCTCGTCCACCCAGGCATCGAGTCTTTCCTCGAGTTGTGCCACGCGTCGGTCGTTGTCACGACTGATCAGCTTCACGCCCTGGTCGGCCAGCGCCGAGGTGAACGCGCCGAACGCAGCCTCGGTGGGGGCATCGATCTCGGTCCAGCCCTTCGTGTGCAGGTGGATCATCCGGCGCGGCCGGACAGGGGGTGGCGCTGCCGGTCCCGCACACGGCAGGGACGCATGTCCGGGGCTGCCCAGCGCGGTGGAAGTCTGCGACGCGGCACACCAGACATCATCCAGCGTGGCACCGATGATGCCGAGGTGATCCAGCGTCTGGGACAGCGGATGCACGCCGCCCAGGGGCAGCATGCCGAGCGTCGGCTTGTAGCCTACTGCACCGTTGAATGAAGCCGGACGGATGGTGGAGCCCTGGGTCTGCGTGCCGAAGGCGAGCGGCACCATGCCCGCGCCCACGGCTGCGGCCGAGCCGCTGGACGAACCGCCCGGTGTGCGCCCGGCGTCGAACGCGTTGGTGGTCGGGCCCGAGTAGCCGACCGCGAACTCGGTGGTGACCGTCTTGCCGAGGATCACCGCGCCGCCCTTGCGCATCGCATGCACCGGTGCCGCGTCGCAGCCGGCCTGCCAGTCCCTGAACGCAGGGCTGTTCATCTGCGTGGGCAGGTCGCGGGTGGCGATGATGTCCTTGACGCCGATCGGGCAGCCGTCCACCGGCGACAGCGGACGGCCGTCGCGGTAGCGGGTGCTCGATTCGTCGGCTGCCTGGCGCGCGGCGTCCAGGTCGAGCACCACCCAGGCCTTGAGCACCGGCTCCCGGGCCTGGATGGTCGAGATGCAGCGCTCCAGGAAGTCGCGCGGCGTGTCGCTTCCATCGAGGAAACGCGGGCGCGCCGCAGTGAAGGAAACGGACTGCGGGTTGCGCCAGCGCTGCATGGTGGCCGGCCTACCTGACCAGCAGGGCGGTCAGTTCTCGCACGTCCTTCAACTGTTCCAGGTTGCGGACCATCTCGACGATCTGCTTCGCCTTCTCCTTCGGCCACTTCGCGAAGTCACAGCAGCCATGGAACTTGTCCGCGACTTCCTCGTAGGTCATCGGGTTGGCCGGGCTGCCCTTGCCGAAGTCGGAGGAACCCTTGATCACCCGGCCGTCCTTCATCTGGATCTCGATGATCGTGGTCATCTTGTCGTAGCCGGCCGCTTCCGCTTCCGGATGCACGCCGAAGTCGACCTTCTCGATCATCGCCTGCACGTCAGGCCGCAGCACGACGTCATCGGTGAACTCGGGCAGGTTGGCGCGGCCGTCGAGCAGCAGGATCGCCATGCAGAATTCCATGCTGAACTTCGCCTGCAGTTCGTTGCGGGGGCGATGGTGGATCAGCGCGTTCGGCATGTTGTGGTTGGTGCCGACCTTGACCTTCTCGACCTGGTCTGCACGGATGCCGTTGGCCTGGATCAGTTCGAGCATCTTCGTCATGCCGGGGTGGGTCAGCGAACCGGACGGATGCGGCTTGATCGACACGCCGGGGTTCACGAAGGTCCACGGCTTGCCGAGGATACCGCGGATCGAGCCATCGTCCCAGCCGCCACCTGCCGCCTTGAAGAAGCCGCGACCGGCTTCGAGGATGTTCGGTGCGGCCGTCCAGCCCATCTTTGCCATGTCGGTGGCGAACACGCCAGACTCTGCGGCCTTGCCGGCATGGAACGGCTTGGTCATCGTGCCGAAGTTCTCGCGCAGGCCGGCTGACTGGCTGCCGGCGATCGACAGCGCGCGCAGCACGGCTTCCTTCGGCAATCCGTAGAGCTTCGACGCCGCGGTGGCCGAGGCGAAGGTGCCGCAGGTCGCCGTCGCGTGGAAGCCTTCCTGGTAGTGGCGCGGGTTGATCGCTTCCGCGATCTTGCACTCGACCTCCACGCCCAGGTGGTAGGCGAGCATCAGGTCGCGGCCCGAGCGGCCATCGCGCTCGCTGATCGCCAGCGCCGAGGGCAGGCAGGGGGCGGTCGGATGCGTCAGCAGGCCGTAGACACGGTCCTTGGCCACCGCGAGCTGCGTGTCGTCATAGTCGTCGGCATGGATGCCCACGCCGTTGGCGAAAGCCGCGAAGCGGGGCGGCAGCTTGAGTGTCATGCCGATCGCCGAGCACTGGCCGCCGGTGAAACCCTGTGCCGCAAGGTAGTCGCGCACGATCTCGCCGGAGTGGGCGACCGATCCGGAGAGCGCAAGGCCGAGCCCGTCCAGGATCGACTTCTTGCCGACTGCGAGTACATCTGCCGGGATGTCTTCGTAACGCGTGCCGACGATGAAATCGGCGACATGACCGGTCAGGGACTCGGCAGCTGCGGGGACGGTGGCCATCTGGTTCTCCTCGGAGAGTTCTACGAAAGGTCGCGAGTGTACCAAAGCACGCCTTCGGCCTTTCCCCGAGGTCAGCCGCCGCCTGGGGCGCGCCTTGCCGCCAGCGGGTTCAGGCGCTCGCCGTCCCGGCGCTGCCGCGCCGTTGCGCGGGTCACTCCACGAAGAGTTTCAACTTGCGCAGGATGGGCGTGAACTGGTCGACCTGCCTGCGCAGCAGCGCAGTCATTTCCGGGCCGTTGGATCCGACCGGATCGGCCGCCAGGTCGATGAGCCGCCGGACCACGTCCGGATGGCGTGCCGCAGCTGCCGCTTCCTTCGACAGGCGGTCCAGGATGTCGCGCGGGGTCTTGGCCGGTGCGAAAAGACCGTTCCAGCCTTCGATCTCGAGCAGCGGGAAGCCGAGCTCACGCACGGTGGGCACGTCGGGCAGCGCCTTGATCCGCGCCGGTGCGGTGGTCGCCAGCGCGCGCAGTTCGCCCTTGCGGATGTTCTCGAGGCAGGTCGACAGCTGGTCGCCGCCGAAATCGAGGCGCCCGGCCAGCAACTCGAGGCGCAGCGGGTTGGCCCCCTTGAACGGGATGTGGGTCATCTCGATGCGCGCTTCCTGCTTGAGGATCTCGCCGAGCACGTTCATCACCGAGCCGGGTCCGGTGGAGCCGTAGTTGTAGGAGAGCTTGCGGTTGCCCTGCAGCAGCCTCGCGAATTGCGTGAGGTCCTTCGCCGGTACGCTTGGATGGGCAAGCAGCATGAAGGGCACGTTGGCGGAGAGCGATACGCCTGCGAAATCGTTGTCGAGGCTGTACAGCGGCTTGCCCTGCAATGCCTGCACCGTCGATGCGAGCGGGAAGGTGAGGTTGTGCATCATCAGGGTGTAGCCATCGGGATTGGCACGTGCTATCACCTCGGCGCCGATCGTCCCGCCCGCGCCGCTGCGGTTCTCGATGATCACCGGCTGTCCCATCGATTCGGTCATGCGCTGCGCGACGAGGCGTGCGATGACGTCGGTCGTGCCACCTGCAGGAAAGGGCACGACGATGCGGATGGACTTCGACGGGAATGCCTGGGCCCATGCGGAGGACAGGGGCTGGACCAGCGGGGCGGCCGCGACAGCGGCGAGCAGGCGGCGACGATCAGCTTGCATGTGATGGAAACTCCTCGGGTGGACGGCGCGGATGGATCCGGTCTCGGTGGGTGGAACCGCTCGGGTATTCGCGCCGCAAGGTAATCGAAAGTGGCCATCAAGGGAAATCGCTTCGGTGGCGCGCCGCGCCGGATGTCGCGCTCGCAGGATTGCCAGCCGGGACGGGTGTAACAAAAAACGGACAAAAATAATTGTCAATTTGCACGAGCAATGTGCGTTAATACGCAGGTCCGCCGGGCTCCTCCCCCGGGGGATGCGTGTGAATCTCTCCGACGAGGCTTCAACCGGACCTCCCGTCCGGTTTTTTTTCCGCTGCCCGCATCGGGCCGCCGGATGGCGGGTCGGAGACCGTCCCGGATACGGTCCCGAAGAGCGCGCCGGACCGTGCCTGCCTCGATTGCCGCCGGACCTGCAAGCGGTCCAGCCGCCGGCGGTGCGCCGGGTCGGTGGGGGCCTGGCGGCACAGCATTGCGCACCAGCGGGCGGCCTCGTCCAGGTCCCTGGTCACATGCTCGTGGTACTTCGCCAGCGCCTCGATCGCGCCGATCGAGCCAGCGTCGGCCAGCGACAGCCAGATCGGCAGCGCGAGGTTCCAGTCGCCGCGGGACCGGTGCAGGTCGGCAAGTTCAGTCAACGCCCTGCTGTCGAGGGCTGGCTGTGCGGCCAGCAGGTGCGCTCGGGCGCACTCGGGCCGGCGTCGTCGCCGCTGCATGCGGGCGATGGATGCGGAATCGGGCGTCAGCTGCAGCGCCGGGCGAGCAGGGGCGGGCGCAGGCGCAGGCGCTGCCGCTGCCGGTTCGAGGTAGACCCGACCCAGCGCGGGCAGCAGCGCCGCCAGCGAAAGCAGGTCGATGCGGTTGTGCCGGACCAGTGCGTCGAGTTCGCGCGTCTCGCCGAACTGCACGAAGTCGGCCCAGACGGCCGGTATCCGATGCCCCGGCAGGTCGTCCACGCGATCGATGCCGAGCAGCAGGCGTTCAGCCGTCTGCAGGCGGCAATCCGGCCAGCGACGCGCGAATGCCGTGCGCAGCGGATGCAGCAGGTCATGATGCCGGTGGTTGGCCAATGACGGCCTCATCCTTGCAAGCTTCAGGCGCGTGACCAGCAGCGGCAGGTCGAACGACTTGCCGTTGTAGCTGACGAGTTCGATCGGCGCAGGTTCGGCTGGCGCCTGCAACGATGCATCCGGCCGGTCGTCTGCAGTGGTGCCGGGCGGCGAGGGGCCGAGCGCGGCCAGCAGGGCCTCGAGCATCGCCTGTTCCGCGGAGAAGCAGGTGATCATCCATTGCGTGACGACCAGCGCGGTTCCGCACACGCGCGCGATGCCTACCAGGAAAGCGAGGGTGCCGGTGCCCCCGGCAAGACCGGTCGTTTCGGTATCGATGAAGACCAGTTCACCGCGGCGGCACCCCTCAGGTTGCGGACCGGTCAGCCAGGCGAGATCGGGTTCCACCAGCGCGCCGAATGGCTGAGCGCCGTGCGGTACGTCCAGCGGGTGGCGATGTTCCATCTCGATCAGCCCCGGCTGGCGCAGCCGTCCGCCCAGCCGCGCGGCAAGCGCCTCGTCGGTCGGCCGGACGAATGCGTCCGCGCGTGCTTCCAGCCGATGCATGCGCTGCGCGAAGGAAAGCACTGGCGATGCTGGAGCGCCTGGCGGCGATGACGACGTGGCAGACGGCGTTGCCGTCGGGGCGGCGGGTGCAGCGACAGCCGCGGATGGTAGGCGCCCGGCCTGGCGCGACAGCAGCGCCAGCCGGCCGGCAAGCGTGCCGCTCACGGCCCTTCAATGCCCTGCGGCAGCGTGCGTGGCCGCCCGGCGCCGAGCAGCGAGAGCACCACCAGTGCATGGCGCTTCGGGTCACGACCCGGCTTCTCGTCGGAATGCAGCACCGGCCCTACGCAGGCGGGGCAGCCATGCATGCAGGGACAGCCGCGGACCATCGCTGCAGCCTGTTCCAGGACCGGATCGCGCAGGTCATAGAGCGGCGTCGAAAGGCCGGTGCCGCCGGGATGGTTGTCATACAGGAACACGGTCGGGGAGAACGTCTGGTCGATGTCGCGTTCGAGCAGCCCCGGGTCGAGCAGCTGGTCGTCCGGGCCGCGCAGGCGCCCGCGTCCTTCGACGTCCGTCGAGGCATGCCATCTGCCCTCTGCATCGCCGACCGCGCGTCCGAGGTCGCGCACTTCCGACATCGACAGCAGCGCGGCGACATGATGCATCGCATGGGCCGCCCCGAGGAATCCGTCGAGCGCCTGCCAGCGGCGTTCGAATGCGCCTTCGAGCACGCCCGGTTCAAGGCGCCACCAGACCGCGGTCGTGTGCATCTCGTTGTCGGGCAGGCGTACCTCGCCATAGCCGATGTTCTCGTGCGTGTAGTAGCGGATCTTCTTGTAGCCGGCGACCCGGCGCACGATATGGACTTCGCCGCGGACGGCGCGGGCCTGGTCGACACCGTCCTCTTCGAACGCGTCGAGCACCTTCAGGCGGGTGAAGTCGATCGCGTCGGTGTAGTACTCGGCATCGGTGCGCGTGACGAACGCCTTGCGTCCGTCCCAGTCGAGGCGCTCGACCTGCCAGGGACGGCTCTGCACCATGTAGATCGCACCCTCGTACAGGGTGAGCGGGGCGCTCGACCAGTCGACCTCGGCGATCACGTTGCGAGCACCGTCCGTGGTGTCTATGACCACGAAGTTGCCTTCGGCGATCGCGCGCAGGCTGACCGAGCCAGCCGGATAGCTGTCGGCGATCCAGTGCCAGCGGTTGCCTTCCCGGTGCACGATGCGTTCGCCCGCGAGATAGTCGAGCATTTCCGCCAGCGGTGGTGCACCGAAGTGCTCGCCGGCCTCGAACGGCAGTTCGAACGCGGCGCAGCGCAGGTGCTCCATCAGGATCAGCAGCTGGTCGGGATCGATGCGCGCATGCTCGGGCGAGGCCCCGAAGAAGAACTCGGGGTGGCGCACGATGTACTGGTCGAGCGGTTCGCTGCTCGCCACCAGCACCCCGAGCGAGGTGCGCTGCCGGCGACCGGCCCGGCCGAGCCGCTGCCAGGTGCCGGCGATGGTTCCGGGATAGCCGTTGAGCAGGCAGACGTCGAGCGAGCCGATGTCCACGCCCAGTTCGAGCGCCGAGGTGGACACCACGCAGTCGAGGGTGCCGGCGCGCAGCCGCCGCTCGATGTCGCGCCGCTCGGTCGGCAGGTAGCCGCCGCGGTAGGCGGCCACGCGCGGCTCGAGCCTCGGGTCGGGATCGAACACGTCCTTCAGGTACTTGGTCAGTACTTCGACGGCGAGCCGGCTGTTGGCGAACACGATGGTCGACAGCGACTGCTTGAGCGCGATGCGCGCGAGGCGCGTCACCTGCGAACGGCTGGACGCGCGCAGCCCGAGGTCGGCGTTGATCACCGGCGGATTCCACAGCAGCACATGCTTCTCGCCGGCGGGTGCGCCGTTGTCGGTGATGCCGTGCACGACATCACCGACCAGCCCGGTGGCCAGTTCGATCGGATTGGCAATGGTCGCCGAGCAGAGGATGAACACCGGGTCGGAGCCATGGAAGCGGCAGATGCGGCGCAGCCGGCGGATCACGTTGGCGACATGTGAACCGAATACCCCGCGGTAGCTGTGCATCTCGTCGATCACCACGTACTTCAGGCTCTCGAACAGCTGTGTCCACTTGGTATGGTGGGGCAGGATCGCCTGGTGCAGCATGTCCGGGTTGGACACCACGATGTCGCCGCGGGTGCGGATGGCCTGGCGGGCATCGCCCGGTGTGTCGCCGTCGAAGGTGAACGCGCGCACGCCGAGGCCGCCGGCCTCGTTCAGCGCCAGCAGTTCGGCCACCTGGTCCTGGGCGAGTGCCTTGGTCGGGAACAGGTACAACGACTTGGCGCCTGATTCGCGCACCGCCTGCAGGACCGGCAGGTTGTAGCAGAGCGTCTTGCCCGACGCCGTGGGCGTGACGATCACCGTGTGCCTCCCGGAACGCACGCTGTCCCAGGCGGCACGCTGGTGGGTGTACAGGGCATCGACGCTGCGCGAGGCCAGCGCGCAGCGCAGCGCGGGGTCGAGGTCTTCAGGAAAGGGCGAGAACCGGGCCTCGCGTGCCGGGGCCACCCGGTGTGCCGTGATGCGGTCGCCATAGCGACGTTCCAGCCGCGCCAGCAGGGGTTCCAGGGCAAGCGCCGCTGGCGCGACCTGCGTACGCTGGTCGCCGTTCGAGCGCCGCCGGCGCGTGCGCACCGAGCCCGGGGTATCGGGACTGCCCGCCCGGGCGGGCAGTGGGATGTCGGGCATTCTGTTCTCCATTGGTTCTCACTGCGATACTATGAGATCAGGCAGTGCCGCGTCCACCCGCATTCATGCATCTCCGACTCCCCGATCGATGACCGAATCACTCACCCGCCGGCAGGCCGCACTCCTCGCCTGGCTGCGCGACACGCTGCCCACCCTCGACCAGCCACCGACGCTCGACGAGATCTGCAGCGCGCTCGGCCTGCGCTCGCGCGGCTCGCTGCACAGGCATGTGCAGGCCCTGGTGCAGGCAGGGCTGGTCGCGCCGATGCAGGGCAGGCAGCGCGGCGTGGTGCTGGCGCAGCCCGAACCGGCCCCGCCAGCGCCGCTGGTGCTGCCCCTGCTGGGGCGGGTGGCCGCCGGCCGTCCGATCGACGCGGTAGAGGAAGAGGCCACGATCGAGGTCGGCGCGGGATGGGCAGGGCGCGACGACTGTTATGCGCTGACCGTGCGCGGCGACTCGATGATCGACGAGGGCATCCATGATGGCGACGTGGTGGTTGTCGAGCACCGGACATCCGCACGCAATGGCGAGATCGTCGTGGCGCTGATCGATGGCGAATCGGCCACCCTGAAGCGCATCGAGCAGCGTCCTGGCCGGGTCGTGCTGCACCCTGCGAATCCTGCCTTCCAGCCGTTGGTGTTCGCACCCGCACGGGTTACGATCAGGGGTGTGGTCAAAGGGCTAATACGCAGGTACGGATGAATCGCCGAACGTTGATTGCAGCAGTCGCCAGCACGGCGATGATGGGCAGGGTGGCAGCGCAACCCGCACCCGTCCCCAGGACCCTGTCGGTGGAGACCGAGGCATTCATCGAAGAGATGGTTGCGCGGCACCAGTTCGACCGTGAAGCCCTGCGCACCACCTTCGCGCAGGTTCGTGTCCAGCAGCAGGTGCTCGGCGCGATGCATTCGCAGTCCCGGCCGCGGCCCTGGTTCGATTACCGGCCGGCATTCGTCAACCGCCCGCGCATCACCGGCGGCGTGCGTTTCTGGCAGGACAATGCCGCGGCGCTGGAACGTGCGCAGGCCCAGTACGGCGTTCCGCCCGAACTGGTGGTGGCCACCATCGCCGCCGAGACCCTGTTCGGCAAGATGATGGGCACGCATCCGGTGCTCGATTCGCTGGCCACGCTGGCCTTCGATTTCCCGAAGCGCGCCGAGTTCTTCCGCGGCGAACTCGAGCAGTTCCTGCTGCTCGCGCGCGAGCTGTCGATCGATCCGGCGCAGCCGCGGGGGTCGTTCGCCGGTGCCATGGGCATCCCGCAGTTCATGCCGACCAGCTATCGCAAGTGGGCGGTGGACTTCGATGGTGACGGCCGCATCGACCTGTTCCGCAGTGCGCCCGATGCCATCGGCAGCGTGGCGAACTACTACCGTGTGTTCGGCTGGGTCACCGGCGGACCCGTGGCGGTCCGGGTTTCAGCGCCAGCGGAACTCGCCGAGGCGCAGGCGAAACTAGGCATCCGTCCGCACACCACGGTGGGCGCACTGACCGCGCTCGGCTTCGTGCCCGCCTCCGAACTCGATCCTTCGCTGCCGGTGATGGTGTTCCCGCTGATCACGAAGGAGGGCACCGAGTACTGGTTCGGCTTCGACAACTTCTTCGTGATCACCCGCTACAACCGCGCGATCCACTACGCGATGGCGGTATTCGAACTGGCGCGCGAGATCCGTGCCTCGAGGGCCGGCCCCGCGGCAAGGCCCTGATGCAGGCTGCGCCCGCGCCACCCGGGCGGGACCTGCTGATCGACGGCGTGCGCGGGCTGGCGCTCGGCGGCGTGCTGGTGATGAACTCGCTGTCCTTCCCGCATGTGTTCAGCTCGCCGGCCGGGGTGGTGGAACCGCTCGATTCGATGCTGGCACTTGCCGTGCAGGCTGCGTGCATTGCC
>JBIITW010000012.1:0-40420 GCA_044340265.1 Burkholderiales bacterium | reverse complement strand
ACGCTGCTGGTGTTCGAGTCCAATGCCCGGCTCGGGCCGACGATCGCCGCGACCGTGTCCTGCACCGCACCGCTGTTCGCGGTGGCGGCCGCGGTGCTGCTGCTGGGCGAAGTGCTGGATCTGCGCCGCGCCGCGGGCACACTGGCCGTGGTCCTCGGCATCGCCGTGCTGTCGACCGCCGGAAACGCATCGAAGGCCGCCAGTCCGGGCGCGGGCAAAGCGGTGGACGGACGCGGCATGGTGCTCGCGCTCGGTGCGGCGATGCTACGGGCCGCGGCGCAGATCCTGCTCAAGATCGGCTTCGTGTTCTGGGCCAGCCCTTATGCCGCGATCCTCGCCGGCTATACGGTGTCGGCTGCGGTGATCCTGATTGCCTCGCGGCTGCTCGCCAGACGCGCCCCGATCGTGCGTACCCGGCGCGGCATTCCGTGGTTCATCCTGGCGGGGGTGTGCAATGGTTCGGCGATGCTGCTGATGTACGCCGCGCTGGTCGACGGCGAGGTGAGCCTGGTGGCACCGATCGTGGCCGGTTATCCGCTGTTCACCCTGCTGTTGTCAGCGCTGCTTCTGGGCGACGAGCGGCTGGCAGACCGGCACCTGCTCGGTGTCGCGATCACCGTGGCCGGTGTGGCACTTCTCGCTTCGCGCTGAATCGCCTTGCGCGCAGGAGGGCGCTCCTTGCAACATCACCATGGCCTCGGCAGTCGCGGTGATCTGCGACACGCCCGCAACAGCACGCCGACATCCGGCAACCCGTCCACCTGCCAGAGCCGATCGAGCAGCCGCCGCGCCCGAGCCGCCGGCAGCACGGTGTCCGCCAGCGCCATGAACTTCGCCTCCAGCTGCATATCGCTCACAGGTCGCCCCGGACTCCCGGTTGCATGTTCGATCGCGTGGCGCAGCACCCGCCCGTCGATCAGCGACAGTTCGACCTCGCAGCCATGCTGCGGTATCGCGGGATCTGGCCTCATCTCGATCATCCGCCGCACGCCAGCCACCACCGGGTCGTGCACCCGCGCATCCGTGAACTGCGCCGGCAGGCAGGCACCCTCCACGAACGCCGCCGCCATCGCATGCTGGAACGACAGGCGCGCCTCGAGGCCGTCGGCCGGTTCGGGGCGGCTCTCCAGCTTGATGGCCAGCGGGTTCACCCGTCCGCCGATGCGCACCACCTGCGCCGGGGACACGCCGGGCTGCGTGCGCAGCGCGAGCATCGCATCGACCATCGGGTGGCTGAGGATCGCCGATGCGTAGGGCTTGGGCGCGTTGTCCATCAGCAGCCAGCGCTCGCCGAGGCCATCGGTGATCGCACCGGCGTCGAACGCCCCGGCGGCGAAGGCCTGCGCGAAGCCGTGCGGCCCTTCGAGGATTCGCGTGGTGCTGCTGAAACCGCGCTGCGCCATCAGCGCCGCGAGCAGCCCCGACTGCGCAGCGCGCGCCGGGTGGAACGCCTTGGTCATGGTGCCGAAGGTCTCGCGCAGGCCGCCCGCCTGGGTGCCGGCGAGTCCGAACGCGACGGCCATCGTCGCGGCATCCAGGCCGAGCAGGCGACCCGCAGCAGCCGCGCTGCCGAACACCCCTGCGGTGCCGGTCATGTGCCAGAGCGCGCCATGGCGCATCTGCTGGATCGACAGCGCGACGCGGCAGCAGGCTTCCAGGCCGAGCACCGTGGCGGCGAGGAAGGTACGGCCGTCCGTGCCGCGGTCTTCGGCCAGCGCCAGCGCGGCCGGGATCGTCGGTGCTGACGGATGCAGCACCGTCGGGAAGAAGGTGTCGTCGAAATCGTCCAGGTGGGCGAGCAGCCCGTTGGCGAGCGCCGCATGCATCAGCGGCACGCGCCGGCCGGCACCGATCACCGTCGCGCGCGGCCGGCCGCCTTCGGCATCGAGCACGTCGAGCAGCATCGGCAGCGCCGGGTCCTGCGTCGCATGCAGCGCCACGCCGAACAGGTTCACCAGGCAGCGGCGGCCCTCGTGCAGCACGGCCTCGGGGATCGCCGCAGCGTCGGCCTGTGCGACGAAGGCGGCCAGGCGTGCGGTGACCGCGCCGACGTCAGTGTCGGCTGTCGCGATCGCCGCAGGGCTCATCGAGCGTTCAATCCGTCTGGGCGCCGGCTGCGCGCACGATCGGCGTCCACTTGTCGATCTCCGCCCGGATGAACGCGGCCGTCGCCTCGGGCGTGCTGCCGACCGGGTCAAGCCCGAGCGAGGACAGCGTGTCGCGCATCGACTGCGTCTGCAGGGCCTTCACCGCTTCCGCATTCAGCCGGCCGACGATCTCCCTGGGCGTGTTGCCCGGCGCGAGCAGCAGGAAGAACCCGGTCACCACGTAACCGGGCACGCCGGACTCGGCCAGGGTCGGCACGTTCGGCGTGATCGCCGGACGCTTCTCGCCGGTCGCCGCGATCGCGCGCAGCTTGCCCGACTTGAGGAACGGCATCGCCGATGCGATGTTGCTGAACATGAAGTCGATCTGCCCGCCGATCAGTGCCGCGCCCGCGGGCCCGGCGCCCTTGTAGGGCACATGCACCAGCTTCGTGCTGGTCATCTGCTGGAAGAGCACGCCGGCCAGGTGGTTGGCGCTGCCGTTGCCCGAGGAGCCGAAGGTCACCTGTCCGGGGCGCGATCGCACCAGCGCGATGAACTCCTTCGGCGTCTTCACCGGCACCGTCGGATGCGTCGACAGGTAGTACTGGCCCGAGGTGAGCTGGGTGATCGGCGCAAAATCGCGGATCGGATCGTACGGCAGCTTGCGCACCAGCCCGGGGTTGATCACGAACTCGGGGGCCACGGTCATCAGCGTGTAGCCGTCGGCCGGCGCACGCGCGACGATCTCGGTGCCGATCACGGTGCCGGCGCCGGCGCGGTTCTCGACGATGACCGACACGCCCATCTGGTCGCCCAGGCGCTGCGCGATCAGCCGGGCCATGGCGTCCGTGCCGCCACCGGCGGCGATCGGAACCACCATGCGGATCGGCTTGCCGGGGTAGGACTGGGCTGCCGTATGTGATGAAAAGAGCGGCACCAGCAGCAACGTCGCCACTGCGACGATCGCGCGCCGCGCGGTGCGGCCTTGTGCCATGGGGCTTCTTTCGAGATGCATCCTGCCTCCTGCTGTACACCGTCTTGCCTGCAGCGGTGCTCGATGGTTCGATCTGCCGTCGTGCGGCGCATGCCTGTCATCGGCAGCGGGTTTGCACCGTCGGAGGCCGCAGGTTAACCTAGTGACGCGTCAGGTGCTGCGGGACCGCCCGGCCTGTCGAACAGAGGGGCGATCGTGCAGCAGCGAGGGTGGACGGCAGGCATGAGGAAGCTTTCTTTCGGACTCGCCCTGCTGGTCGCGGCCACCCCTTCGCTGGCCGCCAACCCGCAGGCACAGACGCAGACGCAGACGCAGGCGCAGCCCCCGGCCCCGATCGACATCGTCGACGACCGCGGCCGTACCGTGCGGCTCGCCGCGCCGGCGCGGCGCATCATCAGCCTGCTGCCCTCGTTGACCGAAGCCACCTGCGCGCTCGGCGCCTGCGATCGGCTGGTGGGCGTGGACCGCTTCTCCAACTTTCCGCCGCAGGTCGAACGCCTGCCGAGGCTGGGTGGACTGGAAGACGCGCAGGTCGAGCGCATCGTGTCGCTGAAGCCCGACCTGGTGCTCGCCGCGGCCTCGGCGCGCGTGCTCGATCGCCTGGAAGCGCTGCGCATCCCGGTGCTCGCGCTCGAACCGAAGACGCTGGCCGACACCCGGCGCGTGCTGGGCGCAGTAGCCGCCGCGCTCGGCGATGCCGAGGCAGGCGAGGTGCAATGGCGCGCGCTGTCGGCGCGCATCGATGCCGCCGCACGACGGGTGCCCGTGTCGATGCGCGGCCAGCGGGTGTACTTCGAAGTCTCCTCGGCGCCGCATGCCGCCGGCGAAGGGTCTTTCGTCGGCGACGTGCTGGCCCGGCTGGGCATGGGCAACATCGTCCCGGCCTCGATGGGCGTGTTCCCGCGCCTGAACCCCGAGTACGTCGTGCGTGCGCAGCCGCAGGTGATCCTGGGCAGCGAAGCCGGCCTGCGCGACATGCCGAAGCGACCCGGCTGGCCGGGTCTGGCCGCACTGCGCGACCGGCGCACGTGCGCGTTCCCGCCCGCGGCCTACGACATCCTGGTGCGCGCCGGCCCGCGCCTGGGTGAAGCCGCCGACCTGCTGGTGGACTGCTTCTCCACGCTCGCGAAGGACGGACGATGAACGACGCCATCGGCAGCAGCGTCGCGGCATCCGCCCTCGACCCGCGCAGGCCGCGCGGATGGGCCGGCCTCGCGCTGCTGCTCGCAGGGGCGAGCGGCCTGCTGCTGCTGGCGGGCCTGGCGGCGGGCAGCGACGGCTGGTCGTTCGCCTGGGCGGACGAATGGACCCTGCTGCGCGACATCCGCGCGCCGCGATCGATCGGTGCCTGGCTGGCCGGCGCGCTGCTCGGCTTCGCCGGCGCAGTGGCACAGGGCCTGTTCCGCAATCCGCTGGCCGACCCCTATCTGCTCGGATCGGCCGCAGGTGCCGGGCTGGGCGTGGTGCTGGTGCTTGCCGCGGGCAGCGCCGCCGGTGCCTCGATCGGCCTCGCCAGCGCGGGTGCCCTGCTGCAGCTCGGACTGGTCGGCGCGGCGTTCATCGGTGCACTGGTCGGCGTCATGCTCACGCTGCTGCTGGCCGGCGGCGCCGGCCGACCGCTGTCGCTCCTGCTGTGCGGCGTGATGGTCGGCGTGCTGCTGGCAGCACTGTCCGACCTCGTGATGCAGGTCTCGCCCGAGGCGATGCGCGGCAAGCAGGTCTTCCTGCTCGGCACCACCGGCTTCCTCGGCTGGAACAGCGCCGGACTGCTCGCCTGCGTGCTGGCCGTGGTGCTGCCGACGGCCGTGCTGGTGTCGCGGGCGCTCGATGCACTGGTGCTCGGCGAAGCCAGCGCGGCAAGCCTCGGCGTGCCGCTGCAGCGGGTGCGCCTGCTGCTGGTCGGCCTGATGGCGCTGGGTACCGGCAGCGCAGTGGCCCAGGCCGGGATGATCGCCTTCGTCGGACTGGTCGCGCCGCACCTGGTGCGCCGCTGCGTGACCGTCGCCCACGGACCGCTGCTGGCGCTGTCGGCACTGGCCGGCGGCGTGCTGCTGCTCGCCGGCGACATCGCCGCGCGCACGCTGATCGCGCCGCAGGAGCTGCCGGTGGGCGTACTCACCGCGGTGCTCGGCGGCGTCTACCTGCTGGTGCTGCTGCGCAGGCGGCGCGCATGAACGCGATCGACGTGCGGCTGGAAGCCCATGGCATCGGCGTCACGCTGGGCGGCCAGCGCGTGCTCGACGAGGTCTCGATCCAGCTGCCGGCCGGACAATGGACCGCGATCGTCGGGCCCAACGGCGCGGGCAAGAGCACGCTACTGTCGGTGCTGGCCGGGCTGCGCCGTGCCGATCGCGGCGAAGTGCTTGTCGGTGGCGAGCGCATCGAGGCGCTGTCCACCCGCGAGCGCGCGCGCCGCATCGGCTGGCTGGCGCAACAGGGGGAAGCCGACGGAGACCTCGCGGTGCGCGACATCGTGCAGCTCGGCCGGCTGCCGCACCTGGGACTGTTCGGCACGCCGGGCGCAGAAGACCGGCGTGCGGTCGAACTCGCACTGGAAGCCACCGGTGCGACTGCCTTCGCCGAACGCCGGCTGGGCGAACTGTCCGGCGGCGAGCGACAGCGTGCATTGCTGGCACGCGTGCTGGCGGTGCAGGCACCGGTGGTGCTGCTCGATGAACCGACGACCCATCTCGATGCGCCCCACCAGCGGGCGGTGCTCTGCTGCATCACCGGGCTGGTCCGGCAACGCGCGGCGGTGGCGGTGGTGCTGCATGACCTCACGCTGGCGCTGGCTGCAGACCGGGTCGTCGTGATGAACCAGGGCCGGGTGCACGCGGCTGGCAGCCCCGGCGATCCGCAACTGCACTCGGCGATCGCCGACGTGTTCGAGCAGGCGATCAGCATCGAACGCATCCCCGGACGCGACGGCAGCGGACGCGACGGCCCCCGCTGGGTCGCGGTGCCCACGCCATGACCGCACGCGCGATCATGGTCCTGGGCTGCACCAGCGGCGCCGGCAAGAGCTGGCTGGCGACGGCGCTGTGCCGCTGGTATCGACGCCGTGGCTACGATGTCGCGCCGTTCAAGGCGCAGAACATGAGCAACCATGCGCGCGTGGTTGCACTTGCGGGCGCCGGCACCGGCGAGATCGGCAGCGCGCAGTACTTCCAGGCACTGGCCGCGGGCATCGAACCAGCCGTCGAGATGAACCCGGTCCTCATCAAGCCGGAGGCGGGCGGCCGCTCACAGGTGGTGGCGCTCGGACAGGTCGATGCCGCGCTGGGCGCCCTGCCCTGGCGCGCGCGCAGCGAACGGCTGTGGCCGATCGCACGCGAGGCGCTCGATGTGCTCGGCGCACGCCATGACCTGCTGGTGATCGAAGGCGCCGGGTCGCCGGCGGAGATCAACCTCGCGGCGGACGACTATGTGAACACGCGCACCGCGCTGCATTCGGCGGCCGGCTGCCTGCTGCTTGCCGACATCGATCGCGGGGGTGCCTTCGCCCACCTCTACGGCACCCATGCCCTGATGGATCCCGGGGTCCGCTCGCAGCTGCGCGGTTTCGTGATGAACCGGTTTCGCGGTGATCCTGCCTGGCTGGCACCCGGTCCGGCGCAACTGGAGGAACTGACCGGCGTACCGGTGATCGGCGTCGTGCCGCACCTGCATGGGCACGGCCTGCCGGAAGAAGATGCCGTGCCGCGGTCGGCGCAGCAGCAGCGTCCACAGGTGGTGGTCATCGCCTGTCCACATGCGAGCAACCTCGACGAGTTCGAGTCGCTGCGTCGCGCCGGCGTGCGCGTGGCGTTCGCCACCGACCGCGCCACGGTGGCGGATGCACAGTGGCTGGTCCTGCCCGGAAGCAAGCACACCCTTGCAGACCTCGCATGGCTGCGCAGCACCGGCCTCGATGAAGCGGTGCGCGCCCATGCACGCAACGGCCTGCCGCTGCTCGGCATCTGTGGCGGCCTGCAGCTGCTGGGCGAGCGCATCGAAGATCCGCAGGGCCTTGAGGGCGGCCAGCCCGCCAACGAGCCCGGCCTGTCGCTGCTGCCGCTGCGCACCCGCTTCGAGGCCGACAAGCTGCTGGTGAAGACGCAGGCCCGGTTCGGCACGCTGCACGGCGCATGGGCCGCGCTCTCCGGCATCGAGGCGCAGGGCTACGAGATCCGACTCGGTCGCAGCGCACATGCACGCGGCGACAGCGAGGGCCATGACAGCGAAGCCGGCGACATCGACAGCGCGCTTCGGCGTGCCGGCGATGCCGCGGCGATCGGCTGGCAGCAGCAGTCGGTGCTCGGCGTATACCTGCACGGGCTGTTCGAGAACCCGGCGGTGGTCGCCGCGCTGTTCGGCGTCACGCCGCAACCGATCGACACCGTGTTCGACCGGCTGGCCGACACGCTCGACGAGGCCTTCGCGCCGGGCGTACTCGACGCCCTCGCTGATCCGGCGCGCTGACCCGGTGTGCTGGCCGGGATCAGTCCACCGCCACCTTCAGCACGGTGGAACGACCACCGTCGGCCGCGATGGTGGTGCCGTTGACCATGCGCGATTCGTCGGAGCCGAGGAACACCGCGATCGCCGCGATATGCTCGGGCTCGCCGACCGAGAACGGATACAGCTTCTGCATGGTGATGCGCGCCTTCGCGGCCGGCGACGGGTTGTCGGAGAGCAGCCAGTCCTTGTTCTCCCAGCGCGCGATCGAGCGTTCGGTGCGCACGATCGCCGGCGCGATGGCATTGGCGCGGATATTGTGTCCGACATACTGGGCGGCGAGCGTCTGGGTGAACGACATGATGCCGCCCTTCGCGGCGGCATAGGCCGGCTTCTCGGAGCCCTTCAGGCCCAGGTGGGACGAGAAGTTGATGATCGATCCGCCCCCGGCGGCGATCATGTGCGGGATCGCATGCCGGCAGCACAGGAACGGATGCAGCAGGTTGAGCGCCATCGTCCGGTGCCAGGTGTCGAGGTCCATCTGGTGCACCGGCCGGTCGTCCTGCAGTGAACCGCCGGCGCAGTTCATGATCACGTCCAGCCGGCCGAACGCCTCGACCGTACGCTCGACCGCGTGCTTCACCTGCGCGTCCTGGGTGACGTCGGTGTGGATGAACAGCGCCTCGCCGCCCTCGTCACGGATCTGCGCCTCGGCCGAGCGGCCCGCCGCCTCGTCCAGCTCGAACAGCGCAACCTTTGCGCCTTCGCGCGCGAAGGCGCGCGCAGTGGCACGCGCAATGCCGGCCCCCGCGCCGGTGAGGAAGGCAACCTTGCCGGACATCCTGCCCATCGTCGGACCCTGTGATCGGTGATGAAGAAGCCGCGGATTCTACGCGCGGCCCTGCCCGGTCCGGATGCTAGACTTTTCACCATGACCGCACGCCATGTCCGACCCGCAGGCCGCCTCGCCACCGCGCTCTGCCTGCTGTCGCTGGCCGGCTGCGCGACCGTCGAGCGCAAGGCAGCAGCCCCGCGCGCAGAACCAACGCCTGGCAGCCGCGCCATCCAGATGCAGGGCCAGCGCCAGCGCCTGGTCACCATCGCCCTGCAGGAGTGGGCCCTCTGGGGCTCGCCCCGGATCGACCCGTCGGGTCGACTCTTGCCCGCCGCACGCAACGAGTTCGAGCCCGACTACACGAGCCGGGTGATGATGTACTGGTTCGTCATCCGCGGCAGCGAGTTTCCGCCCGAGAAGATGCGGCTCGGCGATGGTTCGCTGCTGCCCTGGTCGGCCGTCTTCGTATCGTTCCTGATGCATGCCGCCGGCGTGCCGCGCGAGGTGTTCATGCCCAGCCCCCGGCACTGGGACTACATCAAGCGCATCCACGACTTCCCGAATCCCGCGGGCTTCGAAGCGCTGGATGCCCGGCTCGCGGCGCCGCGGGTGGGTGACATCATCTGCGCGACGCGCTCATGGACCTCGAGCCAGGTCACCTCGTTCGCGCAGCTCGCGAGCAACGACAGCCGGGGCACCTACCACTGCGACCTGGTGGTGCGCGTGTCGCCGGGGCTGCTCGGGGCGATCGGCGGCAACGTGCGCGATGCGGTCACCTGGACCGACGTGCGGCTGGACGCGAACGGGTTGCTGCAGTCGACACCGGGCCGGCCGTGGCTGGTGGTGCTCAGGAACAACCTGCCGTAGCCGACACCTCAGCCGACACCCGACGCACCGTGCCGGCGCCGGCGTTCACCAGACCACGCCTGCGACCGCGAGCACCGCCACGACCGCCAGCGCCCAGCCCATGCGGACCGAGCGGATGCGGTTGGCCTCGACCCGCTGGACCAGCAGCGTGTTCTGGTCGGCGAGCTGCTTGATCAGTTCGGCCGAGGACAGCAGCTGGTCATGCAGTTCGGTGACGGTCGACTCCAGCGAATCGACCCGCGCCTGCAGGCCTTCGCGCGAGCCATCGCCGCGCGACTGCGCCATCGCGCCGCCACCGACGGCCGCCTGGGTCGGCCGGCCCGCCACCGAACTCCACAGCTTCTTCGCGCCGTCGGCCACCTTCGGCGCGTTGCGGATGACCTCGGTCCACGGGACCGCCTGCAGTACGGTCAACCAGCTGATTGCCATGTTCATTGGCCCTTTTCGATGACGTGTGGGATTGGTTAGACCATCGGGCGGGGCATCGGTTCTCGCCGCAGGCTGCCCGCAGCGTCAGTCCGCCTTGATGCCCGCAGCCTTCACGACCCTGGCCCAGGTGGCGATCTCGGACTTGATGAACGCACCGAACTCCTGCGGATTCATCAGTGCCGGCTCGAAATCGTTCTGCAACATCCGGTCCCGGGTCGCCGGGGTCTTCACGATCTGGTCGATCTCGTTGTACAGGCGCTGCACGATCGCCTGCGGCGTGCGCGCCGGTGCGACCACGCCGTACCAGACCTGCGCCGACATCGCCGGCCCGCCGCCCTCGGCCACCGTCGGCAGGTCGGGCGCGCCCGAGATGCGCTTCGGGCTGGTCACCGCGAGGGCGCGCAGCTTGCCTGTCTTCACATGCGGGATCGCGCCCGGTGTCGAGGCGAAGGTGAACTGGATCTGCCCGGCGATCACATCGACGGTAGCCGGGCCTGCGCCCTTGTACGGCACATGCACCGCATCGATCCCGGCCAGCATGCGGAACATCTCGGTCGCCAGGTGCGCCGCGGCGCCAGGTACCGCGCCGTAGTTGAGCTTGCCGGGGCGTGCCTTGGCATAGGCGATGAACTCCTTCACCGAAGTCACCGGCAGCGACGGATGCACGGCCAGCACGAACGGCGCTGTCGCGACCAGCGCGATCGGCGCGAAGTCGCGCACCGGATCGTAGGGCAGCTTGATGAACAGGCTTACGTTGTTGGCCAGCGGGCCCGAGGTGCCGGCGAACAGCGTATGGCCGTCGGGTGCGGACTTCGCAGCCAGGTCGGCACCGATGTTGCCGCTCGCCCCAGGACGATTGTCGACCACCACCGGCTGCCCGAGACGGTCCTGCATCGGCGTGGCGATCAGCCGCACCAGGATGTCGGTCGGCCCGCCGGCAGGCAATGGCACGATCATCCGTATCGGCCGCGTCGGGTAGGTGCCCGACTGGGCAAGCGCCGATGCGCACGGCAACGCCAGCAACAGCGCTGCGCCGGTGGCTGCCAGCACGGCGGCAAGACGGCCCCCTGCAGCGACGGATGATCCCTGCGTATCGACAGGCTTCATGCGATTCCCCTCCATGGTTTTCTTCATCATCGGCCTTCGAATTCGAACACCACGATCTCGTGGTCCTCGAGCCTGTCCACCACCACCTCGACCCGGCCATCGCGCAGCGCCGGCACCAGCTTCGTCTCGCTCGACGCGACCCGCACGGACCGCAGGCGCTCGGTGTCGCCGCAGCGAAGCGACACCACGATGCCGGCCACCGGATGGATCGAGGTGCCCGGATGGCGCCATCCGGTGTTCAGGTGCTTGCCCACCGGGAAGTTCACCAGGTGGACGAGGTCACGACGGCCGGCGGGCAGCGACTGCCGCATGTGGGTCGAGTCGACATGGTCGGGCGCGTCGATGCGCAGGTCACGACCTTCCCCGATCGCCCACGACACGGCGTTGGCGAGCACGCGTCCGAGGTCCGGGAAGCCGTAGTGATAGAACAACGCGTCCATCTGGTTGGCGAAATACACCACGCGCCCGTCACCGAAGGTACCGCGCAGGGCCACCGGGATGTCGGTGCCGCTGCCGATCGCGCTGTACTCCGGGATGCTGATCGTCGCGCCCGAATGCGCGATCACCGGCGGGATCAGCGTCAACGGCACCGCGCGGCTGGCAGCCGCATCGGTCGTCGGGAGCATCGAAAGCTCCACCAGCGCACCGTCGTTCGGCAGCAGGTCGGTATCGCCGATGCCGTCGAGCAGCGGGTCGTCGCGCCGCTCGAGTTTGGCATACGACGACTTCAGGTCTCGTCGCACGCCGATGCGGCGCGCGCCGAGCAGCGCATCGAGCGCCGGCCGGTCGACCGGCGTGCCCTCGGTATCGTAGCGCCCGGTCTCGAAGCTGCAGACGATGGAACCGCCGCCCTGCACGTAGCCGACCAGCGTCGCCACCACAGCATCGGACAGGCAGGCCGCATTCGGCAGCACGATCGCGCGATAGCGGGCGAGCGTCGCCGCATCCAGGAACTTGTCCGACAGCATGTCGAACGGGATGTGCGCCTCCTGCAGCGCACAGTAGGTCCCGCGCACCGGATCGAAGTAGCGCGGGCCCGGCTTGCCCCGGCCGTAGTTGTCCTGGGTGTGGCGGGAGAAAACAATGGCCACCTGTGCCACCGAGCGCGCGCCATCGAAGTAGCCCTCCCAGCGCGCGAGCCGGGCGAAAACTTCGCGCATCGGCTCCAGCGCACGCCGGTCGAACAGCGGCGAATAGCCGCCGTTGATGTGCAACCAGCTCGACACGCCGTTGGCGAACTGCTGCGCGATCCAGGCGCGGTTCTCGGCCTCGGGCGATGCCGACAGCCGCCACCACGGATAGAAGTAGCTCACCGTCATCCAGCGCGGTCGGTCGGGGCCGAGCGAGGCAAGGTACTTCGCCTGTATGCCGGGCCACCAGGGCGCCGTGTTGCGGCGCTGGCATTCGAAGGTCAGCACATCCTGGCCATCGAGCCAGTAGTCGATGTCCCAGCCGCCGATCTGGATGGTCTCCAGCGATTCCATCAGTTGCACCGCCGAGATGAAGATCGCAGCCGGGTTCGCCGCATGGATCGCGCCATGCATCAGCTTCACCCAGTCGGCGATCTGCCGGTAGCGCCACTCGTTGAAGCTGCGCCAGACCGGGTTCTCCCAGTCCTCGTCGAGCGGGATCGCCTCGCCGGCGTATTCACGGAAGGACGCCTGGCAGGAATCGCAGTAGCAGACCGTGGTGTCCCATGCGCCGAACTTGCCCGCATTGTTCCAGATGCCGTCCACCGGATAGCGGGTGAGGATCTCGGTCACGACTTCCGCCATCCGCTCGCGGTAGTAGCGACCGCTCGGGCAGGTCACATAGTGGTCGCTGACCTCGCACAGGTTCCCGTCCCGGTCGCGGGTGAACCATTCCGGATGGCTTTCGGCCAGCGACTTCGGCGCACAGCTCGGATCGATGCGCGCCAGCACGTGCAGGCCCTCGCGGTGCGCGACCGGCACGATCTCGTCGAGCAGGTCGCGCCCGCCCAGGCCGCTGCTGATCCGATGGCCATCGATCTTCGTCTGGTAGAACGCGACGATGCCGCCGCCACTGATGCAGAACGCGGTGGCGGAGAACCGCTTCGCATCGGCGACCAGCGCCTCGGCCTCGATGCGCGGCTCGTCACCTTCGCGCAGGTTGATCAGGAGGACCCGGTTGGGTCCCTGCCACCAGGGTCGTGCCTGTTCGGTCATTCGATCGCCTCCGCCGATGGCGTGCCGCTGCATTCGTGTGCGCTGCATTCGCCTTCCGGATGATAGCGCCAGACCGCCCTGCACAAGGGGCCATGACGCCCCACCCGTTTGACTTGCCCTGTAGCGCACCGGATAATTTTCGATTGATCGAACCGCAGCGGCGGCCAGCTGAACCAGGAGACACCATGGCATCGATGAAAGGCCGGTTCTGCGTCGTCACCGGCGCGTCCACCCCGCACGGCATCGGCAACACGATCGCCAGGCGCTTTGCAGAAGCCGGCGCATCGGTGTTCCTCGTCGCCGAAGGCACGAAGGAACAGCTCGAGACGGCACAGGCCGAGTGCCGTGCCTATCCAGACGCCGGCACCATCGAGCAGGGCATCTACGATCTCTCGGTCGCCGGCAACGCCGAGGCGATGATCGCCGACGCGCACAAGCGCTTCGGGCGCATCGACGTGCTGGTCAACAATGCCGGCATCCGCGCACCGATCGACTTCGGCGACTACACCCGCGCCCAGTTCGACGCGGTGGTCGGCGTGAACATCGCGACGCCGTTCTTCGCCAGCCAGGCAGTGGTGCCGATCATGCGCGCCCAGGGCGGCGGCCGCATCATCCATATCGCCAGCCAGCTCGGCCATGTCACCTACGCGAAGCGCGCGCTGTACGGCCTGACCAAGGCAGCGCTGCTGCACCTGACGAAGTCGATGGCCTATGAACTGGGCAAGGACAACATCCAGGTGAACTCGGTCAGCCCCGGACCGATCAAGACGCAACCGCTGATCGACCGGCTGCGCACCGAGCCCGAAGAGATGGCACGGCGCATCAGCCAGTACGTGCCGCTCGGCCGGCTGGGCGAGCCGGGCGAGATCGCCGACGTCGCGTTCTTCCTCGCCACCGACGCACCCGCCTTCCTGCAGGGCGAGGACATCTGCGTCGACGGCGGGTACATCAACCACTGATGGCCGATCCTGAAGACGGTACCGGAGCTGCCGGCGTCGACGCGCGCCTGCTGGCGCTCGAGGTCAAGGCGAGCTTCACCGACGATCTGGTCGATGAACTGAACCGCACGATCGCGCGCCAGCAGCAGCAGCTCGAGGCCCTGGCACGCGAACTGGTGCGGCTGCGGCGGCAGGTCGAGGACATGGGCGACCCGGACGACGGCGCAGCGGCGGGGGCGCGGCAGGAAGTGCCGCCGCATTATTGACGGTGTCTGAGTGCTTAGGACAACCCGGCGCGGGTTGAACCGGCCCCTGCGTCGCGTTAGCATATTGGTGTTTTAACACCAAAGTTCATGGCCATGAGTCGACTCACCATTACGCTTTCCGAGTCCCGATATCGCGCGCTCAAGGAGGCCTCTGCACAGCGCGACAAGACCATCGGTCAACTGATAGACGAAAGCCTTGATTTCTACGGAATCAAGTCAAGAGAGGACGCGCGCGACCTGGTCAAGCGGGCCCGGGCGCGAGCAGGCCTGTCGGAAAGCGACGCGCTGGTAGTTGCCCAAGCCGCCGTGAAGTCTGTTCGCCGGAAAACGTGAGCCGCGCACCTCTCGCGGTTGTCGATACGAATGTCGTGGTCGCGGGGTTGCTGACGAAGAACGAGGCATCCCCAGTGGCCAGGATCCTTGATGGAATGCTCTCGGCCGCGTTTCCCTTCGTCCTGTCTGAACAGGTTCTTGCAGAGTATCGCTCGGTACTCACGCGGCCGAATCTGCAGAAACTGCACGGGCTGACTGTCACGGAGACGGATATCCTGCTGACAGACATGGCACTGCATGCAATCGTCCTGAAACCGATGAAGGACGCACCAGCCGCACCGGAACGAGGCGATCAACTGCTCTGGAACCTGCTCGCCGCCAGACACGATCTTCATCTCGTCACCGGGGACAAGCTGCTCCTTCGCGCGCCGGACATGAAGGGCAGGATCATGACCCCCGCAGAGTTTGCAGCGGCGATCTGACGATCACGCTTCCACGTAACGAGCAAAGGTAGACTAGCGGCCGTCCCTCCCATTGAAGGAAGCCGTCAGTGCCCTACCTGACCGTACGCGGAAGCCGCCTCCACTACCTTGAAGCTGGCACTGGCCGCCCGATCGTCTGCTTCCATTCGACGCCGGCGAGCGCACGCTTCTACCAGCCCCAGCTCGACCGGTTCTCGCCCGGCTATCGTGTCATCGCGTTCGACCTGCGCGGCCATGGCGATTCCGAAAAGCCCGAGGGCAGTTACGCGATGGCGGACTTCCTGAGCGACTATGTCGAGATCTTCGAGACGCTGGACCTGCGCGACTTCGTTCTGGTGGGTTGTTCGGTTGGCGGCATCGTCGCGCAACTCTATGCGCTCGAACATGGCGCCAACCTGAAGGGACTGGTCTTGATCGGGTCGCCTTGCTCACGGCGCGGGCGCGACGTGGCCGGGTTCCACCGGGCCGTTCGCGAGCGCGGCTGGGAGGCCGTCGCGCGCGGCCTGGTCGACAAGCAGTTGCACGCCGATACGCCGCCATCGGTAAAGGCCTGGGCGGTCGCGGAATACCTGAAGACTCCGCTGCATGTCCGCGCTGCGGAAGAGGAAGCGCTCCTTGCGGAGATCCACCACACCGAACGAGTGGTCGATATCCGCATGCCGACGCTGCTCGTCGCTGGCGTCTCCGAGGAGCGCGAGATATTCGAGCAGATGGAGTTGATGTCGACGCGCATCCCGGACGCAGAATGGCACGTGATCGACGGCGCCGCCCACATGCCGAACTTCGAACGGCCGGAAGTGTTCGACCCTATCCTGAACCAGTTCCTCAAGCGCATCGGCTACACCGCGCGAAACGCGGAGGATGTTGAATAATGACAGTCTCGAAACGCGCCATTCTGCCTGCCCTCCTCATGCTCATGACGGGCAATGCCCTGGCACAGGCTTATCCGTCGCAACCGATCCGCATCGTCGTCCCGTTCCCGCCCGGCGGTACCGTGGACGTCACTGCGCGCGCGATCGGCCCTGCGCTCACCGAGATCCTCGGCCAGAGCATGGTCATTGAAAATCGTGGCGGAGCACAGGGACTGATCGGCACGGAGTTCGTCGCGCGCTCGGCACCCAATGGCTACACGCTATTGCTTGGCTCCAACAGCACGCTGAGTGTTGCACCCAGCCTGCAGAAGAAGAGCCCGTACGACCCAGTGCGCGACTTTGCCCCGATCTCCTTGATCGGGATGACACCGTTCGTGCTGGTGGTGCATCCCTCGGTGCCGGCGACCACGATGAAGGAATTCATCGCGATCGCAAAGCGCAAACCGGAGACATTCACAATGGGATCCGGCGGCGTTGGACACCTCGTCGGCGAATTGTTCCAGACGATCACAGGCACGAAGTTCATACATGTGCCTTTCCAGGGCACAGGCCCGGCGGGCTCAGCGTTGATGGGTGGTCATGTAGACCTGCTGTTCGATCAGCTCGCGAACTCGGTCGGGCAGATCAAAGGCGGCAAGTTCCGTCCGATCGCGATCAGCTCTGCCGCCCGCTCGACGGTTCTGCCAGGCATCCCGACGATGGCCGAGTCAGGGGTCAAGGGCTTCGAGGTCACCAGCATCACAGGCATGCTGGCACCGGCTGCCACGCCCAGAGAAGTGATCTCGCGCCTGAACGCGGCGATCGTCAAGGCGCTCGCACGCCCCGACGTGCGCGAACGATTCGGTACGATGGCGCTGGAGACGATCCCCGGCAGCCCCGAACAGTTCGCGGCTTACATCCGGGAAGACCTCGCGCGCTGGACGAAGGTCGTGCGAGATGCCGGCATCCCCCTGAACTGAACGTGCAGCCCAAGTTTCGCCTCGCTTGCCGATGATCGACCCGCAGTCATGACCGCGCACGCCCGCCGCATCGCCCGCTACTACGCCTGGCTGGACAGGTTCGCGCCGCTCAGCGCCCATCGCGCCGAGACTGGCAGTGAGACCCAGTCGATCCACCGCGCGCTGCGCGACCCGGACGGCGGACCGGCGAGCCCGACCGTCATCCATCGCCTGATGCTGGACGGCGTCTCGCTTCCCGCCGACCCGCGCGTCCTCGATGCCGGCTGCGGCTACGGTGCCACCGCCTTCGACCTGCAGCCGAAGATCGGCGGCCATTGGCTGGGCATCACCCTGAGCCCGGTGCAGGTCCGACGTGCCAGCACGGAGGCGACGCGGCGCAACCTGAGCGAGCGGCTGCGTTTCGAATGCCTCAGCTACGACGATCCGCTGCCCGGGCGGTTCGACCTGGTGATCGCGATCGAGTCGCTGATCCACGGTACCGACCCGATGCGCAGCATCGCCAACCTGGCCCGCCATCTCGACCCCGGCGGTTACCTGATCGTCGTCGACGACATGCCCGAGCCGGCGCTGCCTGCGCAGGACGCGGCCGACCTCGCGCTGTTCCAGCGGATGTGGCGCTGCCCGGTCGCGCCACCGGCCGCCACCTGGCGCGATGCGATCGATGCGGCCGGGCTGCAGCGTGTACACGAGCGCGACCTCACCGACCTTATCCTGCTCGGCGACCCGGGCGAACTGCTCGCGCTGCGCGCCCGGCTGCAGCGGCGCGCGTTCTGGCTCGGCCTGCTCGGTCGCAACCTGCGCGAACAGGCCGACATCGGCGGGCGCACGCTGGAACTGCTCCAGCTTCGCGGTGCGGTGCGCTATCGGCTGATCGTGGCGAGGAAGCCGGCTCTCGCAGGACCGTAGCGGGCGGCGTACGGCTGCTGGCGTCCCGCTGCTGGCCACCGGCGATTGCGCGGTCTATGCTTGATACCGGACAACCAACGGAGGGCAGGCATGGAACGCAAGTCGTGGTCGATGTTCATCGCAACGGCCACGGCCGTGGTCATGTTGCCCGTGCAGGCCCAGGCGCAACCGGCCCCCGATTATCCGAAGCGGCCGATCCGCATCCTGGTCGGCTTCTCGGCGGGCAGTACCGCCGACCTGCTGCCGCGCATCGCCGGCCAGCGCCTGACCGAAGCCTGGGGACAGCCGGTGATCGTCGACAACCGGCCGAGCGCCGGCGGCATCGTCGCCGCCGAGATCGTTTCCAAGGCGACGCCGGACGGCCACACGCTGCTGTCGGTCTCGGCCGGCCACGCGGTGTCGGCCGCGCTCTACAAGAGCCTGCCGTACGACACGGTGAAGGACTTCGCCGGCATCACGCGCTTTGCGAACGTGCCGAGCATCCTGGTCGTCGCACCGGCATCGGGCATCAAGTCGGTCAAGGACATCATCGCGCTGGCCAGGGCCAAGCCCGGCACCCTCACCTACTCGACGCCGGGCATCGGCAGCGCGAACCACCTCGCGGGCGAACTGCTGAAGAACCTCGCCGGCATCGAGGTCACGCATGTGCCGTTCAAGGGCATCCCCGAGGCGATGACCGGCGCGATGACCGGCACCATCACCTTCAACCTGTCGCCGATCCTGAACGTGGTGCCGATGGTCAACAGCGGCAAGCTGCTGGCGATCGCGACCACCACCGGCGCGCGCGCCAGCGCACTGCCCGACGTGCCGACCATCGGCGAGTCCGGCGTGAAGGGCTACGTGTTCGACCCCTGGTTCGGCATCCTGACCACCGCGCGCACGCCGCGGCCCATCGTCAACCAGCTCAACCAGGAGATCGTGCGCTCGATGGCGCTGCCCGAGATCAAGGCACGGCTTGCGTCGCTCGGGGCCGAGCCCGCACCGCTGTCGCCCGAACAGTTCGACGCGCACATCCGCAGCGAGATCGACAAGTTCCGCAAGATCGTCGCCGCCGCGAACATCAAGGTGGAGTGATCGCAGCGCAGCATCAGGAAAAAGAGACAGAGGGTGTCTCCCTCGCGACCGTCATGCGCGATGGACATATGCATTTGTCCATCGCGCATGTCAGACTCCGATATCGCACGCCGCACGCCCGTGCGCGTGCCGACCACGGGAGTCTCACCATGAACAGCATGATCGTCTCGTTCCTCGTCTTCGGCGCCCTGTTCGGCCTGGCGACCTACCCGGTCCGGCACCTGTTCAGCGAGGGCACCGTCTCTCGCAGCGACAACGGCGAGCGCGGTCCGATGGACGGCCGCACCATGTGGGTCGCGATCAGCCTCTTCCTCTGGCCGATCCTGATGTTCACCGGGCTCTACACGATGGTCTACAAGCGCGTGCGCGCGCAGCGGCAGCGCAACGCGCAACACGGGTAGCGCCCGGCCGGGGCAGGGCCGCCGGCATCAGCATCAGCCTTCGCCCTTGCCCCCGAACTTCGCCACCTGGCCCTTCCACGCATCCGACAGCAGACAGGGCAGCCAGGCCTCGTTCTCGGCCTGCAGCCCGCCGCTCAACATCGTCTCCTGCGATGCGTTGAGCGCGATCTTGGACTGGATCAGCGACATGCGCGGCTGGCGGGCGATCGACCGCGCGAGGTCCATCGCCACCACCATCAGTTCCGCCTGCGGCACCACGCGCAGCACGATGCCCAGACGCTCGGCCTCGTTTGCATCGAAACGACGGCCGGTGAAGATCAGTTCCTTCGCCTTCTGCAGCCCGATCGCGCGCGGCAGCCGCTGCGTGCCACCGGCACCGGGCAGGAACCCCAGCCCGACTTCCGGCAAGGCGAAGGTCGCGTTGTCGGAGGCGATGCGCAGGTCGCACTGCAGGGCCAGCTCGAAGCCACCACCGAGACAGTAGCCGTTGATCGCGGCGATCGTCGGCTTGGCCATCGAAGCGACCGAGTTCACCCATCGGTTGCGGAAGAAGCGACGCTCGTCGTACAGCTCGGCGACGCTGCGCGTGCCGCGCTCCTTCAGGTCGGCGCCGGCGCAGAACGCCTTGTCGCCTTCACCGGTGATCACCACGACACTCACCGAAGGATCGGAATCGAGCGCATGGGTGAACTCGATGATCTCGGCGCGCAGCTGCAGGTTGACGGCGTTCATCACCTGCGGGCGGGTGAGGGTCACCAGGGCCACGCCGTCTTCGATGGTGACGCGTTTCACGTCGGTGGTGAGTGTGCTTTGTGCAGGCATCGCCTTCGTCCTCGGGGGGGTGGTCACGCATCGAACAATGCCATACTGCGTGCAAGGAGGCCTTGCCAATGTCCATCCCGCTCCGCCAGTCCTGTCCCCTGCATCGGCCCGTCCTGTCACGTTCGATGCCCGCCTGCGCGCTCGTACTGCTGGCCGCACTGTCCTGCAGCGACGCCCTCGCACAGACCCCACGCTTCCCCGAGCGCCCGCTGCGCATGATCGTCCCCTTCGCTCCCGGCGGTGTCGCCGACATCGTGGCGCGCATCGTCGCGCAGAAGATGGGCGACAACATGGGGCAGACCGTGGTGGTCGACAACCGCGCGGGTGCAGGGGGCTCCATCGCCGCCGAGCTCACGAAGACGGCACGGCCCGATGGCCACACCCTCCTGCTCTGCACCTCGAGCGTGGCGGTGTTCAATCCGCTGCTGACAAAGGCGAGCTACGACCCCATCCGCGACCTGACCCCGTTGTCCCTGGTCTCCAGCGCGCCGTTCGTGCTGCTGGTACCGGCGAACTCGCCGGCCACCAGCGTGCAGGAGCTGGTCGCCCTCGCGCGGGCAAAGCCGGGCTGGATCAGCTTCGGTTCGGCAGGCATCGGCTCGGCCTCGCACCTGATCACCGAGATCTTCGTCTCGATGACCGGCATCAAGGCAACGCATGTGCCCTACAAGGGCACGGTACCGGCCACCAACGACCTGCTCGCCGGCAACCTGCAGATGATGTTCGATTCGATCAGCGCCTCGGTGCAGCACATCAAGTCGGGACGGGTGCGCGCGCTCGGCGTCTCGAAGACCACCCGTTCACCGTTGATGCCGTCGCTGGTGCCGATCAGCGACAGTGGCGTGCCCGGCTTCGAGGGGGTCAGCTGGCAGGGCATGTGCGGGCCGGCCGCGCTGCCGCGTCCGATCGCGCAGGTGCTGACTGCGGCGGTGGTCAAGGCGGTGAAGGCGCCCGACACGGCCGAGTCCTTCGCGGGCCTGGGCATCGAGGGCATCGGCAGCAGCGCCGAGGAGTTCCGCGCATTCCACCTGGCGGAGATCGCGAAGTGGGGCAAGGCGATCCGCGACGCTGGAATACGACAGTAATCCGGTATCCGTCAGTCCGAACGCATCAAGCGCCACGGTCGGCCAATCCCTCTGCGGGTGGCGGCTGCCGCGCTGGCGCGCTGGCGCTGGTCATCGTTCCGGCGCCGCGCAAACGCGGTGCTTCTTCATTGCCCGTCGCGCAGCACGAGCAGCGCATCCACCGCCACCACGCCCTCGCCCGCCGCGCGCACGATCAACGGGTTGATGTCGAGCTCGGCGATACGTTCGCGAAGCGTCCAGGCAAGCGCCGATACCTTCACCAGCACATCCGCCAGCGCGGCGCGATCTGCCGGGGGCTTCCCACGCGGGCCATCGAACAGCGCAGCCGCGCGCAGTTCAGCGATCATCGACAGTGCCTCGTCGTGCTCGAACGGCGCGATGCGGAACACCACGTCCTGCAGGGTCTCCGCCAGCAGGCCTCCCAATCCGAGCGCGACGACGGGCCCGAAGGTCTCGTCGTTCACCACGCCGACGATCACCTCGATGCCGCCTTCGACCATCGGGCAGGCGAGCAGGCCACCCAGGCGGGCGTGCGGTGCGACGGCCCGGGCGCGTGCAAGCATCTCGCGTCCCGCCTCGGCCAACGCAGCCGCATCGCGGATGCCCAGGCGCACGCCGCCGATGTCGCTCTTGTGCGCGATGTCGCGCGACAGCAGCTTCAGCGCTACCGGGAACGCGATCTTCCCGGCGCCCTGAGCGAGTCCGATCCGACCGTCATGCAGCAACGCTGCATCGAGCGGGATGCAGACATCGGCCGTCACCGGGATGCCTGCCGCCCGCAGCACCGCCTTGCTCTCGAGTTCATCGAGGGTGACGTCACCGGCCGGCAGCGGATGATGGAACCGCGGCCCCTGCGCTGCCGATGACAGCGCGGCGCCGCGCTGCCGCGCCTGCGCGAAATCGGCCAGCTGGCCCATCACCTGCGCGGCGCGGTCGGGCGAGGACAGCAGCGGGATGCCCGCCCCGGCGAAGTATTCATGCCCGACGCTCGACACCGAGGCCGGCACCGCGCTCACGGCGAACACCGGCTTGGCGAACTTCATCGCAGCCTCGGCCAGCACGCGCGCAGCCAGCGCGAACGACGGTCCCATGATCGTGCCGAACAGCACGCACAGCTGGTGCACTTCAGGATCGGCGAGCAGCGTCTCGAACGCCGCGCGGAACGAGGCTTCGTGCTCCGGCCGCGGATAGCCGGCGGTGGTGTCCACCGGGTTGCCCACCGCCGCAAGCGGCGGCAGCAGTTCGCGCAGCCGCGCCTGTGTCGCTTCGCCGAGCGGCACCAGCGACAGCCGTGCCTCGTCGGCGGCATCGGCGAACACCACGGCCGAGCCGCCGGTGTTGGTGACGATCGCCACGTTGCGCCCCTGGGGCACGCGGGCTGGAACATGCGCCGGCGCTGCCTGCCCGACCAGGAAATCCACCACCTGCTCCGCGCTCGACACCTCGACCACGCCGCACTGGCGCAGCGCAGCGCGATACACCGAATAGGTACTGGTGAGGTTCGCGGTATGCGAAGCAGCCGCGCGCGCGCCCTGCCCGGTCTTGCCCGCCTTCCATATCACCACCGGCTTGCCCGCGGCGCGCGCGCGGTCGAGCGCGGCGATCAGCGCACGGCCATCGGCCACGCCCTCGATGTAGGCGAAGATCACCTTCGTATGCACATCGTCGACATAGTGGTCGAGCAGCTCCGGCATCGTGATGTCCGACTCGCTGCCGGTGGCGACGACATGGCGGAAGCCCACGCCGGCCATCGCCGCCTGGATCACCACGCTCATGCCGAATCCGCCGCTCTGCACCGCGACCGACACGCCGCCCGGTTGCAGCTTCGGCGGACGGGTCAGGCTGCCGAACGCCGCGACCACGTGTGCATGCACGTTCACCAGCCCGATGCAGTTAGGCCCGATCAGCCGTACGCCGCCGGCCCGTGCAGCGGCCACCATCTCGCGCTCGAGCCGTTCGCCTTCGGGGCCGATCTCGCGGAAGCCGCCACCCAGCACCACCGCATGGCCGATGCCCTTGCGTGCGCACTCGGCGACCACGCCCGCGACATGGGTGGCGGGCAGCGCGATCACCGCGAGGTCACATGGCCCGTCGATCGCCGAGACGGACGCATACGACCTGCGGCCATCGATCTCGGGGTACTTCGGATTCACCGGGTAGATGCCGCCGGCATAGCCCGAGGTGTTCAATGCACGCACGGTCTGGCCGCCGAAGCGCGTGATGTCGCCGCTGGCACCGACGATGGCGATGCCGCGGGGGGAGAGCAGGTAGGGAGAAAGAGCCATGCGCCAGACGTTAGCAGATCAGGCAGCCTCCGAGGCAGCCATCGACGCACACAGCCGCCTCGCGTGCTCGCGCAGGTCGCGGGAGAATGCAGACATGACAACGCCCATTCCACCCTCTCCCTGGGTCACCCGCTGGGGCGCCCATGTCTCCACCGGCCCGGTACTCGATCTCGCCTGCGGCGGCGGACGCCATGCCCGCTGGTTCGCCGCGCGCGGTCTGCCGGTGGTCGCGGTCGATCGCCAGCGGCTTGAAGCGGGCGGGCCAGACGACCTTGGTGCACTGCCCGGCGTCGAGTTCATCCAGGCCGACCTCGAGGACGGCAGCCCGTGGCCCCTGGGCGAACGCCGCTTCGCCGCGATCGTGGTCGCCAACTACCTGCACCGCCCGCTGTTCCCGCGCATCGCTGCGGCGCTGGACGCGGGTGGGCTGTTGATCTACGAGACGTTCATGGCCGGCAACGAACGCTTCGGCCGGCCGACGAACCCCGAGTTCCTGCTGCAGCCGGGCGAACTGCGCGACGCGTTCCCCGGGCTGACGGTGCTGGCGTTCGAAGAGGGAGAGGTCAGCAGCCCGAAGCCGGCAATGGTGCAGCGGGTGGCCGCCCGGCGCTGACGTTAGAAGGCCCCTACTCCGCCGGCTTGCGCATCGTGCGGATCGCCTCGCTCACCCGCCGTCCATCCACCTCGAGGAACTTCTGGAAGTCGGGGGCATCCTGGAAGGCGACCGGCGTCAGTACCCGCGACATCGCCGACCGGTAGTCCTCGCCAGTGACCACCTGCCGGACCGCATCGCGCAGCGGTCGCACGATCGACTCCGGCGTGCCACGCACGGCGAACACGCCCGTCCAGTTGTAGAACTCGGCCTTGTAGCCCAGTTCGATCAGCGTCGGCACATCCGGGTAGAGCGCATTGCGTTCGGCACCCCAGGTGGCATAGACGCGTACCTTGCCCGCCTTCACGTGCGGTGACGACAGCGCCGGCGAGGCGGCCAGCATGGTGGCGTGGCCGCCGAGCACCGAGGCCATCGCAGGCGCACCGCCGACATACGGAACATCCTGCAGCCGGATGCCGGCCGCAGTGGCGAAGATCTCCATCGCCGTGTGCTGCGGGGCGTAGAGACCCGAGTGCGCATAGAACATCTCGCCCGGCCGCTTGCGGGCGGCGGCGACCAGTTCCTTCACCGAGCGCCACTGCGCCGCCGGGTTGGCGACCAGCAGCGGCGGATCGGCCGTCAGGCGGGCGATCGGGATGAACTGGTCGCGGGTGAATGCCTGCGGCCGCTTGAACAGGGCATCTACCTCGGGCACCGTGCTGAACGAGGAGATCGTCACCAGCAGCGTGTAGCCGTCGGGTTTCGATGCGGCAGCGGCAGCCGTACCGATCGCGCCGGCAGCACCGGGCCGGTTGGTGACGATGACCGGCTGCTTGAACATACGCTCGAGCTGGTTGGCCAGCGGTCGCGCCACGATGTCGCCCGCGCCACCCGGCGGGAACGGCACGATCATCGTGATCGGCCGCGAAGGCCAGGCTTCCTGCGCGTGCACGAGGCCGGCCACCCAGGGCGCGGCCGCGAGGATAGACAGGCACAGTGCTGCACTACGGGTGTTCACGGTCATCCTCGCACCTCCGGGTCTGCTGCGTTCGTCTGCTGCGTTCGTCTGCTGCAGTCATTCGGCTCCGCTCACTCGCCGGTGACGTTCGCCGCCTTGATCACCTTCGCCCACTTCGCGGTCTCGATCTCCATCAGCTTCGCGAACTCGGCGGTGGTCCGGCGCGAGATCATCACGCCCTGCTCGTCGAGCCGGCGCGCCATGTCGGGTGTCTCGAGCACCGCGTTGATCGCGCCATGCATCTGCCCGATGATGTTCGCCGGCGTCGCGCGCGGCGCGAACAGGCCGAACCAGATCTGCGACTCATAACCGGGCAGGCCCGACTCGTTGATGGTGGGCACGTCGGGGAAGGCCACATTGCGCTTCGGGCCGCCCATCGCGATCAGCCGCAGCCGCCCGCTCTTGATGAATGGCAACGCACCGGGCAGCGAGCCGATCTGCAACTGCGAGTTGCCGGCAACGTTGTCGGCGAGCGCCGGGCCGCCGCCCTTGAACGGCACGTGCGTCATGCGCGTCTTCGACAGCAGCATGAACAACTCGGTGTTCAGGTGCGGGAAGCCGCCGATGCCCGACGAGGCGAAGTTGATCTCGTTCGGGCGCTTGCGCGCGATGGCGATCAGCTCCTTCACGTTGTTCGCAGGAAAGCTCGGATGCACGACGAGTGCGCTGTCGCTGGTGCCGATCATCGCCACCGGCGCGAAGCTGTTGACCAGGTCGACCTTCGCCTTCTGGATGATGAAGCCGTACCCGGTCGAGGTGAGCATCCAGGTGTATCCGTCCGGGGCCGCGGCGGAGGCGAACTCGAGGCCGACGATCGAGCCGGCACCGGCGCGGTTCTCGATCACCACGTTCTGGCCGAAGCGCTTGGAGAGGTCGGACGCGAGCATGCGCCCGACGATGTCGGTGCTGCCGCCGGGTGCCCAGGGCACGATGATGCGCATGGGCTTCTCGGGCCAGTTCTGGGCAAAGGCAGACGATGCAACCAGGGAAGCGGCGAGGGCTGCGGTGAAGGTTGCGGTGACGATTGCGGTGGGACGGATGACGGTCATGAGGAGCAGTACGTTGGTGAATGAAGGGCCAGGGCAAGAAAGCAAGAGCCGGGCCAATGGGAGTCGAAGCGACGCCTGCAGGACAGCATCAGCCGGCTTCTCGAAGCGTGATTCCGGCGGCAACACTGTGACCATGTTCGAAGGCCGGCGCGGAATCGTCAAGCGCCGCGTGCAGCGCCCCTCTGGCGAAGCGGTACGCGCCGCGATGCCGGACCTCCGCGTTCCTCGCCTCGCCCAGCGACAACGCCCCGATCTGGCCCAGCGATGCCCGCGTCTCGTCCAGCAGCAGGTGCATCGCATGCAGCGGCCCACGCGCGCCGATCGCACCGATGCTCCACAGGAAGCACTTGCCCATCAGCACCGCATCGGCCCCGAGCGCCACGGCGCGCACGATGTCGGTGCCGCTGCGCACGCCGGAATCCATCAGCACCGTCGCGCGTCCACCGACCATGCGCACGATGGCCGGCAGCACGTCGATCGGCGGCGGCAGCGCATCGACCTGCCGGCCTCCATGGTTGGACACGACGAGACCGTCGCAGCCGATCGCCAGCGCCCGCTCCGCGTCGCCCGGATGCAGGATGCCCTTCACCAGCAGCGGCCCCTTCCAGTGGTCGCGGAACAGCGCCACCTCGTCCCAGCTGAACGCACCGGGCGACTGCCGGCGCACGAACTCGGCCATCTCGGCCAGGCCTGCGTTCGGTGCGTACTGGCGGAAGCTGGCGAAGCGCGGCACGCCATGCCTGCGCATCGCCAGCAGCCATGACGGCGCACCGAGGATGCCCGCCATCATGCGCAGGTCGACACGGAACGGCGTGGTCACGCCGCTGTGTACTTCACGCGGCCGCGTGGTGCGCACGGGCGTGTCCATGGTGAGGATCAGCGCATGCGCGCCAGCCGTCTGGGCGCGCCTTGCCATGTCCAGGCCGATCCGATGGCCATCGAGCGACAGCCGGGGCAACTGGAACCAGAACACGTCCGGCGCGACCGCGGCAGCCTCCTCGATCGTCATGCCTCCAACGGCACTCAGCGTGTAGGGCAAGCGCGCGGCTTGCGCGGCGGCGGCGAGCATGCGATCCGCCCCGGGAAAACAGATCGACGGGCTGCCCATCGGGGCCACGCCGACCGGGCCTGCATAGCGGCGGCCGAACAACTCAGCTTCCACCGGCGGCAGTGCGGTGCACACGCCATAGCGCGGGACGATCTCGACGGCATCCAGTGCACGCCAGTTGCGCTCGATGCCGGTGTCGGTGCCGGCGCCGCCGTCGAGGTATTCGAAGGCAAAGCGGGGCAGGCGGCGCCGGGCCGCACTGCGCATCGTCGGGATGTTGGGGAAGCGGCGGAAGAGATCGTTGTCGCGCATGTGGCTGGAAGCCCGAGGGGTGCCGGTTGGATTGTCGTGCTTCATGTCCGCTCGCGCCAGACCGGCAACGGGTGCATGGGGGCGATGGTAAGGTGTTGATGGAGGAGCCCATGAAATCCACGAACCCGCCACCCGCCTGGCGCCCCACCCGCGAGATCGAATTCATCGTCGGCACGCCGCCCGGCGGTGGCCAGGATCGCCCTGCGCGCACCCTGATGCGCATCCTCGAATCGGCGAAGCTCGTCGACGTGCCGATGCGGCTCACCAACCTGCCGGGCAACGGCGGCGGCCATGCATGGGACGCGCTGCGCGCACGGGCGGGCGATCCGCATGTGCTCTCCATCAGCGCGCCGCCGCTGATGAGCAATCGCATCCTCGGCATCAGCGATTTCGACCACGCGGCGCTGACGCCGGTGGCGAACCTGTTCACCGAATACCTCGCATTCATCGTGCCGGCCAACTCACCGATCCGCGACGCGAACGCACTGCTCGCGAGGCTCGCAGCCGACCCCGGTGCGCTCAGGGTTTCGCTGGCCACCGCCATCGGCAGCACCAGCCATATCGCGATGGGCCATCTGCTCACGCACGTCCGTGCCGATCCCCGCAGGCTCGACCTGCGCGTGTTCGAGTCCGCGCCCTATGCGGTGGACGACGTGGCGGCGGGCAACGCGCAGCTCGGCGTGATCTCCGCGGTCAGTGCGCGCAAGGCGCTCGAGGCCGGCACCGTGCGCACGCTGGTGGTGTCATCGCCTACCCGCCTGTCGGGCGTGTTCGCGAACGCACCGACCTGGACCGAGTCGTCCGTGCCGTGCGTCATCGGGCAGTGGCGCGGCGTGCTGGGTGCACCGGGCATCGGCGCCGAGCACCTCGCCTTCTGGACGCAGGTCCTCGGCGCTGCCGCGGCGGACACCCAGTGGCAGGACGAACTGGCCGTACACAACTGGACGGACCAGTTCATCACCGGCGCGACGCTGCAGTCATTCCTCGACGGCGAGCGCACCTTCACCCGCGACATGCTGAAGGCACTCGGCCTGGTCAGTCCGCCTTGATGTTGCGCTCCTGGACGATCTTCTTCCAGGCCGCGATCTCGGACGTGAGCAACGTGTTGAACTGCTCCGGCAGCATCTGCAGTTCCGGCACCGCGCCATTGGCGATGATCACGCTGGTAGCCTCGTCCGAGGCCATGCCCTTGCGCAGCTCGTCGTTGAGCCGATTGACGATCGCCACCGGCGTCTTCGCGGGCGCCAGCACGCCCCACCAGGTCGCCACGTCATAGCCGGGCACGCCGGCTTCCGCGACCGTGGGCAGCTCGGGCATGAACGCCGCACGCCTGGCGGTGGTGACTGCCAGCGCACGCAACCGTTGCGCCTTGATCATCGGGTTGACCGCAGGGGTGCTCGAGAACACGACCGGCACTTCACCCGCGACAGCCGCCGCCACGGCGGGCGCGATGCCCTTGTAGGGCACGTGGACCATCGGCACCTTCGCGTAGCTCACGAACAGTTCCCCCGCGAGATGCGGGATGGTGCCGGCACCGGCACTGCCGAAGTCGAGCTTGCCCGCCCGGGCACGCCCGAGCGCGATCAGGTCCTTGACCGAACGCACGGGCAGTGAAGGATGCACCGCCACCAGCAGCGGCCCGCGGCCGAGCATCGCGACGCCGGTGAGGTCGGTGTTCGGATCGTAGGGCAGCTTCGGATAGATCGCAGGGTTGATCACATAGCTCACCGTCACCAGCAGCAGCGTGTAGCCATCGGGCTCACTGCGCGCGACCGCGTTGGTGGCGATGGTCTGTCCCGCACCGGGGCGATTCTCGACCACCACGGGCTGCCCGAGGCGCTTCTGCAGGTGCTCGGCGGCAAGCCGGCCCATGATGTCGGCGGAACCGCTGGGTGCCGTGGGCACCACCATGCGCAACGGCTTGACCGGGAAGGATTGAGCGGCCGCGTGGGTCAGCGGCAAGGCAACGGCAAGGGCGGCGATCGCGAGATGGCGCATGGTTCTCCTCCGTGGGGCGGCTGCGTCGATGGGTCGACGTCTGCGTGCAGTCTACGCTGCGGCGCGAAACAGCGTGGTGGTCGATGCGAGGCTGACTTGCTCACGACCCGCTGCAGTATTACCATCCATTTCTCAGTAATACCTGGATGACGCATGTCGACCACGCTCACCGTCAAGGGGCAAGTCACCATCCCGAAGCAGATCCGCGATGCCGTCGGGTTGAAGCCCGGCATGCCGGTGGACTTTGCCGTCAACAGCGAAGGAGAAGTCGTGATCCAGCGCGCCAGGACCTCGGCCAGACGCCCGCCGGACCGCTTCGAGGCCGCCCGAGGCAAAGCCGACGTGAAGTGGCGCACCCAGGAGTTGATGGCGCTGCTGCGCGGCGAGGATTGATGCTGGTCGACACGAACGTCCTGGTGGATGTGCTCGCGAACGATCCCGACTGGTGCGACTGGTCGGTCGCCCAACTGCAGGCGCAGAGCAGGGTCCACCGATTGGCGATCAATCCCATCATCTACTCCGAGCTTTCGCTGACTTTTTCCAGCGTGGAAGCACTCGATGACGTGCTCGAAGACATGCAACTCGGGATGATGGAGATGCCGAAGGCTGCACTGTTCCTGGCGGGGAAAGCCTTCGTGCATTACCGCAGAAGCGGCGGGACAAAGCACAACGTGCTCGGAGATTTCTTCATCGGCGCCCACGCTGCTGTCGCTGGCTTGCCGGTATTGACGCGGGACGCCCGGAGGTATCGAAGCTATTTTCCAGGCGTGAAGCTCGTGACACCGGAGTGAAGCCGTGCCCTCCTGAAGCGGGAAGTCGGGAAACGCACCGGCCAGCCGCCTGAACGCTCCCTGCAAGACTCTCCCGTTTCTCCGCCCGATTGACGCCCCCTCCCCCAAGGGGGAGCATCTCGCCTCCCCCGGCCTCCGCCCGCAGAACCGGACAAGACGAGAACAACATGACCGCTGCCCCGCACTCGCCCCCCTTCCGCGCCGACCAGGTCGGAAGCCTCCTTCGCCCCGCCCATCTCATCGAAGCCCGCGAGCAGCGCCGCAAGCGCCTGCTGTCGGACGACGAGCTCAAGCGCATCGAAGACGACGCCATCCGCGAAGTGGTCGCGCGGCAGGAAGCCGCTGGACTGCGCGTGGTGAGCGACGGCGAATTCCGCCGGCAGAACTACATCGTCGACTTCTTCCGCAAGGCGCTGGGGTCCGGCGGCCTAAAGGCAGAGCCGGGCGACTTCGTCCATCGCAACGCCAAGGGCGACACCATCCCGGTCGAGAAGCTGGTCATCCACAAGCCGCTGCGCTGGACCGGCCCGATCTTCGCCGACCACCTCGCCTTCGTGCGCTCGATCACCCAGTGCACGCCGAAGATGACGGTGCCCTCGCCGATCGTGCTGCACTTCATGGGTGGCAACGATGCCATCCTGCGCGATGCGTACACCTCGCTCGACGGCTTCTGGGCCGATGTGATCGAAGTCTATCGCCAGGAGTTCGCCGCACTGCACGCGGCCGGCTGCACCTACCTGCAGATCGACGAGACCTCGCTGGTGAAGTTCGGCGACCCGGAGATCCGGGCCGTGCTGGAACGCCGCGGCGAAGACTGGCGCAAGCTCGTCGAGACCTATGTCGAGGTGATCAACGCGGTGATCGCCACCGCGCCGCCGGGCATGACCGTCGGCATCCATGTCTGCCGCGGCAACCGCCTCGGCTTCTGGCAGGCCGATGCGGGCTACGAATTCATGGCCGACCAGCTGTTCCGGCGGCTCGATGCACGCTTCTACTTCCTCGAGTTCGACAGCCCGCGCGCGGGCCCGATCGACGCGCTGAAGTACATGCCGGAGGACAAGACCGTCGCGCTCGGTCTGGTGACGACCAAGTCGCCGGAGCTCGAGCAGCCGGAGATGCTGCGCGCGCGCATCCAGGAGGCCTCGGCCTTCGTCTCGATGGACCGGCTGTGCCTGAGCCCGCAGTGCGGCTTCTCCGGCAACGTCGGCAATACGGTGATGACGGCCGACCAGCAGTTCGCGAAGCTGCGCCTGCTCGCCGAGACCGCGCGTTCCGTGTGGCAGGACGCCTGAACATGGCGACACGCGCGCTGCTGGTCGCCGCGATGCTCGCCGGGCTTTTGGGGGCCGGCACGGTTGTCGCGCAGGCTTACCCGGCCAAGCCGATCCGACTGATCATCCCGTTCCCGCCGGGCGGCGGCAGCGATGTCACCGGGCGCATCGTCGCCATGGCGATGAGCGAACGCCTCGGCATGCAGATGGTGGTCGACAACCGCGCCGGTGCCGGCGGCATCATCGGCACCGAGCTGGCGGCCAATGCCGCGCGCGATGGCTACACGCTGCTGGTGGCCTCGCTGGCCCACGTGGTCAGTCCGTGGCTGTACGACCTCAAGGGCCGTTTCGACCCGATCCGGTCGTTCGCGCCGGTGGCCATCGTGGCGGGCAGCCCGATCGTGCTGGTGGTGAATCCCGGCGTGCCCGCCCGGTCGGTGTCGGAGCTGCTCGCCTTCGCGCGGAAGAATCCCGGCAAGCTGCAGTTCGCATCGGCAGGCGTGGGCAGCGTCAGCCATCTCGCAGCCGAGCTGTTCAACTACAGCGCGAAGGTGGACATGCTGCACGTGCCCTACAAGGGTGCCGGCGCGGCGACCGTCGATGTCGTCGCGGGACATGCGAACCTCACGTTCGGCGGCCTGCTGGCCACCGTGCCGCATGTGCGCGCGGGCCGACTGCGCGCGCTGGGGGTGGGATCCCTGCAGCGCAACCCGATCCTGCCAGACGTGCCGACGATCGCGGAGGCGGGCGTCCCCGACTACGAAACGGTGAACTGGTTCGGGCTGCTCGCGCCCGCCGGCACCCCGGCGGCGATCATCGAACGCCTGCACCGGGAAGTCTCCGCCGTGCAGGAACTCCCCGAGATCCGCAAGCAACTCGACAACGACGGCGCGACGGTGCTGCGGATGACCCCGGCCCAGTTCGGCGCCTACATGGCCGTCGACATGGAGAAGTGGGGCCGCGTGGTGAAGGCGGCCGGCATCAAGGCGAACTGAGGAAGACCCCGAACCGGCCCGAACGGCTGATCAGCCGATCAGCCGATCACCTCCACCTTCGCCCGCCGCGCCACCGCGGTCCAGGTGGTGATCTGCGACTCGATCAGCTTGTTGAACTCCGCGCCGGTCACCGGGGCCTTCCGCGGCAGGGTCTGCAGGTCGTCCAGCCGCTTCATGATGTCCGGGCGGGCGAGGATCTCCGGCATCAGCGCGGTGAGACGCTGCGCGATCGGCGCCGGCAGGCCCTTCGGCGCGGACAGGCCCAGCCACTGCGAACCGGTGAGCGAGGGGAAGCCCGCCTCGGCGAAGGTCGGGATGTCGGGCAGGCCCGGCAGCCGCGCCGGCGTGGACACGGCCAGTGCGCGCAACGAGCCACCCCTGAGCTGATCGACGTTGGTCGTGATCGGATCGAGCACGCTGTCGATCTGCCCGCCCAGGAGTTCAGCCAGCGCCGGTGCACTGCCCTGGTAGGGCACATGGTCGTGCATGGGCGCATTGCCTTCGATCTTCAGCATCTCGCCGAACAGGTGGTTCGCCGAACCGATGCCCGACGAGCCGTAGCGCACCGGCTTCACCCGGGCCGCCGCTACATACTCGGCAAGGGTCTTGAACGGCGACTGCGGACGGACCAGCAGCACCATCGGCGCCTCGACCAGCATCGCCAGGTGGGTGAAGTCGGCGACCGGGTCGAACGGCATCTTGTTGCGCGTGGCCGCGGCGTAGACATGCACCGACGCGTGGCTCACCAGCAGCGAATAGCCGTCCGGGTTCTGGCGCGCGGCGAAATCGGTGCCGACCAGGCCGCCCGCCCCGGGGCGGTTCTCGACCAGCACGGTCTGCGACAGTGCCTGCTGCAGGTGCGGCGCGATCAGCCGCGCCACGGTGTCGACCAGGCCACCGGGCGGGAACTGGCAGATCAGCCGGATCGGGCCGCGCGTGGGCCATGCCTGCGACTGGGCATGCGCCCAGGGGGCGATGAGGGATGCCGCGCCGGCGGCCAGCAGGTCACGACGCTTCATGGAGTCTCCGGGAGAGTTGCGGGAAGAAGGACGCGCGCCTTCAGAGGCGCGAGCTATCCCGAAATACTCAAGCAGGAGATGTGCCAGATTCTTACAGGGTCGGCATTGCACCTTCCAGGGCGCTGAACGCTGCTTATCGCGCCTGTTCCGTCCAATCCTCGATAGACAGCCCAGGCAGCTGCGCAAACGCACGATCACTCGTCACCAGGACGGCCCCGATGCTCAATGCATGCGTGCCGATGAGGAGATCCATGGGCGCAAGCACCCGGCCATGGCCCTCGCTTGCGGCCCGGGCGCGTCCGTAGACCTCCGACGTCGCTGCGTCCCATGGCAGCACGTCGACCCTGCGCAGGAACTGCCACACCGCATCGTGGAGTGCCCTGGCGTCAGGGCGCCTGGCGAGGCCGAAAAGCAGCTCGCCCTGCGTGATCGCGGAGATGCACATGGCCGTGATCGGCGCGGCCACCAGCCGCTGCGTGACTGCCGGGTGTCTCCTCAGCAGGTGGCTGATCGTGCTGGTGTCCAGCATGTAGCGGGAAACCGTCGTCACGCCGGCAGCCCATCCAGCGGATCCCGCGGCGGCTGGCTGCCTTGGGCGCGCTCCGCTTCGCTGAGAAAATCCTCAGGCACCTCCGTCGCCTGCACTGCGGCGAAGAAGCCATCCCACGTGGCAGGCTTGCGAGACAGGATCACGTCACCGCTCACGGGATCGCGCCGGATGAAGACTTCCTGGGTGTCGAACCGGAAGGCTGCGGGCAGGCGCACGGCCTGGCTTCGGCCATTCGTGAAGAGTTTTGCTGTCTGGGTCACTGCCTGCCCCTGAGGTACAGATTTCATTTTTCAAGTTTATGCACCCCATTGGTATATATCAAGGCATATGTCATGCTCCGACCTATCGAGCAAGGCTCCGGGTCACCTCCCGTTCGATCGAAGGACAGCCAGACTAGCCGGTCGTGGATCGCGACGCGCCGCCGGAAGACACCCCTTGAATGGCGATTCCCGGCAGGTTCACGCGCCGGCCGACGGATCCACCAAACGCCCCCACCCGCTCCACGACCTCCCGCCGCAGTTCCTCCAGCCCCACCACCTCGCTCGGCGGCGTTGCCCTTGAGCTAGCGGATGGGCTTCGCCTTGGACCGGTTCATCGCAGCACCAGGCCGGCAGCGGTCATCTGCACCCGGTCAGCATCGGTCTTCAGGAACTGCTCGAGGTAGGTTCGTGCAGTGGCGCGCATGTTGCGCTCGATGGCCGGGTCGGCCTTCTGCTTCAGCCCCATCTGGGTTCCGGCCATGAGCATGCCCAGGATGGCCATCTGTTCGTACATTTCGCGTTTTTCGGTGTCGGCGGCAGACTGCAACTGACGGTTGTTGCTCAGGATCGAGCGCATCTGCTCGACCACCGGCCGGAACTGCGCGTCGGGGAAGTCGGCGTTGTGCAGCCCCATCCAGTTGCCGGCCAGGAAGGCAGCGACCGCACCAGGCAGGTCCCCGCGCGGGATATCGAACTGCCTTTCAACCTGCGCATAGCGCGCCAGCAAATCTTCGAACAGCGCCTGCGCCTGCGCACGCTGTGGCGCCGGATAGTGCTGGGCCAGCCGGGCCGGCACCAGGCTGGGGCCGGTGGTCCGCGCCCTCAGTTCGCGGGTCAAGCCGCCTTCCCTGGCCGGGCGCGGCGCAGGTCCCGCCCGACGCTCGGGTCTTCCTTCGGCAGAACTCGTCACGCCGTTGCTCACGCTCTGGGTGAGGTAGCTGGTGCTGAGGAAGTTGGACATCGGTGCCCCGCTGAGCGCGTAGCCGGGGCTGAACATCTGGGCCATGGCTCCGGTGCAGATCAGAGCCGAGGCCACCAGGCCGGCGAGCCGAACGAGTTGGCTGATCATGACGACTGACTCCCGCTTGAGCGTGTCTTGCGGATAGTACGCCTGGCCGCACCGCCTCCCACGGGTGCCGCAGGCGCGCTCCGGTCGCAACCGTGGTACCGTGAAAAAAACCTGTGGTGGATCGCGCGCGCCTGCAGTCGAAGCGCCAGACCAGACCAACAAAAGGGGGCGACTCGCATGATCGAGCGCATTACGGGACGAGGAGCGGTGGCGGCATCGGTGTCGGTCTATCCCGGCAGCCGATCACATCTGCATTCACCAGCCATCGGATGCGCCTGCGGGCTGCTGCTGGCCACGGGCCCGGCATTCGCCCAGGCCTTCCCCGCGAAACCGATTCGACTGGTCATCCCCTTCGCGGTCGGGGGCAGCAGCGATGCGAATGCGCGGATCATCATGCCGGCGCTCACCGAACGGTGGAAGCAGCAGATCGTGCTCGATCCCCGCCCGGGCGCGGGTACGGTCATCGGCACCGATCTGGTCGCGAAGAGCGCTCCCGATGGCCATACCCTGCTGCTCACGTCGAACCTCTTCACCAATGCGCCGATCACCTACGCGAAGCTTCCCTACGATCCGCACACCGATCTGGTGCCGATCACGCTCGTGACGATCTCGCCGCATGCAATCGTCGCGCACCCGTCGCTGCCCGCGCGCAACGCCCGCGAACTGATCGCCCTGGCGAGGGCCCGCCCCAATCAGATGAACATGGGCAACACCGGCTCGCCGCTGGCGACCTACAACTTCAACATGCTGGCGAAGGTGAGCGTGGAACCGATTCCCTACAAGGGTGCGGGGCCGCTGATGACCGACCTGCTGGGCGGCCACATCCCGCTGGCGATCGCTGCGATCAGTTCGGTGCAGTCGGCCGTCAAGTCTGGGCGGGCGAGGATCATCGGCGTCGGATCGCTCACGCCATCGGTGCTCTTTCCCGAGGCACCCGTGATCGCCGATGGCCTGCCAGGCTTCGAGTCCGTCTCATGGTTCGGCCTGATGGCGCCGAAAGGGGCCGCGCGCGAACTGGTGCAGCGTATCCGCAACGACGTGGCGGCCGTCCTGCAACAGCCGGATGTCCGGCAGCGCATGCTGGAGATCGGTGGCGAGCCCGTCGGCAACACCCCGGAGGAGTTCGAGGCCCGGGTACGCAAGGAAATCGCGATGTGGCGGCAGGTCGCGGAGGTCGCCAACATCAAGCCGCAGTAGCGTCCCTTCACGGCAATCGCCTTGCAGGCTGGCGCCCTGGTTGCCGCTATTCGAGGGACCGCGCCAGCAGGCCCTCCAGCGCCTTCTGCAGCTCGGCGGTGCTTGCAGGCAGATGCAACGTGGCCACGGCCGTGCCCTTGGCTGAAAACAGCACCACCGAGCCGTTGACCACGCCAAAGCGTTCACCAAAGGCGCGGCCGTTCGGGGCACCCAAAGGCGCTACCAGAAAGGCGATGCGCCCGGCGTACTCACCACGCAAGTCATCCATCATCGCCATGACCGCCATGCCGCCCATGGACTGCATGTCATACGCCAGCACCAGCGCGGGTTGTCCTTGTCCAATGCGGGCCAGATCGGTCGAATACGGGGTGCGCGGCAACTGGCTCCAGATCAGCGCGATGACGCCGCCGGCGAAGGCCAGCGAGATCAGCCATTTGCGCGTGCGCGAAATTCCCTGGTGTTGCACGGGTGCCATAGGCATCGCTCTCGAACGAACCACAGGCTGGCAGCCGTTCAGCCAGCGCCGGCCCGTCAGGGTGAAGGGAACAGGATTGTCTACGGAAACCCCTTGTGCATCTCGGCCAGGCACACGTCACGCCGGCGTGTTTCGCTGCAGACGACATGTCAACGACACATGTCGACATTTTCCGTAGTCGTTGACATGACGTGGGCGACCATGCCGGCTGACAAGTGTCGGCCGCCCGTTCTCGGCCGCGGTCACAAGGGCCGAAAAACCGGCCTTGGCGTCACTGATCTGCACGATGTCCACAACCGTTCCCTTTGTCTATTTCCTTTTGGACGGGGAACCCGTCGCCCAATTCTCGATCCGCAAGGCTGGGATCCTCGAGAAATGGCGCGTGTTGTTCGTCACGAGCACCGCGTCGAGCGCAATCGCGTGACCCGCGATCATCGCGTCCATGCTGCCGATCGGCGTACCGGATCGATGCAGGCCGGCCGCAATGACGGCGAATCGGCCGGCGCAGCCGTCGTCCCAGGGCAAGGATCGTACGTGCTGCAGGAATCGATCGACCAGTTGCGCCAACCGGTGGGCGCCAGGCGTCAGCTCCAGACCAAAGAGCAATTCACCCCGTGTGACCGCAGAAATGCAGAGCTCGTCCGGTCTGGCCCGCGCAACGCGCGCGTCGAGCGCGGGGCAGGTCCCGCGGATCAGGTAGCTGACGCTGTCGGTGTCGAGCATGTACAGCAAGGTCACTCATCCTCGGACAGCACGCGGGAACGCAGCGGTTCGTTCAGCGGACGGGTGCTCAGCAGTTCGTTTCGATGCTCGGTGCTGTCGCGAAGCGCGAAAAACCCGGCCCAGTCGGCATCGACGGGCTTGCTGGAAAGAATCACTTCACCCGTGACGGCGTCCCGGCGGACATAGACCTCGTCGGCTGACGTGAAGCGAAACTCGGCGGGCAAACGCACGGCCTGGCTGCCGCCGTTGGTGAAAAGCTTTGCCGTCTTCATGGTCATCGGGCCTCCGGCGTCTGCTGTATATACTTATCAATATATACCTCTGCGCGCCTTGATGCAGCGACATCGGTAACGATGCGCGGCCGATCGCCGAAACCCCCAAAGGCCTTCAGAGGCGCGCCCGGTTCACCGCGACAGCAGTTCCACGTACGCCTGATAGCTGTAGATCCGGTTCTTCTTCTGCCCGGTGACCTCGACCAGGATGCCCAGCGTCTCCAACAGACGTACGGCGGCGCCGGCGGTCGGGAACGTGGTTTCCAGCCGCTGGCGGACGCGCTCGACGCTGAAGCGCGGCATCATCGGCAGGCATTCGAACAGTCGATAGCTGATCGGCCCCGCCCCGGGGGCGGCCAGCAACCGCCTGCGGTCGGTCGCGATGAGGCTGGCGACCTCGATGATGCTGCGCTCGGCATCGGCGGACGCCACGGCCACGCCTTCGAGGAAGAATGAAACCCAGCCCTCCCAGTCGCCTTCGCCCCGGATGGCCGACAGACGCCGGTAGTACTCGACCTGGTGCTGCTTGAAGTAGCCGCTCAGGTACATCAGCGGCTCGGCCAGCAGCCCCCAGTGCTCCATCAGTGCAGCGATCAGCAGTCGCCCGATGCGCCCGTTGCCATCGAGGAAGGGATGGATGGTTTCGAACTGGGCGTGGACGAGCGCGATCCTGACCAGTGGTGGCAGCGTGGGGTCGGGCGCGTGGATGAAGCGCTCGAGGCCCTGCAGCAGGTCGGGCACGTCCTGCGGCGGGGGCGGGACGAAAGCTGCGTTGCCGGGGCGCGTGCCGCCGATCCAGTTCTGCGACCGGCGCAGTTCGCCGGGCTGCTTTCCGGCGCCGCGCACCTCGTCGAGCAGCAGCCGATGTGCCTCGCACAGCAGGCGAACGCTGACCGGCAGGCCCTGCGGGTCGCGAAGCTGCCCCTGCACCCAGCGGAATGCACCGACGTAGTTCGTGACCTCCTCGACGTCGTCGGTGTTGGCGACTTGCAGGCCGGCTTCCTCATCGAACAGGTCCGTCAGCGTGGCCTGCGTGCCCTCGATCTGCGACGTGAGCAGGGCCTCCTTGCGGATCGCGCTGTAGAGCAGCCACTCGACGGACGGCACGAGACCGGACACCCCGGCCAGGCGCGCCAGTGCCAGTTCGGCCGTCCGGTTCAGGTCGAAGAACGCGGTTTCCGCCAGCGGAGGATCAGCCGGGGGCAGCGGCCGCGGCACGAAGGCGCGGACCGACTCGCCCAAGGTCGTGGTGGTGGTCCAGGTGCCGGTGGTCCGGGGCATGAAAGGGCGCTTTAGTTTGAGCCCTTAAATTAAAGCATGCTTTATTATGTGGATCAACTGTTAAAGATTGCTTTATTGTGAACCTCTCGGGGTGCGGCAGACGTCCACGAGGCCGCTCACCCTAACTGGCCGGCAAAGCGACCAATGGGTCTGCGCACGCGACGCCCAGGGGCTGGAAGTGCTTTACGTTGCAGGTCAGCAGCAGGAGATCGCCGTGCCGGGCCAGTGCCGCGATGGCGACATCGGCAAAACCAGGATGGCAGCCTTGCGCCATGGCGGCGTCGGAGATCTGACCGGCGAGCCGCCCCACGTGTGCATCCAGCGGCAGGATGCGTTCCCCATAGGCGGCCAGCAGACCGTCGAGCCAGCGGTCAAGGCGGTCGGCCCGCTCCCTGCCACCCGCGCGGCGCAGTTTGCTGATGCCTTGCGCCATTTCGGCAATCGCGATGGATGGCAGGAACAGCGCTTTATGGTGCGCTTGCAGCCATCCGCCCACAGCGGCGGGCACGAAGGTTTCACGTCCGGGAGCCAGCGCAGACATGACACTGGTGTCCAGCAGGTAGCCCTTATGCAAAGTCGATACCGCGCAGCGGCGTGGTGTCGCGCTCGGTCTCCAGCGCCTCGGGCAGCGCCAGCAGGTAATTGGCGAGGTTGGGCACTTCCAGCGGGTACAGGCGCGCGCCGTCGGCCACCGGCACGATCATCGCGCAGGGGCGGCCATGCCGGCTGACGAGTGTCGGCCGGCCGTTCTCGGCCGCGGTCACAAGGGCCGAAAACCCGGCCTTGGCGTCACGAATCTGCACGATGTCCACAGCCACTCCTTTTGTGACTACATGAGGTCATCTTAAGGGTGCATGCCTCTGCAGGCAAGCGGTAATCAGGCATCCAACGCTGCGAAAGTAGTCCATGAAGGCACTTTCCGAGCACGTTTCAATCACCAGACCCCGCGGAGCTCGTGCCGCTCGGCTCATCCGTCCGACTCCACGAAATTCCCCGCAACCAGCTCCCCCTCCCCATCCCACCGATACGCCACCAGCCGCCCCGACCGCGGCACCGAGTAGTCGCAGCAGGCGACCCTCGACGACTGCGGCAGGCGCGGCCCTTCCATCCAGTAGTGGCCGATGAACACCGGCGCGCCCTCGACCTCGCCGAAGCCGTCGCAGTCGGGTACCGGCGTGCGGTCGCACAGCCGCGC
>JBIITW010000147.1:0-12129 GCA_044340265.1 Burkholderiales bacterium | reverse complement strand
CCGAGGATCGTAGGCGCTCGCGCCGCACTCGTCGTTACGGAAGCGTTCATCCAGCGCACTCAGATCGAGCTCGTTGTCGACCAGGTGATCGAGCGCGAACTCGAAGGTTCCGGGCTGGATCTGTTCGCTCAGCACCACCGGCAAGAGCCGCGGATTGCGATCGACTACCTTGTATCTCGCCATGTCCGCCCCCCCTGCTGCAGTGAGTACTAGAACATGGACAGCGCTATAGGCGCTTCGTTCCGCCCACGAGGGGATTTTTGCACAGCCTCAACGTAGAGCTAACCGGCTCGCCGAGGCGAAGCTTCGGCGAGTCCAGCGACCAAAGGGAGCGCGGTTGAGCGCCATGTTAGACGTCTGAAGCACGTGAATCATTGAACCTCGGCCTCGCTGGGCGGTGCATAAAGCCAGATGCTCAGGCCAATTCGTAGATTTGCCAACCGCAGCAGGAGTGCGGGCTCAAGGTATACGGATAAGTCTTCGCTGTTACCTGGGCAGTCGAGGTAAGGGTGATAGCCCGAATCGACAAGTTCTGAAAGCTGAGCAGTCTTTGCCTCCAGCAGAGGCAGCCAGTGACGTATTTGAGTTTCGACTGGCTCGCTTTCAAAATCGTCCGATAGCGTCAGCTTCCACGTACCGAGTTGAGACGCACGTTCATGGCCGTTCCAGTACTCCGCAATCTCACCGACACTCTGCTCAAAACTCGGCACCACGCCCAATGTGTGCGTCACGACGGCGGGATCGACGGCCGCGTCGCAAAAGACCAAGCTTGAGCGTCTGCCGAAAGGGGGGGCTTTCTTCATCGGTCTGGGCTCCACATGTGGCTGTGTGGACGAGACGTCTAACGTGTTGTAGGGAGACGAACCTGACCCTTACCGCAGCCGATCGTCTCCGTAAATCGGCATCGTAGGCGCCGCTTTCCCCGCTTCTTTTCCACATCTTGCAAGAATTATGCTGGATATTTCCGCAAATAATCCAGCCATGAAATCCGGCAAGCTGCCGCTCCCGCCGCTGAGGTCCGAAAAGCTGCTCGATCAGCTTCGCGAGCGGATTCGCTACCTGCACTACAGCATGCGCACCGAGCAGGCTTACGTGCATTGGGCCCGTGCGTTCATCCACTTCCACGACCGGCGGCACCCCGCCGACATGGGCAGGCCGGAAGTCGAGCTGTTCCTGTCCTGGCTGACGAACAAGCGGAAAGTCTCGGCGTCCACGCACAGCCAGGCGCTGTCCGCCTTGCTTTTCCTGTACAGCAAGGTGCTGGGGGTAGACCTGCCCTGGATGTCCGGCCTCGACCGGCCACGCGGCACGAAGCGCTTGCCGGTGGTGCTGTGGCCGGACGAGGTCGCGCGGATCTTCGCCGTGATGGAGGGCGAGCACCGGCTGTTCGCCCAGTTGCTCTACGGCACCGGCCTGCGCATCTCCGAAGGCCTGCAGTTGCGGGTCAAGGAGGTCGACTTCGCGCGTCGCGCCATCATCGTACGCGAGGGGAAGGGTGGGAAGGATCGGGTCGTCATGCTGCCGCAGAGCCTGGTGGGCGGGCTGCGCGGCCAGCTGGCCCGCGCCGGGGCCCTGTGGCGTGCGGATCAGGTGGCCGGACGCGGCGGTGTCGAGATGCCCGACGCACTGGAGCGAAAGTATCCGAGGGCGGGGTATTCATGGGCCTGGTTCTGGGTCTTTCCTCAGGCGACGCACTCGGTGGATCCGCGCTCGGGCGCGGTACGCCGTCACCACATGTACGACCAGACCTTCCAGCGCAGCTTCAAGCGGGCCGTCGGTATCGCCGGCATCGCGAAGCCCGCGACGCCGCATACGCTCAGGCATTCGTTCGCCACCGCGCTGCTGCAGAATGGCTATGACATCCGGACCGTGCAGGACCTCCTTGGGCACGCAGATGTTTCAACGACGATGATCTACACGCATGTGCTCAACATCGGGGGCGGCGGCGTCCGGAGCCCGGTCGATTCATTGCCGGACCATGCGGCGGAGGAGACGCCCGAAGTCGATCCAGTCGTCAGAGTTCGCGGGCGCGGTTGAGGTCCTCGTGCTCGAACGCGCTCGCCATGCGGTCGATCTCGGCAGCGCGGGCACCTGCCGCCCGGGCGCAGCTTCGCCAGGTCGCGGTGACCTCTGCAACCGACTTGATCACCTCGCGCGCCCGGGTCAGCTTCAATCCGAAGTAGCCGCATGCGGATTGCAGCAGGTCGACCGAGCAGGTGCCTTCATCAAGGTCGATGTTCGTGGTCAGCACTCGCGCCTTCAAGTCGGCCGGGACGGGGTTGAGGTCGTAGGCGGGTGAGAGCGTCCAGCCCGCGCCGCCTCGCCACAGGAACCCGTGGTTGCGCAGGTGGTCGTCGACATTGGAGATCAGGACATTGAACACCACGCGCAGGTAAAGCGCCTCGGCGTCTGCCTTCCCATCGGCGCCGTGGCGCGCAAGCGCATCGACCATCTCCGGGTAGCTGCCACGCTCGCCGTCGCGTGCACCCATCATCGCCATCGCGGACAGGAAGGGGATACGGCCGCCTGCAGCGCGGTCGAAGCGCCTCGACAGCAGGACCGCCTTGCCAGCCACCTCGATCAGTTCATGGTGCGGCGTCGCGATGCCCGCCTGTCCGGCGAGCCGGAGTGCGACCGCTTCCCAGGTCTCGATGCTGTATTCGTCGGTTTCCTTCGGGAACTTCGCGATCGACAGGTTGCCTTGCCGGTCGATGACCGATGCCTTCGGGCGGGCGCCGCCAAGGGAGGAACCCGGCGCGAAGATGAGCCGGAGGTCGTCATCCGTTTCCTCGTCGCGCAGGATGCGCTCGGTGATCTGCAGCAGTCGGCCCAGTTCGATCAGCGTAGGTACGCCGTCCGGGATCGGCGCTGCGAACATCTCTTCGCCCACCCGGCGGAAGCGCAGCGCGCCCAGTCGCGTTTCGTCGGCGACCCCGAGCAGGTAGTCGCTTTCGGCAAGCGTGCGAACAGCGCGCGCTTCGACATTGGCGCGCCGACGTTCCGCGCGCTGCATCAGGCGGCGACCCCAGGTGTCCGGTGCAGAGTCACCGATAGCGCCGAACGTGACCAGCCCTGCTGGCGGGACGAAGGTTCCGCGAGTCAAGGCAAGCGCGGGTTCCAGCGAGAAGCGGTTCGGGCCCTCGAGCCAGGCCGGGAAATACTCGAACAGGTGCAACTCGTTGCCGCGGACGTGGTTGCTTCGCACGAGGCCGACGGGCTGCGTCCGACCGCCCAGCTCGACATGGACTTCGAAGTCAGCCATCGCGTGCAGGTCCGGCCCGCTTCAGGTGCACACGCCGCGGCAGTTCGGCGGTCGCCAGTGCCTGTCCGACGCGGTCGTTTCCGATATCGGCGATTTTCCCCAGTCCGTCCAGCAGGCCGAGCGCATGGAGGACGGACGCATAGATGCCCACGCTCACCCCCGTGTCACCGGCCTCCACCCGCTGCAGGGTCGACCGCGATGTGAACGCCCGCTCGGCCACCACCGCCATCGGCAGCCGACGCCGCCGGCGGGCGTCGCGGATATCCGCACCCAGCGTGCGCAGGGCGCGCTGGACGGCAGCAGGCGGCAGATGGGGCGTTGGCATTTGTGATCTTCGTAGTACATTGATATTTCATATGTAGCACGAACAGTACATTGCAAACGTCTCGTGGTCAAAGCCGCACCTACCCGCTCACGGCAGGTGGACGTCCCCGCGCCGCGTGTCCGACACCACCAGCACGTCGCCCTGCGCGCCGTCGAGCACCTGCCGGGTCACGCTGCCGAGCAGCAGTTCCTCGGTGAGGTGGGTGCCGTGCTTGCCGAGCACGATCAGGTCGGCATCGCACTCCTGCTCCATCGCGATCACCCGCTGTGCGGGCTCGCCGTGCACGACCAGCGCGCGATGGTCCAGTGCGCTCAGCCCGGCTTCGGCCGCGAGGTCGCGCAGCCGGTCGCGGCGCCGCTGCATCTCGCTGGCGAGCAGCCGGGCGATCTCCTGTGCGTCGATCCCCGCGCGCGAGAGCAACGCCTCGTAGGGCAGCTCGAACGCGTGCAGCAGCACGAGACTCGCCCCCGGGGCCCAGAGTCGCGCCGCCTCGATCAGCGCGATCGACACGGGAGAGAAGTCCACCGCGACCAGTGCCGTCCGATAGGGGCCGCGCGGGGCCTGCCGCACCATCAGCATCGGCCGGCGCCCGGAGCCGCGCAGCAGGCGCGTCGCCGTCGACCCCAGCACCGCGTGGCGCAGGAACGAAGTGCCGCGTGCACCGAGCACGACCAGGCCTGCGTTGAGCGCGTCTGCCTCGCGCGCGATCACGGCGAGCGGCGTGCCGGACAGCACGCGCGCAGTGGCGCTGGCGCCGGGCCCGCGCGCAGCGTCGGCGACATGTGGATCCAGCCGCTGGCGCGCATCGGCCTCGAGGCCGGCCCGCACGGTCGCCAGGTTCGCGCCGAACAGTTCGCGCATGGCGTCAAGCGCATCGAGTTCCAGCGCATGCACCACATGCAGCACGCTGCCCTGCTGCGCGGCGAGCAGGCAGGCACGCGCGACGGCATGCCGGGCCGGCGCGGACAGGTCGGTGGCGGCGAGGATGGGTTCACCGGGTTTCATCTGGGCTCTCCTGCGGGCGGATGATCGACGTCAGCGTGTCCACGGCAAAATCGACGGCGTTGCGCATCGGGTACAGCACGGTCGGCACGCCCGACCGCTTCAGCGCCAGACCGTCCTCGTCGTCGCGTGCGACCACCGCCAGTTCGCCGCCGTAGTGCAGCTCGCGCAACCCGCGCAGCAGGTCGCGGTTCGACGGGACATCCGGCAGGGTGCTCACCACCCAGCGCGTATCGGCGAGCGGAAGGTTCTCCAGGAACTCGGCGGCCGTGCTGTCGCCATAGCGCACCTCCAGCCCGCGGCGCTTCATGTCGTCCACCACCTCGGGATCGAACTCGACGCCGAGCACGGTGAGGCCGGCCTCCTTCAGGCCGAGTGCGAGCCGTCCGCCGTAGCGGCCGAGGCCGAACACGATCACGTCGTAGCGGCGCTTCTCCTGTCCTTCCGCCATCCCCGACGCTTCCCGATGGGGATGCCGACGTTCGAAGAAGCCGAGCCATGGCGCCAGCCTTTCATAGAGCGGATGCGAGTACAGGATCATGTAGGTCGATACCGCGATCGTCACCAGCCCCACCAGCGTCGTCAGGCCCAGCGCGCCGGGGCCGATATGGCCGAGCGTGATGCCCATCGCGACGAAGATGATCGAGAACTCGCTGATCTGGGCGACGGTCAGGCCGCACAGGAAGCCGGTACGCTTTCGGTAGCCCATGTAGCCCATGATCGCGAGCACGATGAGCGGGTTTCCGATCAGCACGAACAGCGACAGGATCGCGGCCGGGACCAACTCGTCGCCGAGGGTGGAGAAGTCGAGCTTGGACCCGAGGTCGATGAAGAAGAACAGCAGCAGGAAGTCGCGGATGCCGGTCAGCCGGGCATTGATCGCATCGCGATAATGGGTCGAGGCAAGCGAGAAGCCGGCGAGGAAGGCGCCCGCCTCCTTCGAGAATCCGGCCCATTCGCCGAGCGCAGCCAGGCTGGTCCCCCACGCGATCGCGAAGATCAGCAGCAGTTCCTGCGAACGGGCCATGCGGTCGACGATTCGCGGCAGCACATGGCGCATCAGCAGGTACATCGCCACCGCAGCGACGCTGATGCGCAGCCCGAGCGCGCCGGCGACGTCGAGCAGCGATCCGTCGCCGGCTTCGCTGCGCATCGCGCTCATCGCCATCATGGCGACCACCACGGCCAGGTCCTGCACGATCAGGAAGCCGACTGCGATGCGCCCGTGCAGCGAGTCGATCTCGCGCTTGTCCGAAAGCAGCTTGACGATGATGATCGTGCTGGAGAAGGTCAGCGCGACGGCGACATAGAGTGCTTCGATCCAGTCCCGCCCCAGCGCCAGGACGATCAGGAAGCCGATGACGATGGTGAACGTGAGCTGCCCGAGCCCGGTGGCCAGCGCGACCGGGCCGATATGCCGGACATGCTGCAGGTCGAGCTTGAGGCCGACCACGAACAGCAGCACCGCGACGCCGACCTGCGCCAGCAGGTCGATCTGTTCGTGCGCGGTCACCATGCCCAGCACCGCCGGGCCAGCGACGATGCCGATCACGATGTACGCGATCAGCACCGGCTGGCGCAGCAGCAGTGCAATCGCGCCGGCGGCAGCCGACATCAGGAGCAGTAGCGCGAACTCGGCAAAGACGGAGTGCATGGTGCGTTAAGCTATCCGGAAGACGACGGGCGCCAGCCACTCACGTGCGCAGCCCCGGTCGCGTTGCATCACTTGCAGTGCCAATGGAGGATCAATGGAACCGATACACCGCGCCACGGCGGCAGCAGCGCTCGCCTTCTCGACCACTTTCGCCTTCATGCTGCCGCAGATTGCGGCAGCGCAGACGTGGCCGGCCAAGCCAGTCCGCGTAGTGACACCCTGGGCCGCGGGTGGCCTGACCGACATCGTCGGCCGCATCGTGTTCCAGAAGATCTCGGAAAACCTGGGCCAGCAGTTCATGATCGACAATCGCGGCGGCGCTGCCGGCACGATCGGTGCGGACATCGTCGCGAAGTCGCCTGCCGACGGTTACACCCTCATGGTGCATTCGATGGCCCATGTGGTCAACCCGTTCGTCTACGCGAAGCTGCCCTACGACACGCTGAACGATTTCGTCGGCATCGGAACGCTGGTACGCCAGACCGGCCTGCTGGTCGTGCATCCGTCGCTGCCGGTGAAGTCGGTGAAGGACCTCATCGCGCTGGCGCGTGCGCGGCCCGACCAGTTGTTCTATTCCACCGCCGGCAGCGGCAGCTTCTCGCACCTGGCGGTCGCGCTGCTCGGGTCGATGAGCGGCACGCGCATGGTCGACGTGCCCTACAAGGGCGGTGGCCCGGCGACCGCGGCACTGGTCTCTGGCGAAGCGCAACTGTCGGCTGGCACGCCGGCATCGGTGTCGACCCACCTGGGTACCAACCGGTTGCGACTGATCGCCGTCACTTCCGATACACGCCTCACCGCGTTCCCTAACACCCCGACCGTCGCCGAGTCAGGCCAGCCGGGCTACGAGTATGCCGGCTGGGTCGGCGTGTTCGCGCCGGCCGGCCTGCCCAGGCCACTGGTCGATCGCATCAATGCAGAGATCGCCCGGGCGATGGACAGCCCGGACACGAAGAAACGGCTGGAGGAGTTCGAGCCCTGGACGACGACCCCGGCGCAGATGGCCGCGCGCATCCGGCAGGACTACGACAAGCACAGCAAGCTGATGAAGGTGGCGGGGATCAAGCCGCTCTGACCGACACCGCTGATTCTCACCGTCAGTCCGGCCGTCAGTCCGGCCGTCAGTCCGGCCTTATCCCGCTCGCCTGCACCACCTTCGTCCAGCGCGCGAAGTCCTCGCGGATGAAGGTGCCGAATGCCTCCGGCGTGCCGCCGACCGCGTCCACGCCCATCTGCGCGAAGCGTTCCTTCACCTGTGGCGTGGACAGCGCCTTGAGTGCCGCTGCGTGTACTCGCTGCACGATCGCAGGCGGCAGGCCGGCCGGGCCGAGCAGGCCGGTGGCATTGGCGATCTCGAAGTCCTTCAGTCCGGCTTCGGTGAAGCCGGGCACGTCGGGCAACGTCGCCATCCGGTTGCGCGAGGACACGACCAGCCCGCGCATCTTGCCGCCGCGCACGTTGCCGCTGGCGGTCGAGCCCTGGTCGAACAGCATGTCGATCTGGTTGCCCATCACGTCGGTGGCGGCGAGCGCCGCACCCTTGTAAGGCACGTGCAGGAACTTCACGCCGTTGAGCATCTGGAACAGCTCGCCCACCAACTGGTTCGATGAACCGGTGCCGCCCGAGCCCATGGTCAGCGTGCCCGGCTTCTCGCGCGCGAGCCGCAAAAGGTCGGCGACCGTCTGCACGCCCAGGCCGCTGCGTACCACCAGCACGAACGGCGTGGTCTGCAGGTTGACGATCGGCGTGAAGTCGCGAACCGGGTTGTATGGCGCATTGGGATACAGCGCCGGCGCGACGCTGAACGAACTGTTCGAGCCGGTGAGCAGCAGGTAGCCGTCGGGTGGCGCCTTCGCCACCAGCTCCGATCCGATCATGCCGCCGGCACCGGTGCGGTTCTCGACCACCACCGGCTGGCCCAGGGCATCCTGCATCCCCGGCGCGACCAGCCGCGCGGTGAGGTCGACATTGCCGCCCGGCGCGAACGGGACGATCAGGCGCAGTGGCTTCGCCGGCCAGGCCGGTGCCGGCTGCGCCGTCGCAATGCCGATCGACGCCGCCGAAGCGATGGTCGTGGCGACAAGGGCCAGCGCGAGCGCGGGCATTGGCTGTTTCATGGTGACTCCCCCGTTGGACGGCGCGCTGCTGCGCGCTCGATCGACTGCGATATGCATCTGCATCTCGTGGCCTGGTGCCCCGCTACAGCGTGTCGGTGATCCAGTCTGCAATGTAGTCGACACCGAGCTGCCGGTTGTCGAGTTGCACATGATAGGTGCCGCCCTCTTCCTCCGTAAACACCTTCAGGTGCTTGCGCGTGGAGCCGATGGCATCGAACACCTTGTGCGCGGAGGCGACCGGCACCACCTTGTCCTTCTCGCCATGCACGATCAGGAATGGCATCGTGATGTCCCTGGCGACCTCGGCCAGGCTGAAGCCGCGCGCCTTCTCGATCGCGGCATCCAGCGTGTCGGTGCCCATCACCCATCGGAAGTGGAAGGCCGACTGCGGCGTTGACTTCGGGTCTGCATCCTGCCGGCGCTTGATCTCGAGCTGCCAGGCATGCAGGTCCCAGTGCAGCGCGGCGAATGCGACGCCCGCGGCATAGCGCTTGTCGAACGCGGCGACGCGCCCGGCGTAGTAGCCGCCGAAGCTGTAGCCCATCACCACCACCTTCGAGCGGTCGACTTCCGGCCTCGCTGCGACCCAGTCGTAGGCGGCACGCCCCGGCACTTCATAGTCGTGGCGCGCAGCGAGGTCGCGCAGCCGCAACGACTCGCCCTGCCCCGGGCCGTCGATCGCGAGCGTGTGGAAGCCGCGGGCCGCGAACTCGAGCCCGTTGAACAGCACGCTCATCTCCTTGCAGTTGTCCATGCCGTCGAACACCACGACGGTCGGTGCCGGCCCGGTCACGCCCGGTGCCTTCAGGAACCAGGCGGGCAGCGAGCCGCCCTCGTAAGGCACCTCGACCCGCTCGATGTTCGGGTAGCGGCGAAGCAGCCCCTTGCCCTGGCAGTCGAGCGACCTTTGGCCGAGCTCGCGCTTCTGCTCGCCTGGCTCCACGAAACGCTCGGCAGTGAAGTAGTACATGCCGGCACGCAGGTAGAAGTTGCCTGCGGTCATCCGATGCCCGGCCGCCTCTGCGGCATCGGCGCGCTGCTCGAGGCGCAGTGCCATGCGTTCCCATTCCTCGCGGAAGGCGTCGGGCTCGGCCTGCCGATCGCGCAGGCGTTCGCAGACCTCGTCGATCTCGCCCATCGCCACGCAGCCATACGGCGCCATTCCCTTGCAGATCAGCGTCGCATTCGACCAGGTCATGTTGCCCGGGAATTCTTCTATCCAGCGTCCCATCAGCGGCCTCCTCCAGCGTCCGGGCCTACCTTACCGCAGGGGCGTCTGTTTCTGGAAGCATGCTGCGCATCCGACCGCGCGGCAGGAGCAGATGCCCGGCGTCATCCTTGCATCGTCGATGCACAACTGCGGCGCGCAAGCTACTACACTAGAGCTTCCTGAAGCATCCGGACACGCGCTTGAGGCAAGCCAATCACCAGGACCAGGATGCCCTGCCGGGCCTGCGCCGCCTGTACGCGGTGCCGGCAGACCCGCCGGCCGGCACGGCTCGAACGAATTGAACGGCTGGCCGGAAGGTACATTGCCCTGGCTGGGCATCGCCGTGGCAGGCGGCGCCGGCCTGCTGATCGGCCTGGAGCGGGAGCGGCGCAAGCGCCAGCCAGGACACGTCGCATTCGCCGGCGTGCGCACCTTCACGCTCGCGGCACTGGCCGGCGCGCTGGCGCAGGCGCTGGGCGAGCCCTGGATGGTGGTCGCCGGCGCCGTGCTGCTCGGCGCGCTGATCACGGTCGCCTACATACGCTCATCGGCGGTCGACAACGGTGCTACGACCGAGCTCGCGCTGTTCGTCACCTACCTGATCGGTGTCGCCGCGATCGCGCAGCCGATGCTGGCGGCCGGTGTCTCGGTGGCGGTCACCGCCCTGCTCGCCTCGCGCACACGGTTGCATGCGTTCGCCAATGAAGTGCTCAGCCCGGATGAACTGCGCGATGGACTGATCCTCGCCGCCTGCGCGCTGATCGTGCTGCCGCTCGCGCCATCGACGCCGGTGGAATGGCTGGGCGGACTCGACCTGCGCAAGGTCTGGGGCGTCGTGGTGCTGCTGCTGGCGATCCAGGCCGGCGGGCATGTGGCGCTGCGCGTGCTGGGCCCCCGGCATGGCCTCGCGGTATCGGGGTTCGCCTCCGGCTTCATCACCAGCACCGGCACCATCGCGGCCTACGGGTTGCGCGCCCGGCAGGCGCCGGCGCAACTGGACGCCTGCGTGGCCGGTGCGCTGCTGTCCTGTCTGTCGACCTTCATCCAGCTCGGCGTGCTGATCGTCGCGCTGCATCCGCCGGCACTTGCCGCGAGCCTGCCGATGCTCGCCGCGGGTCTGCTGGCCGTGATCGCGGCAAGCCTGCCCGGCCTTATTCGCGGCTCGGCAGTGCCGGCAGAACCGGTAGCGCAGCGTCGCGCGTTCAGCCTGCCGGGCACCGTCGGCTTCGCACTGCTCCTGGTCGGCGTCACGCTGGCCACGCGCTGGCTGGACGCGCTGCTGGGCGCGGAAGCATCGCTGGTTGCGATCGCCATCGCCGGTCTTGCCGACGTCCATGCAGCCTCTGCCTCGGCGCTGTCGCTGGCTGCGTCCGCCGACGGTGCACTGCCGCAGCGGCAGCTGCTACTCATGCTGCTGCTCGCGATATCGACCAACACGATCAGCAAGCTGGTAGCCAGCCTGGCCGGAGGCCGGCGCTACGCCGTCCGGGTGATGCCCGGGCTGCTGCTGGCGGTCGGTGCGGCATGGGCTGCGTCAGTCGCCACCGGCGGCATCTGACGCAGCCGAGGCTTGCTCAACCGCCGCGTTCGAGATCCAGCCCCGGCGCCGTGTGGTGCTCGCGCGACTGCGTCATCAGCGAGCCGACGATCATGCCGGCGATCGCGCAGCCGAGGCCGACGATCTGCGGCGGCCAGGTACCCTCGGGCGCCAGCACTTCCATCGCGATCCACGACAGCAATCCGAGCACGATCGACAGCACCGCACCGGCGTTGGTCGCGCGCCGCCAGTAAAGGCCGAACACCAGCGGCGTGAACGCCGCGACCAGCGTCACCTTGTAGGCGTTCTGCACCATCTCGTACATGGTGCTGCGCGAGTTCAGCGCGAACAGCAGCGCGCCCATCGCGAAGATGATCAACACCAGGCGCACGGTGAGCAGCAGCTGGCGGTCGCCCATGTGCTTCACGAACGGACGGATCACGTTCTCGGTGAAGATCGAGGCAGGCGCCAGCAATGCGCCGGAAGCAGTGGACAGGATCGCCGACAGCAGCGCACCGAAGAACATCGCCTGCGCCCAGACGGGCGTCTGCGCAAGCACCGCGTCGGGCAGGATGCGCTGGATCTCGCGCGGATCATCCGAGGCGAACAGCTGCACCATCGACGGGTCGATGGTCAGCGCCGCGAACGCGATGAACATCGGCACGAACGCGAAGCAGAAATAGGCCCCGGCGCCGATCAGCGAGGCGCGCACCGCGGTGTCTTCGTCCTTCGCCGAGGTGACCCGCTGGAACACGTCCTGCTGGGGAATCGAACCGAGCGCGAGGGTGAGGAAGGCGGCGATGAACGGCAGCCACTCCTTCCAGTCGCCCTGCGGGAAGAAGGCGAACTTGTCGGCGTCCATCGCAGCCTGCACGACGACCCCGGCCCCTCCCGCCATATCGGCCAGCAGCCAGGCCACCGCCAGCAACCCGATCAGGATGACGACGGTCTGGAACAGGTCGGTCAGCGCCACCGACCACATGCCGCCCCAGATGGTGTAACCGGCAACGATCACGGTGCCG
>JBIITW010000353.1:0-3042 GCA_044340265.1 Burkholderiales bacterium | reverse complement strand
CGCTGACCGCCCAGCCGTTGCCACCCGCAGCCTCCGGTCGCGGCAACGACGTGTTCCGCTCGGTGGACGAGAACGGCACGCCTTCATTCAGCCAGGTACCGCCGTCGGGCCGCGCGTCGAAGCCGGTGGAGCTGAAGCCGCTGTCGGGCAGCATCGACAGCGCGCGGCCGGTGTTGTCGACGCAGGCGCCGTCCCGCGCGCCGACCGTACCGACCGCGCCGGCACCGCCGGCCGTTCCGACGCCTGCAGCGGGAACGGAACCTGCGCCCCGCGCCAGCGGGCCGCGCGGATTGCCGTTCGAAACGTACATCCTGATACGGCGTGGCATGAGCGAAGGCGAATTGCTGGGCCGTGCCGGTCCCCCGGACTATCGCGGCAACGAGATCAATCGCGGCCTCGTGCAGGAATCGTGGTACTACCTGCCGACTGCAACCGACCCCTTCACCACCATCATCCAGATGCGTGGCGGCCGGGTGGTCGATACCGAACGGATACGCAAGCTTTGAATCGACGCGATCGCAGCAAGGAAGCCGGCAGGGCGTCCGTGGCAAGGCCTGCGCCGGACCACCGGCGCAGGGGCTTCACGCTGGCAGCGCTGGCTGCGACCGTGGCCGGGCCGGCGGCATGGCCTTCGATGCGCGAGGCGGCTGCGCAGGGGACGCCGGGAGGGGCAGGCACGTCGACACAAGGCGGTGGCGCTCCCACGCCCTCGCCGCCGCCCGCAGTACCGTCGGCCGCGGCTGCCGCCCGCCTGCGCGCCTTCATCGAGGGCACGCAGTCCGCACAGGCGCGGTTCACCCAGACGGTGGTCGATCGCAAGGGGCGGCGCGTCCAGGAAGCCACCGGCATCATGCAGTTCCTGCGTCCCGGCCGCTTTCGCTGGGAGTACGAAAAGCCCTATTCCCAGTTGCTGGTGGGCGACGGCCAGCGCATCTGGATCTGGGATCGCGACCTGAACCAGGTCACCGTGCGCCGCCTCGATCGCGCGATCACCGGCACGCCGGCGGCATTGCTCGCCGGCAGCAACGAGATCGAGAAGGCGTTCATCGTGACCGCACAGCCGGCGCAGGACGGCCTCGAGTGGATCGAGGCGGTGCCCAAAGGCAATGAAAGCAGCTTCGCCAGCGTCCGGCTCGGATTCGCCCAGGAGACACTGGCCGCGATGGAACTGAACGATGCACTGGGCAGCCGGACGATGATCCGCTTCGAGGACCTGCAGCGTAATCCGAAGCTGTCGCTGCAGCTGTTCCGCTTCGTGCCGCCGAAGGGCGCGGACGTGCTCGAGGACAAATGAAAACGCCCGCGCCGGATGACCGGCGCGAGCGTTGTCGCTGGGCCTGAAGGATCAGGCGTCGCAGAACTTCGTGACGGCGACCGGATCGCGTGCGCCACGGCCTTCCCAGAAGATCACCTTCGAGCTGACGCCCTTGGACACCAGGTAGTCGGTCACGACCTTGGCGCGCTGCTCGCTCAGGCCGGCATGGCTGCGCTCTTCGAGGCGGTCGTTGTGGCCGGTGACGATCACCACTTCGATGTTGGTCGGACGGGTGTCCTTGCCTGCGCCGGAGGTAGCTTGCTTGACCATCGCGTCGAGCTCGGCCTGGCCTTCCTTCTTCAGTACCGCACTGCCGACGTCCCAGGCGCTGCTGCCCTGGATCTGCACCGTCATCGTGACGTTCTGACGGCCGGGCTTGCCGGGCTTTTCACCTTCCTTGGGCGCCGGTGCCGGCTTGACCTTGAAGCCGGTCAGTTCGACGGCAACCCGACGGTTCGGGTCGAGGCAACTCACGAGTTGAGGGCTCGCGGCACAGCCGGTGAGCAGCGTAGCAGCAGCAATAACGACCCAGCTCGAGCGAGCAGGCTTCATGGTTTTTCCCCCAGTTTGACGATGCGTTTGTTGGTGCGATTTCATTGCGGATTTCAGTGCATTCAGAATCTGCACGGCAGTAGCGTCACCGCCCGCGGTGTAATTCTAGGACCGTTGTAAGGCGCAAGTCATCTGTTTTCTAGGTCCGGGCAACACCACGGGCCCTGTCAGGACCGCCAGAGGTCCCATGCTACCCAGCCTGCGAGCAGTGCGAGCGCAACCCAGACCAGCACGATCAGTGCCGCCGCGAGCCAGTTGCGCGGACGTGTCTCGACCTGCGCCGCCTGCGCCCGGCACGTTTCGATGACCTGCGCCGGGATCATGCGCAGCACCAGGGCGATGCCCAGCGGCACCAGGATCAGGTCATCCAGGTAGCCGAGCACCGGAATGAAATCGGGGATCAGGTCTATCGGGCTCAGCGCATAGGCGACGACGAGGGCGGCGAGCCAGCGGGCGAGGCGCGGCGTGCGCGGATCGCGCAGGGCGAACCAGAGCGTCATCACGTCCCGGCGCAGTGCGCGGGCCCGTTCGCGCCAGGTCGTGCGCACAGCCATGCTCAGGGACTACTATCCATGGTCGTATGGAGGAAATCATGATGAAAACAAGGACGGGCAGGGCCCGCGACGCAAGACCCGCCTGCGCACCGTCGGCCATCTTTGCGGCGACGCTTGCAACGGTGCTGACCATGGTAACCGTTTCGGACGACGTACTCGCGCAGCGCGCGCAGCCGGTTGCCTTCCCGGTGAAGCCGATGCGCATGGTCGTGCCGTTCCCGCCGGGTGGCGGCAACGACATCATCGGCCGCGCGGTCGCGCAGCGGCTGTCCGAAGTGGTCGGCCAGCAGGTGGTGGTGGACAACCGTCCCGGCGCCGGCGGCGTGGTCGGTGTCACCATCGCCGCGCAGGCCGGGCCCGACGGCTACACGATGCTGCTCGGCAGCGTCGGCATGCTCGCGCATAATCCTGCCCTCAAGCCCGACCTTCCGTACTCGCCGCCGCGCGACTTCGCGCCGGTGGCGCTGCTGGTGACCTCGCCGATGCTGATCGCGGCCAGCCCGGCGCTGCCGGTGAAGACGGTGTCGGAGCTGATCGCGCTGGCGAAGGCGAGCCCGGGCAAGCTGAGCTATGCCTCGGCCGGTGCCGGATCGTCGCTGCACATGACCGGCGAGCTGTTCC
>JBIITW010000146.1:0-12171 GCA_044340265.1 Burkholderiales bacterium | reverse complement strand
CGACAGCGCGTCGCCGCGCACGTCGACGCCTTCCCAGAACGAATGGCTGGCGACGAGTACGGCATTGCCGCGCAGGCGGAACTGCTCGAGCAACTCCGTGCGCGAGGCCTCGCCCTGCACCATCAGCGGGAACATCAGGCCGCGACGGCGAAAGGCCTCGTCCAGCAGCTGGTGTGCCGCGCGCATCGCGCGCAGGCTGGTGCACAGGATGAACGCCCGGCCACCTGCGGCCTCGATCACCGGCAGCGCGGCCTGTACCACCGCACGCACATAGTCGGCGGTATTCGGCTCGGGCATCCCGGTGGGCACGTAGAGCATCGACTGGCGCGGGAAGTCGAACGGGCTCGGCCAGGTCGCGCATTCGGCACCGGACAATCCGAGCGCACCGGCATAGTGGCTGAAGTCGCCTTCGATCGACAACGTCGCCGAAGTGAATACCCAGGCCTTCGGATGGCCGCCACCGCTGCCGCCACCGAGCTGCTGGCGGAAGATGCGCGCAATCGACAACGGCGTCGCGTGCAGCTGCAGCGACTGGGCGAAGGTCTCGCCCCAGAGCACCCAGCCTGCGTCTGCGTCTGCATCTACGTCTGCATCTGCGTCATCCCGCGCCTGGACAGCGACGGCGGTGCGCCGATCGGCCGAGGCCTCCTCGGCCACCGCCTGCGCATGCCAGCGTGACAGCCGCCGGAACAGCTCCTCGCAGCGCTCGGCGCACTTGCCCAGGCCTTCGCTGCGTTCGCCCTGCTCGGCCAGGTGCTCGCCCAGCCGCTCGAGCGACGCCAGCACCTGCTCCAGCGCCGGCAGGAACGAGGCGCGCTCGCGCAGCAGGCGCAGCGTGAGGCGGCCGGAATCCTCGCGCACCGCCAGGCGCAGGTCGCGCGCCGCCTTCTCGACGACGGCTGCCGCCGGCGGCAGCGGCGCATAGTCGCGCGCGCCAGCCAGGGCCTCGGCGCGCGTGTCGCGCGCGAGATCGAGCAGCTGCGACGTCGACACCGACTCGCCGAAGAACATGCTCGCGGTGTCCGGCAAGGCATGGGCTTCGTCGAAGATCACCGCATCGCAGGCCGGCAGCAGTTCGGCGAAGCCGGTATCGCGCAGCGCGACATCGGCGAAGAACAGATGGTGGTTCACCACCACCAGGTCGGCCGCGAGCGCATTGCGCCGCGCCTCCATCACGAAGCATTGCTGGAACTGCGGACACTCGGCGCCCAGACAGTTCTCGCGGGTGGAGGTGGCCATCGCCCAGGCAGGCGCATTGTCGGGCACCGATGCCAGCTCGCTGCGATCACCGGACTTGCTGGTCGCCGCGAAGCGTTCGATGTCCCGGAAATGGCGCGCATCCAGTGGGCTGCCGAACAGTCCGTCGCGCGCATTGCGCCCGAGGTGGTAATGACAGACATAGTTCGACCGCCCCTTCAGCAGCGCGACCGATACCGGCACGTTCAGCGCCGCGCGCACCAGCGGCAGGTCGCGATCGAACAGCTGGTCCTGCAACGTCTTGGTGCCGGTCGAGATGATCACCTTGCCGCCGGAGAGCAGCGCCGGGACCAGGTAGGCGAAAGTCTTGCCGGTGCCGGTGCCCGCCTCGGCCACCAGCACGCCGTCATCGCGCAACGTGCGTGCGATCGCCTCCGCAAGCTCGACCTGGCCGGGGCGAGGTCGATAGCCGGGTACCGCGCGGGCGAGCGGCCCGTCGACGGAGAAGACATGTTCCAGGGTGGCGTTCAGGACACGAAACCATTGCATCAGGCGATCGTCGATGATCGCATGCGGCGCGCTGCGGTGCGCGGACGGAACCGGCCTCTGGCCGCGGAAAATGCCCTGTATGGCCGGTCCGGGCCGATGGCATGCTATCCTCAGGAGTTATGGCGAGTTCAGAACATTCAGATCAACCGCTGGATTCCAGCGGACAGTCAGGCGAGCACCCTTCCGGGCAGACCGGATCACCCGCGCAGGCCGCCCCCGAGGCCCCGCCGGTGCCCGTGCAGGCGCTGCCCACCACCGATGGCACGGAGGCGGCCAGCGCGCCGGCGCCTGTGGTGCAGTTCAGCGACCTCGGCCTCGCGCCGGAGATCCTGCGTGCGCTCGACGAGCTCGGCTACAAGGCCCCGACCCCGATCCAGACGCAGGCGATCCCGCATGTCCTGCGCGGCATCGACCTGCTCGGCGGCGCCCAGACCGGCACCGGGAAGACGGCTGCCTTCGCGCTGCCGATGCTGCAGCGGCTGCGCGTACATGCGAACAACAGCGTATCGCCGGCGCGCCACCAGGTACGTGCGCTGATCCTCGCGCCGACGCGCGAACTCGCCGCCCAGGTCGAGGAAAGCGTGCGCGCCTACGCGAAGTACACGATGCTGCGCGCAACCTGCGTGTTCGGCGGCGTGTCGATCGATCCCCAGATCGCGCAACTGCGCTCCGGGGTCGAGATCGTCGTCGCCACCCCGGGCCGACTGCTCGACCACATCCAGCAGAAGACCGTGTCGCTGTCGCAGGTCGAGTACCTGGTGCTGGACGAGGCCGACCGCATGCTCGACATGGGCTTCATGCCCGACATCAAGCGCATCCTGGCGCTGCTGCCCGAGCGCAGGCAGAGCCTGCTGTTCTCGGCCACCTTCCCCGAGGAAGTGAAGCGCCTGTCCGAGCAGCTGCTCAAGACGCCGATACGCATCGAGGTCGCCCGCCCGAATGCGACCGCCGAGACGATCACCCACATCATCCATCGCTGCGACGACGGCAACAAGCGCAGGCTGCTGTCGCACCTGGTGCGCAGCCGTGCATTGACCCAGGTGCTGGTTTTCACCCGCACCAAGCAGACCGCTCGCCGCCTGACCGTATCGCTGCAGCAGGAAGGCCTGTCGGCCGCAGAGATCCACAGCGACAAGACGCAGGCCGAGCGCATGCAGGCGCTGGCCGACTTCAAGGCGAACCGGATCACGCTGCTGGTCGCGACCGACATCGCAGCACGCGGGCTCGACATCGACCACCTGCCGCACGTGATCAACTACGAGCTTCCGCAGTCGGCCGAAGACTACGTGCACCGGATCGGCCGCACCGGCCGTGCGGGCATGCTCGGCGAGGCGATCTCGCTCGTGAGCCCCGGCGAAGACGAGATGCTGGCGAGCATCGAGAAACTGATCAAGCGCAAGTTGCCGGTCAACGACGTGGAAGGCTGGACGCCATCGGCCCGCCCGGGCCCCGGCCTCGGGGCGAGCCATGAACGCGAGCGGCCCCCTCGGGACGCAGACCGCGGCGCGAGTCGCTCTGGCGTCGGCGCGCGCGAACGCGGCGCGGACAGGCCGCGCAGCAGCGATCCTGCCCGCGAGCGCAGCCGTCCTTCGGACCGCACGTTCGATCGTGGCGCCGGCAGCAGCACGCGTCGCCGCATAGCGGACGACCCGCTGTTCACCACCGCCTACGTGCCGCCGCCGATGCCTGCGACGACCCACGGCAATGCATCGTCCGGTGGCCAGGGTGGCGAGTCGCCAGCCGTGGTGCGTCGGCGTCGTTCGCCGGTGCCGGCGCTGCTCTCGGCGCCGCCCGAGTCGGCCTGACCGGATCACCGATGCGGTTGCCCGGTTCCATTGCCGGCGCAGCCTGCGCACTGCGTGAGGTGCGCGCAGCGTTCGCGGCGGGCATGAAGAAGGGGCGATGCTGCGCGCGCAGCACCGCGGCGTGGATGGCCCTCGCTGCCGCGATGATCTTCTGCACGCAGCCGGACGATGCGACGGCCGCGCAGGCCGCCACGCGCGCGCCGGAGGCGACGACCGCGAGCCTGGTGCGCGAAGGCATCGCGTCGGCCCATCCGCTGGCGAGCGACGCCGGCCATCGCATACTGGCGGCCGGCGGCAACGCGTTCGATGCCGCCGTGGCGGTGGCAGCTGCACTGGCCGTGGTCGAGCCCTATTCCTCAGGCATCGGTGGTGGCGGTTTCTTCCTGCTGCACCGGTCGCACGACAGGCGCGAGGTGATGGTCGATGCGCGCGAGACCGCGCCGGCCGCAGCCGACGCCCGGCTGTACGTCGACGCCTCGGGCCGCGCCATCCCGCGCGCCTCGCTCGACGGTGCACGGGCCGCCGGCATCCCCGGCCTTCCCGCCGGGATCGCCCACCTCGCGCAGCACCATGGACGCCTGCCACTGTCGCGATCCCTGGCACCGGCGATCGCGCTCGCGCGGGAGGGCTTCACGATCGACGCCCGCTTCGCGAACGTGGCGCGCCTGGCCGCCGCACGGCTGCAGCGCGACCCGCGCACCGCGGCCGTGTTCCTGCCCCAGGGAAGGCTTCCGGTAGAGGGCGATCGGCTGCGCCAGCCGGCACTTGCAGCCACCCTCGAGCGGATCGCGAGCGAGGGCCACGCCGGCTTCTATTCAGGGCCCGTGGCAGCGGAACTGGTGGCTGCGGTGCGCGGCGATGGCGGCATCTGGCAGTTGCAGGACCTCGCAGGCTATTCCGTGGTGGAGCGCGCCCCGATGCGCATCACCTTCCGCGACGTGACGATCACCGCCGCCGCCCTGCCCTCCTCCGGGGGGGTGGTGATCGGCCAGAGCCTGGGCATGCTCGCGCCCTTCGGGACGTTCGACCATCGCTCGCCGGAGGGTGCACACCTGGTCTCGGAAGCGCTGCGCCGGGCGTTCGACGACCGCGCGCGCTGGCTGGGCGACCCGGCCTTCGATCCGGTTCCGCTCGAGCGGCTGATGTCGGCTGCGCACCTGAAGGCGCGCGGCGCCGACATCGATCCACGGAAAGCCACGCCGAGCGCGAGCCTGGGCGTCGGCCGTGCCGGGCCTGAGAGCACCGACACCACGCATTTCTCGGTGGTCGACCGCGACGGCAACCGGGTCGCCGCGACGCTGACCATCAACACGCTGTTCGGATCAGGATTCATCGCCGGCAGTACCGGCGTGCTGCTGAACAACGAGATGGACGATTTCGCACTGCCCGATGAACAGCCCAACGCCTACGGGCTGATCGGCCGCGGTGCCAACCTGATCCAGCCGGGCAAACGGCCGCTGTCGAGCATGACCCCGATGTTCGTCGAATCCGCACGCGGCGTGCACGTGCTCGGCACGCCCGGCGGCTCGCGCATCATCAGCATGCTGCTGCTCGCCGTGCTCGACATCGCCTCCCCCTGTCCGCCCTGCCCGCCCTCGCCGGCAGAACTGCTGGCACGGCCGCGCTACCACCACCAGTTCAGGCCGGACCGGATCGAGGTGGAGCCGGAAGCGTTCTCCGAGGCATGGGCCGGCGCCCTGCGCGCCCGCGGGCACGCGGTCGAGACCGGACGCCGTGCATGGGGCAACATGCAGCTGGTGTTCGTCCATCGCGACAGCGGCGAGGTTTCCGTCGCCAACGACCCGCGGGGCCGCAGCGGCATCGCCTGGTTCTGAACCGGGGCCCGGACTCAGGAAGCCCAGACTCAGGCAGCTCCGTCGAGATGCTCCACGTAGCGTGCGACGCCCTCGGCCACGGTTGCGAACGGCGCGACGTAGCCGGCCTGCCGCAGCAGCGTGAGGTCGGCCTCGGTGAAGCTCTGGTACTTGCGTGCGAGGTCGGCGGGCATCGGGAAGTACTCGATCAGGCCCGCCGCACGCATCGCGTCCGGCGTCATCGCAGCCTCGCCCACGCGTGAACGACAGGCGTTCACGGTCGCCACCGCCACGTCATTGAAGGTCTGCGCACGGCCGGTGCCGCAGTTGTAGATGCCGCTGGCGTCGGCCTTGCCGAGGAAATGCAGGTTCACCGCCACCACGTCGTCCACCGACACGAAGTCGCGCCGCTGCTCGCCGTCGCCGTAGCCGTCCGACCCGGCGAACAGGCGCACCTTTCCGTTGGCGCGGTACTGGTCGAAGAAATGCATTGCCACCGAGGCCATGCGTCCCTTGTGGCGTTCGCCGGGACCGTACACGTTGAAGTAGCGCAACCCGACGATCGGCGCGGTGCGTTCCGCGAGCTGCCGGCGGACCACCTGGTCGAACAGGAACTTCGAATAACCGTAGACGTTCAACGGCCGCTCGCACTCGCGCGACTCGCGGAACACGCCACCGCCGCCGTAGACCGCAGCGGAGGAGGCATAGACCAGCGGGATCTCCTCGGACTGGCAGAACTGCAGGAGCTCGACCGTCCAGCGATAGTTGTTGTCCATCATGTAACGGCCATCGGACTCGACCGTGTCCGAACATGCGCCCTGGTGCAGCACCGCTTCCACCCCGCCTTCGAAGGCACCGTCGGCCAGCGCCTCCAGGAAATCTTCCTTGTCGAAGTAGTCGGCGATCTCGCAGTCGACCAGGTTGTGGAACTTGTCCCCGCGGGTGAGGTTGTCGACCGCGATGATGTCCCGTTCTCCGCGCGCGTTGAGCGCCCGCACCACGTTCGCTCCGATGAATCCGGCCGCGCCAGTGACGATGAAATAGCCTGCCATGCTCAGGTTCCTTCCTGCGGGGCCGCCGCGAGTTCTTCAGGGTGTACGACCGCAGTGCCCAGCTTGCCGACCACGATGCCGGCCGCGCGGTTGGCCACGCGCATCGCCTCGGGCAGCGGCGCCCCGCAGGCGAGCATCACGCCGAGGGTCGCGATCACGGTGTCGCCAGCGCCGCTGACATCGTAGACCTCGCGTGCGTGGGTCGGCTGGTGGTGCATCCCGCTTGCATCGAACAGCGTCATGCCCTCCTCGCTGCGCGTCACCAGCAGCGCGTCCAGCCCGAGTTCGACGCGCATCTTCTGCGCCTTGTCGGCGAGCGCGGCATCGTCGGCCCATTGCCCGGCCACCTGCCGGAATTCGCTGCGATTGGGCGTGAGCAGCGTCGCCCCCCGGTAGCGCTGGTAATCCTCGCCCTTCGGATCGACCAGCACCGGCTTGCCCGCCGCCCGCGCGGCGGCGATCATCCGCTCGATGTGCGCGAGCCCGCCCTTCGCATAGTCGGACAGGATCACCACGTCGCACTCCGGCAACGCCTCTTCGAACGCGACCAGTTTCGCTGCCAGTATCTCGTGGCTGGGCAGCGTCTCGAAGTCGATGCGCATCAGCTGCTGCTGGCGGCTGATCACGCGCAGCTTCACCGTGGTCGAGATCGTCGGGTCGCAATGCATGTCGGCGACCACGTGCTCGGCGCTCAGCAACCGTTCGAGGGCCACCCCGGCCTCGTCGTCCCCGACCACGCACAGCAGGCGCGTGCGCGCACCCAGTGCCGCCGCGTTGCGCGCCACGTTCGCCGCGCCGCCGGGGCGCTCCTCGCTACGATCGATGCGCACCACCGGCACCGGCGCCTCGGGCGAGATGCGCTCGACGCTGCCGAACCAGTAGCGATCGAGCATCACGTCACCGACCACCAGCACGCGCCCCTCGCTGGCGCGCGCATGCGAATAGGCGAAGTCGGCTGCGCTGCGGGAAGCCTTTTTCATTACGCCGCTGGAACCTTCGTCTGCGCACGCCCGATCGGGTAGTACTCGACGCCGAAGTCGGCCACCAGCGCCGGGTCGTACAGGTTGCGCCCGTCGATGATCACCGGATGCCTCAGCTCGGTACGGATGGCGTCGAAGTCGGGGCTGCGGAACTCCTTCCATTCGGTGACGATCAGCAGGGCGTCGCTGCCCTTGAGCGCCGCGCGGGCACTCGCGCACAGCGTGACGCCTTCGCGTCCCTTCAGCAGGTCGCGTGCCATGTCCAGGGCTACCGGGTCGTATGCATTCACGGTCGCGCCGCGCGCCAGCAGCGCCTCGATGATCACCAGGCTGGGCGCCTCGCGCATGTCGTCCGTGTTGGGCTTGAACGCCAGGCCCCAGAGTGCGAACCGGCGGCCGGCGAGCGACTCGCCGAAGCGCGCGACGACCTTGTCGACCAGCACGTTCTTCTGTCGCTCGTTGACCTCATGCACCGCCTCCAGGATCGCCAGTTCCATCCCGTACTGGTGCGCGGTGCGGCGCAGCGCCTGCACGTCCTTGGGGAAACAGGAGCCGCCGAAGCCCGCGCCCGGATAAAGGAAGTCGTAGCCGATGCGCGAGTCCGATCCGATGCCCTTGCGCACCTGCTCGATATCCGCGCCGAGCCGCTCCGCCAGGTTGGCCAGCTCGTTCATGAACGAGATGCGCGTGGCCAGCATCGCATTCGCGGCGTACTTGGTCAGTTCGGCCGAGCGCACGTCCATCACGATCAACCGCTCGTGGTTGCGCTGCACCGGGCCATAGAGCGCGCGCATGATGCGCAGCGCCCGGTCGTCGTCCACGCCCAGCACGACCCGATCGGGACGCATGAAGTCCTCGACCGCGGCCCCTTCCTTCAGGAACTCCGGGTTGGACACCACGCTGAACGGATGCGACAGGCCGCGCGCGGCGATCTCCTCGGCGATCGCCGTGCGCACGATGTCGGCGGTACCCACCGGCACGGTCGACTTGTCGACGACCACCCGATAGCCATCGAGGTGGCGTCCGATCGAGCGGGCCGCTGCCACCACGTACTGCAGGTCGGCGGACCCGTCCTCGCCCGGCGGCGTACCCACGGCGAGGAACTGCACCGTGCCGAAGCCGGCCGCCAGCTTCGCATCGGTGGTGAAGTTCAGGCGCCCGGCCGCGACGTTGCGCTTGACCACCGCTTCGAGGCCGGGCTCGTGGATCGGGATCCCACCCGCCTTCAGCAGCGCCACCTTGCGTTCGTCGATGTCCAGGCAGAGCACGTCATTGCCGAGGTCCGCAAAGCAGGCGCCCGAAACGAGCCCCACGTATCCGGTACCGATCACCGTGATCTTCATGCGCTACCTTCCGGCCTGTTCGAGGATGGAGGCGAGCGCGGCCACCGGGTCCACCGCCTGGGTGATCGGCCGGCCGATCACCAGGTAGTGCGAGCCGGCTGCGATCGCCTCTGCAGGCGTCGCGATGCGCGCCTGGTCGTCTGCTGCGGCAGTGGACGGCCGCACCCCGGGCGTGACCAGCACGAAACCCGGGCCACAGCGCTCGCGCAGCAGCCGCGCCTCGCGCGGCGAGCAGACCACGCCATCCATGCCACTGTCCTTCGCCAGCAGCGCAAGGCGCAGCACCTGGGCCTCGGGATCGGCATCGATGCCGACCTCGGCCAGGTCGGGCCCGTCCATGCTGGTCAATACCGTCACCGCGATCAGCAGCGGCCGCGGGCTGAACGGGACCAGCGCCTCGCGCGCCGCTTCCATCATCCTGCGCCCGCCGCTCGCATGCACGTCCAGCATCCAGGCGCCGTCGGCGGCTGCAGCGCGGCAGGCGCCGGCCACCGTGTGCGGAATGTCATGGAACTTGAGGTCGACGAAGACTTCGAAGCCCATCGCTCGCAGCCGGGCGACCAGCAGCGGTCCGCCGGTCGCAAACAGCTCCTTGCCCACCTTCACGCGGCAGCGCCGGGGATCGAGCCTGCGCGCCATGTCGAGCGCGGCGTCGGCGCTTGCAAGGTCCAGCGCAACGATCACGCGCGGGCCGATCGGCAGGGAGGACTGGTCGGTCATGGTCGGGTTCATGGTACTCGCGGAAGGTGGATTGTAGGTTCTCGATGCGGGCGCGGGAGGACGGGCGCCCCGATGCAGCCGTCGGCCTCAGACGCTCAGTTCGCGTTCTTCGGTGCGCTTGGGCGAATAGGTCTCCCAGCCGCGGCAGGCCGGACAGTGCCAGTAGAACTGGCGTGCCTTGAAGCCGCACTGGTCGCAACGGTACATCGCGAGGCTGCGCGTCTGCTGCTGCACGACGTTCCTGATCAGTTCGAGGTCCGCGCGTTGTTCGATCGGCGTGGTGACCAGCTGGGCTTCGAGCAGCTTGGCGAGCCCGATCAGCGTCGGGTTGCGCTTGAGCTCGTCGCGCACCAGCCGGTAGGCGTCCTCGGCGCCCTGCTGCTCCAGCGTCGCCTGGAACACCACCGCCATCAGGTCGAGCGACGGATGGTTGGCGAGGTAGTACTGCAGCAGGCGCAGGCCGACCTCGGGCTTGCCGAGGGTTCGGTAGGCGTTCAACAGCCGTTCCGCCACCATCGAAAGATAGGCGGGGTTCTGCGATTCGATGCGCTTCCAGGCGTCGATGGCCGGCTCGAGCTGGCCGGTAGCCAGCTCGATGTCGCCCAGCAGGATGCTGGCACGCACGCTCTTGCGATGGCTCGACAACGCGAGTTCGAGGTTCCTGCTGGCTTCCGCCGGACGCGCATGCGCGAGCTCGTTGGCCGCCAGTTCACAGTAGTAGTTGGCGATGTCCATCTGGAACGAGCGGCCGTTGCGCGACTCGGCGCGGCGCGCGGTGTCGATGGCGCGCTCCCACTCGCGCTCCTGCTCGTAGATCTCGAGCAGCGCGAGCGCTGCGACATCCTCGCGCGCCGTGCCTTCGAGCTTCTTGAACAGCTCTTCGGCGCGGTCGAGCAGGCCTGCCTTGAGGTAGTCCTGCGCCAGCTCGTAGATCGCATCCAGCCGCTGTTCGGCAGGCAGGTCCTCGCGGTCGACCAGGTTCTGGTGCATGCGGATCGCCCGCTCCACCTCGCCGCGCCGCCGGAACAGGCTGCCCAGTGCGAAGTGCAGCTCGATCGTCTGCGGATCGACCTTGACCACCTCGATGAAGGCCTCGATCGCCTTGTCCTGCTGTTCGTTGACGAGGAAGTTGATGCCACGGAAGTAGGACACCGGCAGCGCACGCGACTCGGTCACCAGCTGCTTGATGTCGATGCGCGCCGCGAGCCAGCCGAGCCCGAAGAAGATCGGAAAGGCCAGCAGCCACCAGTATTCAAAGTCCATGTGGCACCTGCCTGTCCGTGGCCGGCACCGACGCGGCGGCGAGCGAAGCGCCATCGGACGAGTCCGGCGCCGGCAGCGCGAGCGCCGCCAGCTCGTTGCCCAGCGCATCGCGTTCCACGCGCAGCGCATCGCGCTCGAGACGCAGCGCCGTACCCTCGGCGCGTGCGCGCGAACCCTCTCGCCGCAGGCCGAGCACGAAGCCGGTCATCGCCAGCACGCCAAACAGCGCACCGGCACACAGTGCAGCGACAAGGGCCAACGCCAGCGAGGTCTCGACCTCGCGGCCGAGGAAGAACCTGAGCGTGACCGGATCGCTGTTCTTGACTGCCAGTGCGAACACCAGCGCGAACAGCACCAGCTTGATCGCCAGCGAAAGATAACCGAGCAGCCGCCCGAAGGCGGAGCGACCGCCGGCCGATGCCGGCGCCGGAGTCCCGGTACCGGGACCGGGTTCCCCTGCAGGACTGTTAGCCACGATCGAAGTACCGCCAGTCGCCGACGCTCACGCGCCGGGGACGTCTACACGTTCGCGCAATTCCTTGCCTGCCTTGAAGTGCGGCACGTGCTTGGCGGGCACGTGCACCTTCTCGCCGGATTTCGGATTGCGTCCGACCCGGGGCGGCCGGTAGTTCAGGGCAAAACTGCCGAACCCGCGGATCTCGATGCGGTGCCCGTCGGCAAGGCTCTGCGCCATTGCATCCAGGATCATCTTGACCGCGAGTTCGGCGTCCTTCGCGACCAGTTGCGTATGACGCGCCGCAAGGTTGGCGATCAGCTGCGACTTGGTCATGGCGGACGATTACTCCGACTTGTTGTCGAGTTTGGCCTTGAGCAAGGCGCCCAGGTTGGTCAGGCCCGCATTGGAAGGCTGCTCGCGGGTGACCTGCTGCATCGCCGATGCCTCGTCGGCCATTTCCTTGGCCTTGATCGACAGGTTGATGCCGCGGTTCTTGCGATCGATGTTGATCACCATCACGGTGATCGCATCGCCTTCCTTCAGGTGGGTGCGGATGTCCTCGACACGGTCGCGCGCCACTTCGGAAGCGCGCAGGTAACCCTCGACCTCGCCCTCGAGCATGATCACTGCGCCCTTCGGGTCGATCGCCTTCACCGTACCGGCGACGATGCTGTTCTTGTCGTAGCGCGACACGAAGCTGTTGAACGGGTCGCCCTCGAACTGCTTGATGCCCAGCGAGATACGCTCGCGCTCGACGTCGATGGACAGCACCATGGCCTCGACTTCGTCGCCCTTCTTGTAGTTGCGCACGGCCTCTTCGCCCGGCGCCGACCAAGACAGGTCGGACAGGTGAACCAGGCCGTCGATGCCGCCCGGCAGGCCGATGAACACGCCGAAATCGGTGATCGACTTGATCTGGCCGGTGACCTTGTCGCCCTTCTTGAAGGACATCGCGAACTCGTCCCACGGATTCGCCATGCACTGCTTGATG
>JBIITW010000351.1:0-3099 GCA_044340265.1 Burkholderiales bacterium | reverse complement strand
GCGACATGGCCGTAGCGCCGTGCCACCGCCGCCAGCGCATCGGCATCGGCCCTGGCCTCCTGCGAACGGCTGAAGCTGAGCACGGTCAGGTTGCCCGCACCGCCGAGCAGCCAGTCGGCCACGGTGGAACCGGCGCCGGCCGACAAGGCCGACATCACCACGGCCAGCGCCATTCCCCGACCGAGGCTGCGCACCGGGTCGCGGTGACGGATGTGGGCGATCTCGTGCGCGAGCACCATCGCCAGTGCATTCTCGCTGTCGATCGCCTCGACCAGCCCGCGGTAGATCGTGATGTTGCCGCCGAGGGTGGCCGAGGCATTGGCCACCGGCAGCAGGTTGTAGTGCACCCTCAATGTCATGCCCGGGGGCAGCCCCTGCGGGCCGACCAGCGATTCCGCCAGCTTCTGCAGCGTCGCCTCCGGCTCGGCGCCCGGGTCCGCCGGCTTGAAGAAGCGCGCAGCGACAGCCTGCTCCGCCGAGAACGGCAACCATGCTGCGATCGCCTGCGCGAACAGCATCAGCACCAGCGCGCAGGCGATGATCACTGCGCCCAGCCCCGCCACCATCACGAAGAACGAGAGCAGCGGCCGCGGCTCGCCGACGTTGACCTCCTCCTGCGGCAGGCGGGGGTTGCTCCAGCCGCTCATGGAATACGGCTCATCGGATACGGCTCATGGGATACGGCTCACCGGACGCCGCTCACCAGACCCCGTTCACGCGACCGGGCGCAGCGCCGTCCCGTAGGCGATCAGCTCGACTGCACCGACGCCGCGCCCGGGCACCTGCGAGGTCTGGAACTTCACGTTGACGATCATCGATGCACCCTTGCGCATCGCAGCGTGCTTCATGCGCAGCACCGACTCGCGCCGCGCCCGGTCGAGCAGGCTCTCGTAGGAACGCACCCGCCCGCCGAAGATGCTGTACAGGCCGGCCGCCACCGCCTTGAAATAGTCCTGCGACACGACCACGCTGCCGCAGACCAGCGTTGCCTGGCACGGCTGCGACACCGTCGGCGGGAAGCGGCTGCTGAACACGGTCACCCGTTCGAAAAGCTTCTCGCGCTTGCGGATCGACGCGTAGTGCGCCTTCTCGGCGAGTCGGCCGGCGACATAGCCGACCAGCAGCAGGACCGCGAAGACGATCAGGTCGGCAAATGCAATGAGGGTCTGCACCCGGGGCCGCCTACTCGACGACCACGGCGGTGCCGTAGGCAAACAGTTCGGCCGCGCCCTGGGTGATCGACGAGGTCGAGAAACGCACGTTGAGCACGGCATTGGCGCCGGCCGCCTTGGCCTGGCGCACCATGCGTTCGGTCGCTTCCTCGCGCGCCTCGTTCAGCAGTTCGGTGTAACCCTTGAGTTCGCCACCGACGATGTTCTTCAGGCTCGCCAGGATGTCCCGCCCGACATTCTTCGCCCGCACCGTGCTGCCCTGGACCAGCCCCAGGTGCTGCACGACACGCTTGCCGGGAATGACTTCAATGTTGGTCAGGATCATCTTCGCTCCGGGTAGGCTCGGTTGGCAGGCGATGCAGTCCGCACATCGTCACGGCGCCCCGCGACGGATGCCAGGCGGTAGACCCGACAACGGCCCCGGATCAGGAATCTTTAGCGGTGGCGGACGCGTCGGTCGCCGCCTGCGCATCGGCCTCGGCCCGCGACGGCGACAACCCGGTGAAACGCGAGACCTGCAGGCCGACCTCGTAGAGCAGGCACAGCGGGATCGCGAGCAGCAGCTGCGAGATGACGTCCGGTGGCGTCGCGATCGCCGCGATCACGAAGGCGCCGACGATCACGTAGGGACGGGCCGTCTTCAGCTGCTCGATGGTGGCCACGCCGAAACGCACCAGCAGCACCACCACCACCGGTACTTCGAAGGTGAGGCCGAAGGCGAGGAACATGCCCATCACGAACGACAGGTAGTTCTCGATGTCGGGGGCGACCGCCACCGATTCGGGCGCGAAGCCGGCGATGAAGCTGAACACGAATCCGAACACGACGAAGTAGCAATAGGCCATGCCCAGGAAGAACATGCCGACGCTGGTCGACAGCACCGGCAGCGCGAGGCGCTTCTCGTGCTGGTACAGCCCGGGGGCGACGAATGCCCACACCTGGTAGAGGACGTAGGGCAGCGCGATCAGGAAGGCGACAAACAGCGTGACCTTCAGCGGCACCACGAACGGCGAGATCACGCCGGTGGCCAGCAGCTTGGTGCCTTCGGGCAGCGCAGACATCAGGGGCAGCGAGACCATGTCGAAGATGTACTTCATGAACGGCGACAGCACCAGGAACACCAGCAGCACCGCCCCCGCGGCGCGGACCACCCGCTGACGCAGCTCGACCAGGTGCGACATGAAGCTGTCCGCGGGTCCGGCTTCCTGGGCGGCGTCCCCGGCCTGCGGATCGTTGCCGTTACCCTGCGCAGTCGACATCGATCAGGCCTCGCGCATGGCAGGGGTGGCCGGCTCGCGCACACGGACGGCTGCCTCGACAGGCGTGGGCATGCCGATCACCGACGGCGGCTGCAGCGCGGGCGACGCAACCGCGGGAGGCAGTTCAGGCCAGCGCCGCGCGCCGGCCAGCGGTGCGGCGGTACTGCCCATCGCGAGCGATGCGGTGGCGGCGTAACGCGCAGGGCAGGCGCGGCTGGACATCGCACCGGCCACCGTCGGCTCGACCCACTCGTCTGCCGCCGCTGCAGGATGCTCGAACGGCGCCGGTAACACTTCATCGCCCGGCAGGGGCGCCGCGCCGGCAACCGGGACATCCGGCACCGGGTCGCCACGCGCCGCTTCACGTGCCATCGACTCGAAGTCACCGGCGGTGGAACGCGCATCGGACTCGAACGCGTTGAACGAAGACTGCATCGAACCGGCGGTTTCCTCGACCGTCTGCCGGAACTTGCGCAGTTCATCGAGTTCCATCTCGCGCGTGATGTCGGACTTCACGTCCGCGACATAACGCTGCATGCGGCCCACCAGGTGGCCGACGGTCTTCGCGACCTTCGGCAGCCGCTCGGGGCCGAGCACCACCAGCGCGACCACCGCGATCAACATCATTTCCGAGAAGCCGAGATCGAGCATGGCCAGGTCCGCCTAGG
>JBIITW010000352.1:0-3099 GCA_044340265.1 Burkholderiales bacterium | reverse complement strand
GAGCATGCCGTCGCGCTGCGTGGTGCGTGCGGACAGCGTGCCGCCGTCGCTGAACGACTCCTCGCGCAGCAGGGTGCTGCGGCTGCGTCCGTCGGCCAGCGGCAGGTATTCCATCAGGCGGCGTACCCGTACCTGGCCGTTCAGGTACCAGAGCTGTTCGCTCACCGGCAGGCCATCGGTGAACAGGGTCTCGCGCACCGGTTGCCCGGCGGGGCCCCATTCGCGTTCGGCCGCGAGCCTGCCGCCGGCGCGCAGCAGCGCCTCATCCTTCTCGAACACCCGCTCCCGGCGCAGCACCGGCTTGCCGTCGCCGGGCGAGAACTCGCGGTGCACACGGCGGCCGTCCACGGTCTTCTGCTCGCCGGACGGGGTGCCGTCCTCGCGCAGCGTGGTGCGTTCGAGCAGCCGCCCCTGCTGCCAGGTCTCGCGCGCGGCCAGCCGGCCGCGGCCATCGCGCACTTCGTTCACCTGTGCACGACCGTCGAAACCGCAGGGCGTACGGTCTTCCGTCATCACGCTCTGCGCGGCACAGCGCAGGCTGCGCAGCGATCCGTCCGCGTGGTACTCGATCACCGCATGCTCGCGGCCTTCGCTGAAGAACGCGAGACGTTCCGGGCGGCCGGTGTCGAAGAAGCGCCGGTGCAGGCCGATGCTGGCACCGTTGCTGTACTGGCCATCGATGCGCAGCGTGCCCTTGGCATCGCGCTCAGAGTACGGACCGTCGCTGTTGCCGCGCTCGTTGACCTGCCGCTCGCGCACGCCGCCGCCCGGCAGCTGGATGCGTTCCAGGCCCATGAAGATGCCATTCTTCAGTTCGCGTTCGCGCACGAGGCGCCCGTCGGCTTCGCGGCAGACCATCAGGCCGGTGAGGCCGGCGGTGGTGCTGCCGTTGGCCGGATTCACGTCGCGCCCGTCGACCTGGCAGCGCACGTTTGCCCATGCGCCGGAGGACGCCGTGACGGTCAGCAGCAGGGCGGCGGCGATGCGCAGGGTGGCGGCCGAGCGGTGGCGGTCGGGGTGCCGGAGCATAGTGTTTTCCGGAAGGGGCAAGATGGCGAATCTTACCCAACCCTGTGGGCGTCGAGTCACGTCAACAGGCTTGGGTACCTGGTACGCAGCTGCGCGACCACATCGGCGCTGAGCCGCCACGCGCCGCCGCGGAGCCGGGCAATGAGGGTCGACCACACATCGTTGAAGGCGTCGATCGCCACGACTTCGTCGAAGCGCACACCCACCGGCAGCAACGGTTCGATATCTTCCGTGAGGTTGCGGGTGAGCTTCTTGAGCATTCGCTCTTCAGCTTCCGCTCGGCTGATCGGATGGTCTTCGAGCGCCAGATAGTGGTTCAGGCATTTCACGACCTTGTCGTGGTCCAGGCCGAGCTGCGTGAGCCCGTGATGCAGATCGAAGAGGTCCCGGTTCTTGCGCCTTTGCAGAAGGGCGCGCAGCTTGGTGCCGAAGAGCTCCTCGGGCGCGAAGGACACGATTTCGGTGCGCGCCGAGTACCAGTCGCTGGCGACCTCGAAGGGGTACCGTCGGTAGCCGAGCAGCACCTCGTGCTCGCGGGTGTTGATCTCGACCTTCAGCTTCAGTGCTGTCTGCGGCGCTGACTCGGGGGCGAAGCGGAAGACGAGGTGCATCGAATGGCCGGCTTGCTCGCGCTGGCACCTGCCCAACCAGGAGAGTGCGTCGCGGATGGCATCGACCGTGGCGCCAATGGGTTCTGACTGTGTCTGCACCAGGTCGATGTCTTCGGAGTAGCGAAGCGGCTGCTTGAACAGCAGCTTGTGGAGGGCTGTGCCACCGCGGAAGGCGATCTTTCCGGCGAGCGCTGGCGCATTGAACAGGTCGCAGAGCGCGCGGCAGATGATCAGGTCCTGCTCGACTTGCGCCGGGCTCGGCCACGGGGCGTGCGCCCGCCAGGCCTGGATGTAGGCCTGTGGGATCAGGAGTCCACCTCTACGACTTCATTGATCAGCAGCTTCCAGGAGGCATCGCGCTGCGCAACCTCCGCCAGCGCGGCCACGATCGGTTTGACGCCGGGGTCAAGCGGCGCGAAGTGCCTCGCCGTTTCAGCGTAAACGCGCAATGCACGGGCCTGCCTGGTGTGGCCCGCCCCTTCCAGCAGGTAGCCCAGGCGGCGCACTGCAGCGCCTTCGTAGTGCGCAGCGGCCCTTGCCAGCCTGCGTCCATCGGCTTGCGCCCCGATATCCTTGGCGATCTGTGCCACGCTGCCAAGGCCACCGGCCCGATGCATGTAGCGCACGCAGTCCAGCAAGGTCAACTCCACGCCTGCCACGACGGTGAAGCCGGCGGGCGTCTTGATGCTATCGACGAGCGAGGCTTCGTTGCACGCGGCAAATGCCGCTCGCTCCTGGTAGATGAACTGCAGGCGATGCACGCCCAGCGTCAGATCGCGCAACTGGCGGGGCGCTATGACCTGGAAGATCATGGCTGCCTGGTGCGACGAGCCGTGGTGGGCCGCCGCACGCAGCAGCGACACCCGATAGTCCAGGCCCTGATGCTTCATCAGTGGGTCGATCCACTCGGCCGGATCAGCGGCGCCTGCCGCCCTGTGTTCGGGCCTCACGATGAGGAAGAAACCGTGCCTTGGACTGGCCAGCTTGCCTTTGGCGACGGCACGCGTCAGCGCCGGTGACAGGCTACTCAGGGCGATGCCAGACGCGACCGCTTCTTCGCGACTGAACCAGCCGCGGCCTGCCGCAAGGCGGTCGTCGATGAAGGTGTCCAGGGCAGCCATGCCAAAGCATATGCGAATTCAGTGCCTATGTGATGGTTTTTGCATACGAAAGCGCACTAGCCATGGGTAATCCCCCCGTTTTCCGCAGCCGTCAGAAGTAGACCTACGCGGCCATGGCCAGCCGCTGTTTCGGGGTGATGCCGCCCAAGGCCATGTTCGGGCGTTCGTGATTGTAGGACCACATCCATCGCGTGGCGAAGTCCTGCACTTCTGCAAGATCGTCGAAGTGATACTGTGCCAGCCACTCGTAGCGCACAGTCCGGTTGAATCTCTCGACGTACGCGTTCTGCTGCGGTTTGCCAGGCTGGATGTATTCGATCCTGATCGAGTGCTTCGCA
>JBIITW010000350.1:0-3121 GCA_044340265.1 Burkholderiales bacterium | reverse complement strand
CGGCTGGGCGCGCGGCGCTGTTCGTCTGCCTCACTCCGATCATGACCGCGCTACTGGCCAGTGCGGCATTCGGTGAACGATTGGGTTGGCGCGCCTGGTCGGGCATTTGCGTGGCGCTGGTCGGCGCGGCCATCGTGATTACCCGAGGAGACCCGGTGGGCGCTGTGCGCGACATTGGCCTGTCCTTCGGCCTCGGCGAGACGATGATGATGCTGGCCGTTGCGAGTTGGGCGGCCTACACGCTGATTTCCCGCAAGGCGATGGAATCACTGTCTCCCATCGCGGCGACCACGTACGCCACGCTCTGGGGTTTGGCCTTCCTGGCCATAGGGGCTGCCCATGAGATGGCTTCCATTCCCTGGATGTCACTCGGGTGGCAGGCCTGGGCCGCCATCGTCTACCTCGGCGCAATCGGCACCGTCCTGGGCTTCATCTGGTACTACGAGGGTATCCGTGCGGTAGGCCCGTCACGCACGGCCGTGTTCACGAACCTCGTCCCGGCCTTTGGAGTGATGCTTTCGGCAGTGCTCCTGGGCGAGGACGTCCTCGCCTCCATGCTCGTGGGAGGCGCGATTTCGGTGCTGGGTGTGACGATCGCCAATCGCCGCTGAGTCTGGCGCCAACGCGAGCGGCTCGTCGTGCCAGTCATGCGTGAAGCCGGGACCGGGCAGCGACTGACATATCGATCCGACTGCCGCCGGCTCGGAAAAGCGCTTGACGACCTGAACCCCGCTGTGCGTGACTCGCTGTTGCCGGCAGTCGCCGGTACAAGCCAGACAGCGACAAGGGAGAGACACATGTGGAAGCGATCGTTGGGCACGGCCGTCATGACCCTGATTGCAGCGCCAGGGTTTGCCGCATCGGCTGCCTCGGGCGTGGGGCAGGAGTATCCCGCCCGGGTGATCCGCCTGATCGTCGGCTTCACTGCCGGTGGAAACGATGATTACGTCGGACGCATCGTGGCGGCACGCCTGAGCGAGCGCTTCGGACAACCGGTGATCGTCGACAATCGGCCGGGTGCCGGCGGCAACACCGGCGCGGAAATCCTTGCCCGTGCCGCGCCTGACGGGCACACCCTTTCTTCGGTAGGAAGCATCACGCTTGCCTCCGGGCCGAGTCTCTACCCGAAGCTCGGCTACGAGCCCATGAAGGACTTCGCGTTCATCGCGCGCGTGGCACTCGGGTCCAACGTGCTGTTCGCGCATCCGTCGGTTCCCGCGCAGTCGTTGCAGGACCTGGTCAAACTTGCCCGCGCGCAACCGAAGGCGATCCGCTACGGCACGCCGGGGGTCGCCAGCCTCGGGCATCTCACGATGGAGTTCCTGCAGAGTCTCGGCAAGTTCGAGCTCGCCCATGTTCCGTACAAGGGGCCGGCGCCCGCGGTGACCGCGGTGCTGGGTGGCGAGGTGCAGGTCGGGGTCGGCGCGAGTGCAGCGGTGATCCCCCTGGTGCAGGCAAAACGCATCAACGCACTGGTCGTCAGCGGCGCAAAGCGCCTGGGCCCGTTGCCCACGGTTCCGACGATCGGCGAGTCAGGGTTTCCCGGCGTCGAGGTCACGAACAACCATGGCATCCTCGCGCCTGCCGGGACGCCGCCACGGATCGTGAAGCTGCTGAGCGAGGAGATCAACGCGCTGCTGCGCACGGACGAAGCCATATCCGGGCTCGCGTCGCGCGGTCTGGATGTCGCGGGCAGCACGCCGGAACAGTTCCGCGCCATCGTCGCGGCGGAACTGGTGCGCTGGACGCGTGTCATCAAGGAAGCGAAGATCACGGCGAACTGATCGCTGGCAGCAAGTCGCTCTCGGGAGGACGCTCTCGAGAGGACGCTCTCGAGAGGACGCACTCGAGACGGTGCGCCCGGGTCGCTCGGCAGCGACGCGTCAATGCCCCGCAACCCGGAACACCAGCGCCGGTGCTTCGCTTCTTCGCCGCGGTTTGCGCAGGCGGTCTGCGACGTCCAGGGCGAACGGCGCGGTCTCCAGCAGGATCGCCGTCAGTCGATCATCGAGCTTGAGTCCTGCACGGCGCGCGCTGTCGAGCACGAAGCCGCGCGCCGTTGCATCCAGGTCCGTCGCCTGCGGATCGTGGTAGCGCGGCGAGACCTGAGGCTGTGTCGCCCCGGCCGTGAGCTGCGGGTGGCGCAGGTGCCAGTCGGTCGCCTGCTGATAGGCATGCCCCGCGCGCAGCACGGTCGCTTCATCGAACGGCCGTCCGAGGATCTGCATGCCCAGCGGCAGCCCGCCGCTGAACCCGGCGGGAAGCGCAAGTGCCGGGCCACCGGTCAGGTTGGCAGGGGTGAAGGCCTGCGGCGTCTGGAAGAAGTTGGCGATCCGGTGTGCGTCCAGTCTCGGCGCGGGGCCGGCGCCAGCCGTGAGCATCACGTCGTACCGCTCGTACAGTGGCCGCATTTCCGCCACGATGCGCCGGTGCTCGCGGGTCGCGTGCAGGTAATCCGAGGCCTGGTACACGCACGACGGCAGCACGCGCCCCAGGAAGTCGCGGCCGAAATCAGCCGGTCGTGACCTGAAGTCGTCAAGGTGGATGGAAAGGAGTTCACTGCCGGCAATGACGAGCTTGGCATCGAGCGACTCGCGCAGCGGCCGGGTGCGGCAGTCCTCCACGGTGGCACCGAGCGTCCTGAACACGCCGATGGCCTCTTCCATCGCACGCGCGAGATCGGGATGCACCTGCATGTCCTCTTCCCAGTAGTGCCGCAGCACGCCGATGCGCAGCCCCTTGACGCCGTCGTTCAGGGTGGCGCGGTAATCCGGGACCTCGATCGCCACGCTGCCTGCGTCCAGTGGATCGTGACCGGCGATCACCTGCAGCAGGATCGCGCAGTCTTCCACGGAGCGCGCCATCGGCCCGCAGTGATCCAGCGTGAACGAGTTCGGCATCACGCCGGCCCGGCTCACCAGGCCTGAGCTGGGCTTCAGGCCGGCGAGCCCGCATAGCGAGGCCGGACCGCGGATCGAGCCGCCGGTATCCGAACCCAGCGAACCTGGGACCAGGCCGCCGGCCAGCGCAGCACCCGAGCCGCTGCTCGATCCGCCGGTGAAGTGCTCTAGATGCCACGGGTTGCGTGCCGGCGGCCACGGCAGGTCGAAGGAGGGGCCAC
>JBIITW010000349.1:0-3124 GCA_044340265.1 Burkholderiales bacterium | reverse complement strand
GGCGTCGCGGTGTTTGTGGTCGGCGTGACCATGGTGCGCGGCTACGAGAGCGAACAGGACGTGCGCATGCGCGTCGGCGAGACCGTACAGTCAGGCGGCTACACCTTCCGCTTCGATGGCGTGCGCGAAGTGCCCGGCGCGAACTTCCGCGCGATGGAAGGCAAGATCACCGTGCTGAAGGACGGCGAGTTCGTCGAGGTCCTGGCACCGCAGAAGCGCGTCTACAACGCCTCCGGCATGGTGATGACCGAGGCCGCGATCGACTCCGGCTTCACCCGCGACCTGTACGTGTCCCTGGGCGAACCGGTCGACAACGGCGAAGCGTGGATCGTGCGCGTGTACCACAAGCCCTACATCGACTGGATCTGGGCCGGCTGCTTCCTGATGGCCCTCGGCGGCCTGCTCGCCGTCTGCGACCGCCGCTACCGCGTCAAGGTCCGCGACCGCACCCCGAAATCCGGGTCAGAGACGAATTACCGCCCAGGCTCGAGATCCGGGTCAGAGACGAATTACGGCCCGGGTTCAGGCCCAGGGTCAGGCGGCAGGCCAGTGCCGGTCGGCACCTCGCCCGTGACAGCGCAATTGGGGTCTGACCCCGATTTTCGGCCAGGGGCGGTGGCTGTGTCGCCAATGGCCAGGGCGGCACTGCCGCCCTCCGACGGAGGGCGGCGATGAGCCGTGCCTGGCTGCCGCTGGCCATCTTCCTGGTGATCGCGGCCTTCCTCGGCATCGGCCTCACGCTGAACCCGCGCGAGGTGCCCTCGCCGCTGATCGGCAAACCGGCCCCTGCCTTCACCCTGCCGACGCTGGCCGAGCCGCAGAAGCAGTTCTCGGTCGGCGATGCGAAGGGCAAGGTCTGGCTGCTCAATGTCTGGGCGTCGTGGTGCACGCCCTGCCTGGAAGAGCATCCGCTGATCGAGGCGCTGTCGAAGAAGGGCATACCGATCTACGGGCTGAACTACAAGGACAAGGAAGCCGCAGCCACCGCATGGCTCAAGCGCCACGGCGATCCCTACCAGCTGTCGGTGGTCGATCCGACCGGGCGCATCGGCATCGACTACGGCGTCTACGGCACGCCGGAGACCTACGTGATCGACAAGCAGGGCGTGATCCGCTTCAAGCATGTCGGGCCGCTCAACCCGCAGGTGGTCGAACGCACGCTGCTGCCGCTGATCGCGAAGCTGCGCGCATCGTGAGCGCACGCCGGCCGATGCGGGAAGGCCCGATGCTGCCTGCGCTCGTGCTGCTGTCGGCGCTGCTGGTCGCGGTGCCGGTGCTGGCGCCGACGGCGATGGCGGCTGACGCGGGCGCGACCGCCGCAGCCGACACGCCGGCAGCAGCCCCCGCCGCTGCCCCTTCCGCTACCCCTTCCGGCGCCGCCCGCCCCAACGCGGCCGACCCGGTCCTCGAGAAGCGCCTGCAGTCGGTCACCAAGGAACTGCGCTGCATGGTCTGCCAGAACGAATCGATCGCCGATTCGCATGCACCGCTGGCCGTCGACATGCGCAACGAGATCCGCGACCAGTTGAAGAGCGGCATGAGCGAGCGGCAGGTGATCGAATTCATGGTCGAGCGCTACGGCAACTTCGTGCGCTTCCGTCCGCCGCTCGACTGGACCACGATCGCGCTCTGGTTCGGCCCGGCGCTGCTGATGGTCCTCGGCTTCGGCGTGCTGGTGTCGCAGTTGCGGCAACGGCGCACGATCGCCGCGGTGCGCGCGATGCCGGAGCTGTCGCCCGCCGAGCGCGCCGCACTGGCTTCGCTCGCCGATGGCGGTGGCGGTGGCGGTGGCGATGGCGGCGGCGGCACCCATAACGACAAGACGGGCAATCGATGACGCTGTTCTGGATCCTCTGTGCAGGGCTGGTGCTGTTGGCAGTGGCGTTCGTGGCGGTACCGCTGTTTCGCGCGGCCCGGCGCGAAGACTCAGGTCCGGCGCGCGCCGCGCTCAATGCAGAGGTCTATCGCGACCATCTGCAGGAGCTCGAGCGTGAGCTGGCCGATGGCGTGCTCTCGCCCGAACAGCATGCCGTCGCGCGTGCCGAACTCGACCGGCGCGCACTGGCCGAGGCGGCCGTGCTCGATGCCTCGGCCGCCGCCGCGGCGGCCGCGGATGCCGCCGGCGCCCCCGGCAGCGCCCGCAGTGCGCCGGCGCCGGGACGCAGCCGCTGGCTCACCTCCGGCGCGCTCGCGCTGGTGCCGGTGCTGGCAGTCGCCACCTATCTCGCGATCGGCAACCCGGCCGCGATGAACCCGCCGGACCGGCAGTTCCTCGAGATGGTCGACGCGCTCGCCGAGCGCATGAAGACCAACCCGGACGATCCCGAAGGCTGGGTGATGCTCGCCCGCGCCTACCAGCTCACCAACCGGGTGCCCGAAGCCGCGGCTGCATTCGAGAAGGCCAGCGCGCTGCGTCCCGATGACGCGAACCTGGTGGCGAGCCATGCCGATGCCCTGGCGATGGTCCAGGGCAGTCTCTCCGGCCGCCCGTTCGAGCTGATCGTGAAGGCGCTCAAGCTCGATCCGAAGAACCCCACCGCGCTGGCGCTGGCGGCGACTGCGGCGATGGAGAACGGCCAGTTCGAGGAGTCGGTCGCGCTCTGGCGCCGGCTGGCCTCGGTGGTCGAACCTGGCTCGCGCGACCGTGCAGCGGTCGACGAGGCGATCGAACAGGTGCGCCAGGTCGCGCTGACCCGTGGCATCAAGCTGGCCGAGGGGCCGGCGGAGAAATCGGTGCCGGGGGCGAGGGCAGGCGCGAGTGCAACGGCAGGTGCAGCAGCAGGTGCAGCGGCGGGCGCGGCAGGATCAGCCCCGACTGCAAGCGCACCATCGCCGACCGTCGGCATGCCTACGACTACCGGCAGCACGCCCGCCGACGCCGCCACCAGCGCCCGCATCAGCGGCGAAGTCACCCTTTCACGCGAACTGCAGCGACAGGCGAAGCCGGACGAAGTGGTGTTCATCTTCGCCCGCGCGCTGAGCGGTCCGCCGCTGCCGCTGGCGGTGTTCCGCACCACGGTGAAGGAGCTGCCGATGCGCTTCACGCTCGATGATTCGATGAGCATGGCACCGACCGCGAAGCTGTCGATGCACAAGCAGGTCGTGCTGTCGGCTCGCGTGTCGC
>JBIITW010000153.1:0-11746 GCA_044340265.1 Burkholderiales bacterium | reverse complement strand
GCCGCTGACAGGCGCCGGCCTGCAGCGCCTACAGCGCCTGCTCGATCCGCTCGACCAGCGTCGCCAGCACCTTGATCCGCGCATAGAGCTTGTTGTTCGCCTCGACCAGCGTCCACGGCGCCGCCGCGGTCGAGGTGCGGTCGACCATGTCGCACACCGCCTGCTGGTAGGCGTTCCAGCGCTTGCGGTTGCGCCAGTCGTCGGCGGTAATCTTGAAGTTCTTGAACGCCACCTGCTCGCGTTCGCGGAAGCGGCGCAGCTGCTCCTGCTTGCTGATCTGCAGCCAGAACTTGGCCACGATCGTGCCGTGCGCCTCGAGCTCGGCCTCGAACTCGTTGATCTCGCCGTAGGCGCGCTGCCAGTCCGCCTCGCTGCAGTAGCCCTCGACCCGCTCGACCAGCACCCGCCCGTACCATGAGCGGTCGAAGATCGCGAAGTGGCCGCGCGGCGGAAGGTTGCGCCAGAAGCGCCACAGGTAGGGCTGCGCCCGCTCGGCCTCGTCCGGCGCGGCGACAGGGATGCCGTGGTACTGGCGCGCATCGAGCGCCGCGGTGAGCCGGCGGATCGCGCCGCCCTTGCCGGCCGCATCGCTGCCCTCGAACACGACCACCGCCGAGCGCTTGCGGAACTTCGTGTCGCGCGACAGGCGATTGAGCCGGCCCTGCAGCATCTCGAGCGCAGGCTCGTAGACATCGCGTGTCATCGGCTGGTCGAGCTGCAGCATCGACAGCAGGTCGCGCCGGTCGATCGCCGGCAGCACCGGCACCGGCTTCACGGCCGTCGCCACCGCGAGGGCCTTCGCTGCCTTCGAAGATTCCGGGCGCTGCGCATCGAGGCGCTGGCGCATCGCCGCGAGCAGCGTCTCGCCCACGGTCAGGCTGCGATAGCACTCGTCGACGCCCTCGACCACCACCCAGGGCGCAGCCGCAGTGGAGGTCCTGCGCACCAGCAGTTCGGACACCTTGCGGAAGCGGTCGTACTGTTCGAAGCGATGCCAGTCCTCACGGGTCACCCGCCAGCGGGTCAGCGGATCCTTCTCCAGCGACTTCAGCCGGGCCTTCTGGTCCTTCTTCGACAGGTGGAACCAGAACTTCAGCAGCAGCACGCCTTCATCGGTGAGCATCTGCTCGAAACGTTCGATCTCCTGCAGCTGCTGCTCGAAGCGGTCGGCATCGGTGCGGCGCAGGGTCCGATCGAGCACCGGCTGGGTATGCCAGGCACCGAACAGGATGCCGACGCGCCCCTTCGGCGGCAGCACGCGCCAGAAGCGCCACATGCGCGGCCGCTCGCGCTCTTCGTCGGTCGGTGCACCGAACGCATGGGTATCGATATGGCGCGGATCCATCCACTCGTTGAGCAGGTTGACCGTCTCGCCCTTGCCCGCGCCATCGACGCCGCCGATCACGATCAGCACCGGAAAGCGCTTCTGCAGGCCGAGGTCGACCTGAGCCTGCAGCAGGTCGGCGCGCAGCGCGGGCTCGCGGCGCCGATACACCTCACGGTCGATGCGATGGCCCAGCTCTGCGGACTCGAACATGCGCTGCCCCTGTTGGATGGACGGGATGGCCTGAAGGCACTGCATGTTACGCCGCCACCGTTTGACCGGCGCTGCAGCGCTCCGCTACGCTCGGCTTCCAGCCAGCGGGAGTTGCACGATGTCGTCCATGCCGTCCGATCAACCCGTGCGCGGCTCGGTGCTCGAAGTGTTCATCGCCTTCCTGCGCCTGGGCTTCACCAGCTTCGGCGGCCCGATCGCCCACCTGGGCTACTTCCGCGAAGCCTTCGTCGTGCGTCGCAGGTGGATCGACGAGGCGGCCTATGCAGACCTGGTCGCGCTGTCGCAGTTCATGCCCGGCCCGGCCTCGAGCCAGGTCGGCTTCTCGCTGGGCGTGCTGCGTGGCAACGGACTGGCCGGCGGCTTCGCCGCATGGGCGGCGTTCACCCTGCCCTCGGCCATCCTGCTGTTCATCTTCGCGCTGACCGCCTCGATGTTCGTGCATCCGGCAGCCGAGGGCGTCCTGCATGGCCTGAAGCTGGTCGCGGTGGCGGTGGTGGCGCAGGCGGTCTGGGGCATGGCGAAGTCGCTCACGCCCGATGCGACGCGCGCCACGATCGCGCTGGTGGCGATCACCGCGGTGGTATTCATCGGTGGCGCGGCAGGCCAGCTGATGGCGATCGCCGGCGGCATCCTGGCCGGCCTGCTGTTGTGCGGGGATGCGCCGCCGGCGCCGCAGGGCGAACTGCGCTTCCCGGTCTCGGCGACGGCCGGCATCGTCGCGCTGGTGCTGTTCTTCCTGCTGCTGTTCGGCCTGCCGATCGCCGCCTGGTGGAGCGGCTCGGACGCAGTCGCGCTGTTCGAGGCGTTCTACCGCGCCGGAGCACTGGTGTTCGGCGGCGGCCATGTCGCGCTGCCGCTGCTCGAGGCGGGCACCGTCGCCACCGGCCGCGTCGATGCCGACGCCTTCATCGCCGGCTACGGTGCGACCCAGGCGGTGCCCGGCCCGCTGTTCACCTTCGCCGCCTATCTCGGCGCGCTGGTGCAGCCGGGTCCGAACGGCATCGTCGGCGCGGCCGTCGCGCTGGTCGCGATCTTCCTGCCCGGACTGCTGCTGGTGTACGGCATGCTGCCGTTCTGGGATGCGCTGCGCACCCGCCAATGGGCGCAGTCCGGGCTGCGCGGCGCGAATGCGGCGGTGGTCGGCATCCTGGGTGCCGCGCTCTACGACCCGATCTGGACCAGCGCGGTGCTCGACCCGGTCGACTTCCTGCTGGCCGTCTGCGGCTTCGTGCTACTCACCGCCTGGAAGGCCGCGCCCTGGATCGTCGTGGTCGGGCTGGCAGCCGCCGGTGCGCTGAAGGCCTTGGTCTAGGGCGCGCGCGCCTCAGAGCAGGTCGGGCGACATCGCCACGCGCAGCGCGGTCTCGCCGCCTGCATCACGCTCGCGGTAACAGATCCACCACAGCGCGCCCTTGCGGATCGTCCAGTCGGCGGGCTCGCCGGCGAGCAGCATCGAAGCCACGTCGCCCAGGGTCGGCTGGTGGCCGACGACGATCACCGTGCCGCTGCCATGCGGCCAGTCGACCGCAGCCAGCACCGCTGCATACGATGCGCCGGGATCGATGTTCGGGTCGACCTTGAACTTGTCGGTCAGCGCACGCGCGGTGTCCTGCGAGCGCCGTGCACGCGAGCAGATGACCTTGTACTTGTCGGGCAGCCGCGCCTCGAGCCAGGTCGCCATGCGCTTGGCCTGCCGCTGGCCCTTGGCCGTCAGCGCACGCGACAGGTCGTTGCTGTCTTCATCCGCCTCGGCATGCCGCCACAGGATCAGGTTCATCTTGCTCCTTCCTTGGCCGCCAGCCATGGTCACCAGAACCGGCCGGCGTCGCGGAAACGGTTCCAGGCCCGGTCGGCGTCGTCGAGCACGGCGGCGCACAGTCCGAGCCGCCAGCCGGCCAGCAGCGCCAGGCCTGCCTCGTCGATCGCACCCTCGAACGGACTGCCCGCTCCGGTCGACACCAAGCGTTCAGCCGTCGCCATGTCGTTGAGTGTGCCCAGCGATTGTTGCAGTCGTGCCATGGCCGCCAGGTAGGCATCGGCCGCCTTGACCGCCTTGCCGGCGTTGAGCGAGGCGAACGACTCGGCCGCATAACGCAGCTTCTTCACCGCGATGCGCAGTTCATGCCGCGCTTCCGGGTCCAGTGCGGAGGGGCGGCCACCGATCGCGATCACCGCGCGATGGCGGCGATCGAGCGTGCCGGCGGCGAAGCGCCGGATGCCGGCCTTCTGCCGGCGCAGCTCGGCGCGCTCGCCGCGAGGACGGGCTTCGCTGCGGTTGCTGTCTCCGCGGTCGTCGCCGTCGCGCTCGTCGTCGTTGCCGTGGCTGTTGCCGTCGCCTGCAGCGCCACCCTCCGCCGCATCATCCGCCGTCGATGCTCGCCAGCCGGCCGCGTCGATCCAGCGCAGCAGGTGCAGCACGAACAGGGTGTACCCGGGCGGGGACAGCGCGACGGCCGCCGCCTCCCGGGCCTGCAGGCGCAGCGCCTCGAGCCGCTCGAACGCACCGGCCAGGCGGGTGGCATGGCCGGCAGCGGCCAGTGGCGCCAGCGTGCCTTCCTCGAACACATCCAGGTCGCGCGCCATGCCCAGCGCGGCGGCGAGCCCGCGTGCCTCGATCGACAGCGTGTCGCTCGCGCTGCGCGGGATCGCTCGCCGGAAGGTGACCAGCGTGGAACGCATCCGGCGCAACGCGACGCGCGCCTGGTGCACGTATTCAGGATCGACGTCGCCGCGGTGCACGCCAGCGGCATTGCCCTGCAGGTGCGCGAGGCAGTTGAGCATCACCGACACGAACGCCTGTTCGGCCGTCGCGTCCGGCGCGATCTGCAGCTTCGGCGCGCGCATCGGCCCGGGCTTCGCACCGGTCGACAGCATGAATCCACGCGCCGCCTTGCTGCGCGGCTCGGGCATCAGCGCATGGTCGGCGTTGAGCGCGAGCGCGAACGCGTACAACCCGTCCACCGGACCGTCCTTCAGCTCGAGTTCGAGTTCGAGGATCGCTTCGCTGCGCCCCCCGGCGATCACGTTGCCACGGTCGATCGCCAGTTCGATGGCGGTGGCGCCGCTCTGGATCAGCGCGCTGGCGCGGGTGAACCGGGTCTCGAACGCCGGCGCCAGTGCCTCGCGATTGCGCGGCTTGGCGAACCAGTCGGCGAGCGGCGTCTCGGCCAGGAGGTCGAAGTCGAGCACCGCGCGCGGCACCGTCCATTCCCATTCACCGCGCTGGTGGTCCGGTGCATCGGGCAGTTCGCACTTGAAGGTCTGCACCCAGCGGCGGCCGATGCGCCGCAGGCGCAGCCCCGCCCGGCGCTGCGCGAGCGCGAAGTCCGCCGTGTCGTAGTAGATACTCGACAACGGCCGCCGCTGCAGCCCTGCAGCGACCTTCGCGTCGGCTGCGATCGCACGTGCCTGCCGGGCATCGAGCCGGAATCGGAGTTCGGTTTCGATCGCCATCGTGGCCGGCGGCGCGGCGCGCGCCGCGCTATGTACCCGTCGCCGGCAACGGCGACTGCGTCAACTCGGCCAGCAACGCCTGCTGCGCCGAATACGGACGCCCGCGCGAGGGGCTGCGCCGGCGGTACACGCCATCGCCGTTCATCTCCCACGACTGCAGGTTGTCGCGCAGGTAGGGGCGCAGCGCCTCGGCGATCATCCGGCGTTTCAGGCGCAGGTCGAGGATCGGCACGCAGATCTCGACGCGACGGAAGAAGTTGCGGTCCATCCAGTCGGCGCTGGACATGTAGACATTGTCCTTGCCGCCGGCATGGAACCAGAAGATGCGCGAATGCTCGAGGAAACGCCCGAGCACGGAACGCACCCGGATGTTGTCGGACAGGCCCGGCACCCCGGGCCGCAGTGCGCACACGCCACGCACGATCAGGTCGATCTTCACGCCGGCCTGCGACGCCTTGTACAGCGCCTCGATGGTCAGCGGCTCGAGCAGCGCGTTCATCTTGGCGACGATCTGGCCGCGCTTGCCGGCGCGCGCCGCCTTCGCCTCGTCGTTGATCGCAGCGACGATGTTCTCCTGCAGCGTGAACGGCGCCTGCCACAGGTGGTGCAGCCTGCTCGCCTTGCCCAGGCCGGTGAGCTGCTTGAAGGTCTCGTTCACGTCCGAGCAGATCTGCTCGTTGCAGGTGAACAGCCCGAAGTCGGTATAGAGGCCTGCGGTGCGCACATGGTAATTGCCGGTCGACACATGCACGTAGCGGCGCAGTTCGCCTTCTTCGCGGCGCACCACCAGCGACATCTTGGCATGTGTCTTGTGGCCCACCACGCCGTACACGACATGCGCACCGGCCTGCTCCAGCTTCGACGCCCAGCCGATGTTGGCTTCCTCGTCGAAGCGCGCGAGCAGCTCGACGATCACCGTCACTTCCTTGCCGCTGCGCGCGGCCTGGATCAGCGACTCCATCAGCACTGATTCGTTGCCGGTGCGGTAGATCGTCTGCTTGATCGCCACCACCGACGGATCGGACGCCGCCTGCTGCAGGTAGTGCACCACCGGCGCGAAAGACTGGAACGGATGGTGCAGCAGGATGTCGCCGTGGCGGATCGCCTCGAACATGTCGGCGCGGCGCACCAGGGTCGGCGGCACGCCGGCGGTGAACGGCTTGAACATGAGGTCGGGCCGGTCGACCCAGTCGGGCACCTGCATCAGGCGCACCAGGTTCACCGGGCCCGGCACCCGATAGATGTCTTCTTCACCGAGGCCGAACTGCATGCGCAGGAAGGCGGTCATCGCGTCCGAGCAATTGTCGGCGACCTCGAGCCGTACCGCGTTGCCGAAATGCCGCTGCGGCAGTTCGCCCTGCAGCGCGATGCGCAGGTTCTTCACCTCTTCCTCGTCGACGAACAGGTCGCTGTTGCGCGTGACGCGGAACTGATAGGAGCCGAGCACCTGCATGCCGGCGAACAGTTCGCGCATGTTCGCGTGCAACACCGCCGACAGGAAGACGAAGCCGTGCGCGCAGCCGGCGATGCGCGCCGGCAGCTTGACCACCCGCGGCAGCACGCGCGGCGCCTGCACGATGGCCGCGCCGGACTTGCGGCCGAAGGCGTCCTTGCCCTCGAGCTCGACTGCGAAGTTGAGCGACTTGTTGAGCACGCGCGGGAACGGATGCGCAGGATCGAGCCCGATCGGCGTCAGCACCGGCATCACTTCACGGAAGAAGTAGGCGCGCACCCATTCCTGTTGCGCCGGGGTCCAGTCGTTGCGGCGCAGGAAGCAGATGCCCTCTGCGGCAAGCTTCGGCAGCAGGTCGTCGTTGAGCAGCCGGTACTGGCGCTCGACCAGCTCGTGCGCACGCTGCGCGACCAGCGGGAACAGCTGGCGTGGCGGGATGCCGTCGGGTTGCGGGTTCACCGCACCGAGGGTGATCTGTTCCTTCAGGCCGGCGACCCGGATCTCGAAGAATTCATCCAGGTTGCTCGACACGATGCACAGGAAGCGCAGGCGCTCGAGCAGCGGGTTCTTCGGGTTCTCCGCCTCTTCGAGCACGCGCGCGTTGAACGCGAGCGCGCCCAGTTCCCGATTCAGGAAGTGGTCCGGCGGAGGCAGGCGCTTCTTCTTCACCGCGGCGGTGCTCAAGTGTGGCGCCCTGGCTGGCTGTAGGAGCGCGGAGGTTATGTCACTCTCGTTTCAGGCAGATGACAGGGCGGGAGAGGGCCGACGAAGCATGGCACGAATCACGCCGGCATGCAGGGACCTGCGCCGGGTCAGGCTGGCGGCGGAACATACCCCTGGACCTCGTCCGCGCCTGCGCCGAAGAAATGCTCTTCCATCTGGGTCGCGAGGTACTTCCGGGCCTTGGGGTCGGCCAGGTTCAGCCGGTTCTCGTTGACCAGCCGCTTCTGGTGCTCGAGCCAGAACTGCCAGGCTTCCTTGGAAACACTGTCGTAGATGCGCTGGCCGAGCGGCCCGGGATAGGGGGCGAACTCGAGGCCTTCGGCCTCGCGGCCGAGCTTGATGCATTGGACGGTGCGCGGCATTGCTTCACTCCTTCTGGTCCGGATTGTCTTTACAGTGACTTCATGAAGACCTTGGAACGGCGCTGCCAGTTGTAGAGCTGGCGCCGCTCGGCAGGCAATTCGCTGACATCGACTTCATGGAAGCCGTTCTCGACGAACCAGTGAGCGGTATGGGTGGTCAGCGCATACAGCTTGTCGAGCTTCTGCGCGCGGGCGCGGGCTTCGATGTGCAGCAACAGCGCCTCGCCATGGCCGGCGTTGCGATGGTCGGGATTCACGACCAGGCAGGCGAGTTCGGCCGCGCGCGCGGCGGGAAACGGATACAGCGCGGCGCAGCCGATCAGCCGGCGGTCATGGTCGATCACGGTGAAGTAGCCGATCTCGCGCTCGATCCGCTCGCGGCCGCGCTTGACCAGCGTGCCTTCGGCCTCCAGCGGCGCGATCAGCTGCAGCACCGCGCCGACATCGTCGATGCGCGCCGGGCGCAGCCGCTCGAGCGAATCGCGCGAGATCATCGTGCCGATGCCGTGGTGGGTGAACAGTTCGAGCAGCAGCGCGCCATCGACATGCCGGCTGACCAGGTGCGCGCGGGCGACGCCGCGCCGGCAGGCGTCGATCGCCGCCGGCAGGAACCGCTCGATGTCGGTGCCACGGCCGACCTTCGACTTCTTCGTGCGCGCGATCCAGGTCTCGGCACTGGTCAGCGTGAGCTCGCGCAGCAGCCTGCCCCGCCCGCGCTGCACGCCGGCGCCGTCGATCATGAAGATGAGCTTCTCGGCCGCGAGCGCTGTGGCCACGGAGGTCGCTACATCCTCCACGGTCAGGTTGAACGCCTCACCGGTCGGCGAATAGCCGAGCGGGGACACCAGCACGATCTCCCCGGCGTCCAGCCGGCCGCGCAGGGCCTGCACGTCCACCTTGCGCACCGCGCCCGTGTACTGCAGGTCGACGCCCTCGTACACCCCGCGCGGACAGGCGACCACGAAATTGCCGCTGGCCACATTGACCGCGGCATTGGCCATCGGCGTGTTGGGCAGCCCGGTCGACAGCAGCGCCTCGATCTCGATGCGCACGATGCCGTTGGCCTGCTTCACGCAACCCATCACCGCAGTGTCGGTCACCCGCAGTCCGTTGGCGTACTGCGCCTCGATGCCCTGCTGCGCCATCAGCACCTCGAGCTGTGGTCGCACGCCATGCACCAGCACCAGCCGTACACCGAGGCTCGCCAGCAGCGCGACATCGTGCGACAGGTGCGCGAGCTGGCCTTCCTCGACCACTTCGCCGCCGAACGCGACGACGAAGGTCTTGCCGCGGAACGCATGGATGTAGGGCGCCGCAGCGCGGAACCAGGTGACGAACGACGGCGGCGATGTGCTCATTGGGGTGCGAAGGCAGGTGAAAAATCGTCGATCGTCGCGCGCAGCGCGGCCAGTGCCGCCAGGGCGGCGGTTTCGGTGCGCAGGACGCGCGGCCCGAGGGTGACCGGACGGTAACCCGCCACGCGCGCGCGTGCCGCTTCGCCGGGAGAAAGGCCCCCCTCAGGTCCGACCAGAAGGACCAGCGACCGCGGCGAGATGTACGGCTGCGGTACCGCGCCGGGCGACAGCGGCGCGGCGACAGCGCTCGTACCGGCGCTGCGCCGGGCGGTACCGAAAGCCGCGATCAGCTCCGATGTGAGCGAATGCTCACATCCAGGCTGAAGCATGAAGCGCAGCGCGTTGCCTGAATCCAGATCATCGCAGACCGCATCCAGCGTCTGCACCGGCCGCACCTCGAGCAACCGGTTGAGACCGCACTGCTCGCTCGCCGAGACCGCAAGCGCCTGCCAGTGCGCCGCGCGTTTGGCTGCCCGCTCGCCGGACAGCCGCACCACGCTGCGCTCTGCCAGCACCGGGGTGAACCAGCGCGCGCCGAGTTCGACCGCCTTCTCGACCACCCAGTCCATCTTCTCGGTCGCCACCACCGCCTGCTGCACATGCACGTCGATCCGCGGCACCCGGTCGTCGGCGTGGAAAGTTCCGAGCAGTACCTGTGCCGATTTGCCGCGCGCGGCCTCCAGGACCGCTTCATATTCACCGCCATGGCCGCAGAACACGGCAACGGCCTGGCCTTCACCCAGGCGCAAGACACGCAGGGCATGATGGGCGGCATCCGGCGGGAGCTCGACCCGGCTGCCGCGGGCGAGCCCGGGGACGGCCTGCGGGCAGTGAAACCGGGGCGTGAGCATCCGTATCCTGGGGTCGGGACAGGCGGCTTGAAGCGTGGCCGCTCCAGCACAATGTTAGATTCACGGATTCTACACATCCACTTCCGCAGTGCCTTCCTCCGTCTCTCCCACCGCCATGCCTGACACGGCCGTACCTTCCCCCAACCGGCCGTCCGCCCTGCTCGAGGCCACCGTCGAGGTCGTGCGCGGCGTGGCAGCGCGCGAAGTGATGCCGCGCTTCCTCAACACGCGGCAGACGCGCAAGGGCGATGGCAGCGTGGTCACCGAGGCGGACATTGCCGCCCAGCATGCACTGGCACCGCTGCTGCGCGGGCTGGTCGACTGCGGATTCGTCGGCGAGGAGATGACCCGCGAAGAACAGGTCGGCGCCTGGTCCGACGGCGCGCAGACCCTGTGGTGCGTCGACCCGATCGACGGCACCTCGAATTTCACCTGCGGGCTGCCCGCATTCGCCATCTCGGTCGCGCTGGTTCGTGCCGGGCGGCCGGTGCTGGGCGTGATCTACGACCCGGTGGCCGATGAGGCCTTCCAGGCCGAGGACGGCCAGGGCTCGTGGCTCAATGCCACGCCGCTGCCGCTGCATCGGCGCACGGTTGCGCTGCGACAGGCGATGGCCGGCATCGAATTCAAGCGTATCGAGCGGTCGCTGGCGGCCACGCTGAACGCGAAATCACCGTATTGTTCCCAGCGCAACTACGGGTCCAGCGCGCTCGAGTGGTGCTATGCAGCGGCCGGACGATTTGACGTGTATCTTCACGGCGGTCAGAAGCTCTGGGACTACGCGGCAGGATGGTTGATCTTTCGGGAAGCAGGCGGACACTGCGCATCGCTCGACCACGACGACTTCTGGGACGGCGAGGTATGGGAGAAATCGGTCATCGCAGCGCTCGACCCGGGCCTTTTTGCCGAGTGGAAGGGGTGGCTGCGCGCGAACAGGCCGCCACGGCCGGCGACCGCTCCGGGCTGAGCCCCGCGGCAGCAGCACGCGCATGAAGATCATCATCCTCGGCGCGGGGCAGGTCGGATCCACCGTCGCCGAGAGCATGGTGTCCGAGGCCAACGACATCACGATCGTCGACACCGACGGCGAACGCCTGCAGCAGCTCGCCGATCATCTCGACCTGCGCACGGTCGAAGGCAACGCGGCGCATCCGTCGATCCTGCGCGCGGCCGGCGCCGACGACGCCGACCTGCTGCTGGCGGTGACGCAGAGCGACCAGGCCAACCTGGTCGCCTGCAAGCTGGCCTCGACCGTGTTCAACATACCGACCCGCATCGCGCGCATCCGCTCGTCCGACTACCTGGGCCACCCGGAAGTGTTCAGCAGCGACAACTTCTCGGTCGACGTGACGATCTGCCCGGAGCAGATCATGACCGACTACATCACGCGGCTGATCGAGTTCCCGGAATCGCTGCAGGTGCTCGACTTCGCCAACGGCCGGTTGCAGATGGTCGCGGTGCGCGCGTTCACCGGGGGGCCGCTGGTCGGCCGGCCACTGTCGGAGATCCGGGAGCACATCCCCGACATCGACAGCCGGGTGGCGGCGATCTTCCGCGGCGATGCGCCGCTGATACCGACCGGCGACACGGTGATCCAGCATGGCGACGAGGTGTTCTTCCTCGCCGCGAAGGAGCATATCCGCACCGTGCTGCGCGAGCTGCGTCGCGCCGACCAGCCGGTGCGGCGGGTGATGATCGCCGGTGGCGGCAACATCGGCTCGCGGCTGGCCGCGTCGCTCGAATCGAAGTACCAGGTGAAGCTGATCGAGGTGCACAAGCGTGCAGCCGAGCGGCTGTCGCAGCAGCTCGACCGCACGCTGGTGCTGTGCGGCGACTCCACCGATGAAGAGCTGCTGTCCGACGAGCATATCGGCGAGATGGATGTGTTCTGCGCGCTGACCAACGACGACGAGAACAACATCATGTCGTCGCTGCTCGCCAAGCGCATGGGCGCACACCGGGTGATCACGCTGATCAACCGCGCGGCCTAT
>JBIITW010000348.1:0-3144 GCA_044340265.1 Burkholderiales bacterium | reverse complement strand
GCGGTCAGGAACGGCGTCTCGAAACCGGCCTCGTCGACCCGCGGCCAGCGCTCGGCGATGTCGCGCACCCGCTGCTGGTCTTCACGGCTCATCGTCTCGCCCCCGATGTTGGCCTTGCGCAGGAAATCGCGGTCCTCGTTGAGTTCGCGCATCCGGCGCTTCAGTTCGGCCTCCATCTCGACCAGGTTGGCGCGCTCGCCAGCCTGCATCGCGGCGATCCGCTCGCGCAGCAGGTCGACTTCGATGTCGCGACGCACCACCTCGAACCGGGTGTCGATCAGGTTGATGCGGTCGAACAGGGTCTCGAGCTTGGTGGCCTTGTCGACCACGTGCACCGGCGTGGTCACCTTGCCGCAGTCGTGCAGCAGCCCGGCGATCTTCAGTTCATAGCGCTGCGCCTCGGTCATCGCGAATCCGGCCAGCGGCCCGGCGGTCGTCTCGCAGGCGGCGTCGGCCAGCATCATGGTCAGCACCGGCACCCGCTCGCAATGTCCGCCGGTGTAGGGCGACTTGTCGTCGATCGCGGAGTTGATCAGGTTGATGAACGACTCGAACAGGTTCTCCAGGTGCGAGATCAACAGCCGGTTGGTCAGCACCACGGCCGCCTGCGAGGCGAGCGACTCGGCCAGGCGCTGGTCGGTGCCGGTGAACGGCCTGACCGAACCAGCGGCATCCTGCGCGTTGATCAACTGCAGCACGCCGATGATCTCGTCTTCATGGTTCTTCATCGGCACGGTCAGGAACGACTGCGACCGGTAGCCGGTCTGGGTGTCGAAACGGCGCGTGCCCGAGAAGTCGAAACCGGCCTCGGCGTAGGCATCCTCGATGTTCACCGTGCGATCCTGGTTGGCGGCGCAGGCCGCGACGTTGTGCACGTTCGGTGTGCCATCGGCCTCGAACAGCGGGATCGGCTGGAACGGCACCTTGCGCCCGGTGCTGCCGCCCATCGCGATGCCCAGTGAATCGGTGCGGATGATCTCGAAACGAAGCGCAAGTCGGTCATCGGCCACCCGGTACAGGGTGCCGCCGTCGGCGTGCGCGATGTTCTTCGCCGCCACCAGGATCGATTCGAGCAGGCGGTCGATGTCCTTCTCGCGCGACAGTGCAGCACCGACCTCGTTCAGGTACTCGAGGCGCGCCAGCATGTCGTCCGCACCGTGTCGGTCCATGGCCTGCCCCGCCTACTTGATGCAGACCGCGCGTACCTGCTGGATGTCGGTGATGCCGAGCAGCACCTTCTCGATGCCATCCATCTTCAGGGTGCGCATGCCCTCGTCCAGCGCGATCGCGAACAGGTCGGCGACCCGGGCGTGCTCCTGGATCGCCTTCTTCAGGCGGTCGGTACCGATCAGCAGTTCATGCAGGCCGGTGCGGCCCTTGTAGCCGGTGCCGCTGCAGGTGTCGCAGCCGACCTTGCTGTACAGCGTGACCTCGCCCTTCGGATTGCCGAACTGCTTGAGCCACGCCTGGCGGACCTGTTCGCGCGCCGCGTCGGGATCCTTCTTCCAGGTCTCGGTCTGCTTCAGTTCCTGCACGTATTCGTCGAGCAGCAGGCGCAGTTCATCGTCGGTGGCGACATGCGATTTCTTGCACTTGGAACACAGCCGCTTCGCCAGCCGCTGCGCCAGGATGCCGAGCAGCGCGTCGGCGAAGTTGAACGGATCCATGCCCATGTCGAGCAGTCGGGTGATCGATTCCGGCGCGCTGTTGGTGTGCAGCGTGGCGAACACCAGGTGGCCGGTCAGCGAGGCTTCGATGCCGATGGCCACGGTCTCCTTGTCGCGCATCTCGCCGACCATGATGATGTCGGGGTCTGCGCGCAGGAAGGCCTTCATCGCGGTGGCGAAGGTGAGCCCGGCCTTCGGGTTCATCTGCACCTGGCGCAGCCCGCGCTGGGTGATCTCGACTGGATCCTCGGCCGTCCAGATCTTGGTTTCAGGCGTGTTGATGTAGCCGAGCACCGAATGCAGGGAAGTGGTCTTGCCCGAACCGGTCGGGCCGCACACGAAGAACAGCCCGTAGGGCTTGGTGATCGTGCCCTTGAGCAGCGCGAGGTTGTGGTCGGACACGCCGAGCTTGTCGAGCGGGATCGGCTCGCCGGCGGCGAGGATACGCATCACGATGTCCTCGACGCCGCCCTGGCTGGGGATGGTCGCCACGCGCAGTTCGATGTCGAGCGGCCCGAACTTCTTGAACTTGATCTTGCCGTCCTGCGGCTTGCGCTTCTCGGAGATGTCGAGGTCGCACATGATCTTCAGGCGCGCGCAGATCGCCTGCCGGTAGCTCGACGGCACCTCGATGTAGTGCTGCAGGGATCCGTCCTTGCGGAAGCGCACCAGCGTCTTCTGCTTGCCGGGGCCCGGTTCCACGTGGATGTCCGAGGCGCCCTGGTGGTAGGCGTCGATGATGATCTTGTTGACCAGCCGTACCACCTCGTTGTCGGCCGCGGCCGACAGCTCGGCCGCCGCAGAGCCGTCGTCCTCGGCGTCCTCGCCAAGTTCGGACAGCAGGTCGCCGACCGAGGTGGTGTCGCTCGACATCTCCGAGCCGCCGGCACCGAACAGCTGGTTCATCGTCGCCGTGAACTCGCGTTTCGTGGTGACCCGGTAGTCGACCTTGGTCTTCGGGAACACGTTGGCGACCTGGCGCGAGCCGCGTACCTTCTCGGGGTCGGTGCACAGCACGACCAGGCCGTCCTTGCCTTCCTCGAGCGGCAGCCAGCCGCTCTCGCCAGCGAACTCGCGGCGGATGTTCTTCAGCAGGTCGGTCGGCTTCAACCGGTCGGTGCGGAACGGCTCGTAGGGACACTGGAAGAACTGCGCCAGCGAGTCGCCGAGCAGCGGTACCTTGACCTGGAACTCGTCGAGCAGCACGTCCTCGATGTCGATGTTCTTGCGCCGCGCCGAGCGCAGCGCCAGTTCCATCTCGTCGGCCGACAGCACCGCACCGGCGACCAGCTGGTCGTACTTGCCGCGCACCTTGAACGCCGGCTGCTTCTGGCGCTGCAACAGCGCGATCGCGAGGGTCTCGGCGAGTTGCCGCGCACCGTCCTCGGCCGTCTGCGAAAACGGCTGCCCGGCCTTCGAGTTGATGATCTGGATCACGCCGACCAGCGAGGGCCCGGGCGGGTTTCCCGGCCTCTGC
>JBIITW010000145.1:0-12485 GCA_044340265.1 Burkholderiales bacterium | reverse complement strand
AGATCGCTGGACGCCGCACGGGCGAGATCCTCGTCCCCGAGGTGGCGTGCGTAGTCCGCCACCACTGCCCTGGAAGGTGCAAACCGGAAGTGCGATGAGCCGCCGTACGACGTGCCGCGCATCGAGGTCATCCGGCGCTGCGAAACACCTTGCGCGCGCATCTGCGACTGCACCTGCCGGAACACTTCCGTCGGCAGCGTGTCGACGTTGGTATTCACCGCTGTTGCCACAAGCCTCTCGGCGAGCGCCTGCGCCGGTGCTGACCTCGGCCCGAAAGCACCGACCCGGCCGATGAACGCCTGCTGCTGCGCGCCGCCGGACACATCGACGTTGTACAGCGGGCGCGCGCTGCGCTGGACCACCTTGCGCAGCCGCGCCACGATGCCCAGCCGAAGCAGCAGTGCTGCCACATCGCGCGCCAGCCGCTCGCTGCAGGTGGCGAAGTACACCCTCGACGCGCCCTTCTGCCCTGGCTTGCGAAGCGAGATGCAGCCATCGGTCGCCCAGAGGTGGCGCAGCAGCAGGGCGACCTGGCGATCGCCGAAGGAGAACACGGCCGCCGGCAGGTGCTTGTCGTGGGACCGTTGGCCGAACAGGCCCAGTTCGCGCAGCCAGAGTCCGACACCGGCAGGGTGCCAGCGGTTGCCGTTGCCGGCGATCACCAGCTGGTGCCGCGCACCGCGACCCGCACGGCGCGACACACGCGCGCCGAATGCGCTCGCAGCCTCGGTCACCGCCAGGCTGTTCTCCTCGCTGGCAGTGGTATAGCGCAACGGCTGGTGCGGCAGGTAGCTGCCGTCACCGACGAGATGACCCAGCAGCACGACCTGATGATCAGGCCACTCGACCGGTGTCGCGGGCGCAGGCACTGCGCGCGCAAGCGCAACCCGCATTCCGGGGCCCAGATCGTCGACCATCTGCCACCCAGTGCCCGTCAAGACCCGGTGCTGGCCGGTCGCACGCAGCCGGCGCCCGCTGGCGGTATGTAAATCGAATACCGGTTTTTCGCCGACGCACCAGACCGCATCCGACCGGGACGCGACGATGCGCTGGGCCTCATCCACCGCCCATACCTCGGGCGTGCTGCCGACCAGTTCCCGGATGGGCACGCGTCGGCCGTCGGTGCAAAGCACGAGCGTGTCCCCGGCCACACACTCCCTCAGGTCCGACATCACCGGCCGCTTGTTCGGCCGTTGCTCCAGGCTGCGGTTGAGCTGCGACAGGGCCACCACCGGCACCTGCAGTTCCTTCGCCAGCGCCTTGAGCCCGCGCGAGATCTCTGAGATCTCGGTGGCGCGGTTCTCGCTGCCGCTGGAGCTCATCAGCTGCAGGTAGTCGATCACGATCAGCCCGAGGCGTCCACCGAAGCTGCGCGCCGCGCGGCGTGCGCGCGAACGCAGTTCGAGCGCGGTCAGCGCGCCGGTCTCGTCGATCAGGATCGGCGCCTGGGTCAGTGCGCCGATCGCGCTGGTCAGCCGCGGCCAGTCGGAATCCTCGAGCCGGCCACTGCGCAGCCGCTGCTGGTCGAGCCGGCCGGACGAACCGATCAGGCGCATCACCAGCTGCGTGCCGGACATCTCCATGCTGAAGATCACCACCGGCAGCTTCTCGACCAGTGCCACATGCTCGGCCATGTTCAGCGCGAGCGCGGTCTTGCCCATGCTGGGCCGTCCGGCGACGATGATCAGGTCGCCCGCCTGCATGCCCGAGGTGTCGCGATCGAGGTCGGTGAAGCCGGTCGGCACGCCGGTCACGTCGCTGCTGTCGCCACGGGCATGCAGCAGGTCGATACGCTCGACCACCTCGGCCACCAATGCATTCAGGTCGAGGAAGCCCTGGGAGGTGCGCTTGCCGGCCTCGGCGATCGCCAGCACCTTCGCTTCGGCCTCATCCAGCAGCACCTTCGCGGCACGTCCGCTCGGCGCATACGCCGACTCGGCGATCTCGGTGCCCACGCGCGCCAGTTCGCGCATCAGCGACCGCTCGCGCACGATCTCGGCATAGCGCCGGATGTTCGCTGCAGTCGGTACGTTGTTGGCGAGCGCCGACAGATAGGGCAGGCCGCCCACCTTTGCCAGGTCGCCGTTTCGCTCGAGGCTCTCGGCGACGGTGATCACGTCGGCCGGACGCGACTCGTCGACCAGCTTGACCAGGTGCTTGTAGATCGTGCGGTGGTCGGCGCTGTAGAAATCGCCCTCGCCCAGCAGGTCGGCGATGCGCTCCCAGGCGTTGTTGTCGAGCAGCAGGCCGCCCAGCACGGACTGCTCGGCCTCGATGGAGTGCGGTGCGTGGCGCACCGCCGCCAGTTCGCTGTCGGGTGGCTGTGCTGAGACGATCTGTACCATGGCGAAAGCTTATCACCGCCAGCTGTTAAGCTGCCGGCATGGTGCGCCGACTGCTGCGCCTGCTGCGCGACCTGCTGCGCGGCGGCCTCATCTCCCTGAAATGGCCCGCGCTGCTCGTGGCCTCGGTGCTGCTCACCCTGCTCGCCACGCGCGCCTGGGAATCGCACCACGGCCCTGCGCTGGAAGCGTGGCACCGCCTGGCCCCTGGGGAGACCGAGGCGCGCGACCTCGACCGGATGGACTGGGCCGGTTACGTGGCAGCCGAGGAGGCCCTGCTGGAACGCATCCATCGGCGGCTGCATGCGCGCCCTGCGCCCCCTGGTCCGCAACCGCGATTCAATCGCTATGAAGCCGACAGCCCCGCCCATCCCACACGACTGACCCGCGACTGGAACCGGTCGTTCGTGCTCGAACCCGAGGCAGCGCAGGGCGCACCCAGGGGCGCGGCCGTGCTGCTGCACGGCCTGACCGACTCGCCCTACAGCGTGCGCCACCTGGCCGAGCTGTACCGGTCACAGGGGTTCGTCGCGCTGGCCATCCGGATGCCCGGGCATGGCACCGTGCCCGGCGCCCTGACGCGGGTGGAATGGTCCGACTGGCTTGCCGCCGCGCGCCTGGCCCTGCGCGAGGGCAGACGCCGGGCGGGAGCCGACGGATCGGTGCACCTGGTCGGCTACTCGAACGGTGGCGCGCTCTCGGTGAAGCTCGCCGCCGATGCGCTCGAGGACCCGTCGCTGCCACGGGCGGATCGCATCGTGCTGGTATCGCCGATGATCGGCATCACCGAATTCGCGCGCTTCTCGGGCCTGGCCGGACTGCCAGCGATACTGCCGGCCTTCGCCAAGGCCGCCTGGCTGGACGTGCTGCCCGAGTTCAACCCGTTCAAGTACAACTCGTTCCCGGTGAACGGCGCGCGGCAGAGCTACGAGCTGACCCGGGCGCTGCAGCAGCAGGTGGCCGGGCTGGCAGCCTCGGGGCACATCGATGCGATGCCCCCCGTGCTGGCGTTCCAGTCGGTGGTAGACGCCACGGTCAGTACGCCAGCGGTGGTCGACGCACTGTTCCGGCACCTGCCGGCGAATGGCAGCGAACTGGTGTTGTTCGACCTGAACCGCATGCACGCGCTGCAACCGCTGATGCAGCCGGAGGCCATGCTGGCACCGGCACGGCTGCTGCCGCCCGCGCCCCGGCGCTATCGGGTGCGCTTCGTCACCAACGCATCCGAGGACGCGGCGACGACCGTCGAGCGCATCACGCAGGCAGGCGAGACGGCGGAGACGGTGCGTGCGACAGGCCTTGCCTGGCCACCTCTGGTGTACTCGCTGTCGCATGTGGCGCTGCCGTTCCCGGTCAGCGACTCGCTCTACGGCCTCGCGCCTGACCGTCGGGAGAACTACGGCCTCAATCTCGGTACGCTCGTGGTACGCGGCGAGCGAGACCTCCTGGCCGTCGGGCTGCCACTGCTGCTTCGGCTGCAGTCGAACCCGTTCTATCCGTACCTGGCGGCACGAATCGAACAGGAGATCATGGCGCCGAGGCGTTGACATCCCGCAATGCAGAACGCCCCGGAGACCGGGGCGTTCTGGATACTGCCGTTACCGGGCGGACCGGGTGGCTTACTCGGCCACCACCGTCACCGCGATCGACGCGTGCACGTCGGTATGCAGCGCGATCGTCACCGGGAACTCGCCGATCGTCTTCAGCGGGCCATCGGGCATGCGCACCATCGTGCGCTCTACCGCGAAGTCCAGCTTCTTCAGCGCTTCGGTGATGTCGGCATTGGTGACCGAACCGAACAGCTTGCCGTCGACGCCGGCCTTCTGGCGAATCTGCACCGCCATGCCTTCGAGCTTCTCGGCACGCGCCTGCGCAGCGGCCAGCAGTTCCGCCGACTCGCGCTCGAGTTCTGCGCGACGCACTTCGAATTCCTTCAGGTTGGCCGGGGTGGCACGCTTGGCCTTGCCGGTCGGGATCAGGAAGTTGCGGGCATAGCCGTCCTTCACCTTCACCACATCGCCGAGCTGGCCGAGTTTGACGATCTTGTCGAGTAGGATGATCTGCATCTCGGGCCTCTCAGTGCAGGTCGGTGAACGGGAGCAGCGCAAGGAATCGCGCACGCTTGACCGCAACCGACAGTTGGCGCTGGAAATGCGCCTTGGTACCAGTGATCCGCGCCGGGATCAGCTTGCCGTTCTCGTTGATGAAATCCTTCAGCAGGTCGGTGTCCTTGTAGTCGATCTGCTTGATGCCTTCCGCGGTGAAGCGGCAGAACTTGCGACGGCGGAACAGCGACCGCCCGCCACGCTTCTTCTTCTTGTCGTCCTTGCCTTTGCCGCGGCCTCGGGCTCCGAATGCCATGTCTGTTACTCCGAATGTGTTGGTTTGACGTTGTCGTCCGACGCTGTGGTCGGGACCGGCGCCAGTTTCAGGGCCTCCACATGCAACACCAGGCGTTCATCCTTCAACCCGGTGCGGCACAGGAACCCGCGCACTGCCACCTGTTCATCGCTTCCGGCGGCCGGGACACGTGCTGCAATGTCTCCGATGGCCACCGCATTCACCTTGCAAGCCACCTCGCGCTCGCCACCGGCCTCTGCCTGGACCGACTGGTGCTCGATGCAGAAGCGCACGATCGGCAGTCCCCCGGGGGTGTAGCGCAGCATGTCGCGATCGACGATGCGCCCCGAGATGACGGTCCGGTTCAGTGTCGGCCTCCGCGCCAGTCCTCAGTCAGTGGCTGATGCCAGCGCTCGTGCGCGACGATCAGGCGGCCGGTGCCGGTGCCGCGTCCGCCGGCGCAGCCGCCGGTGCGGGAGCACCCTCGCGCGGCCCTTCGCGACGCGGACGATCGCCACGGTCGCGGTCGCGACCCTCGGCAGCCGGCTTCGGCTCGCGCATCATCGGCGAAGGTGCAGTCACCGCCTCGGTCATCTTGACCGTCAGGTGGCGCAGCACGGCGTCGTTGAACTTGAACGCGTGTTCGAGTTCGTCGAGCGTGGCCTGGTCGACCTCGATGTTCATCAGCAGATAGTGCGCCTTGTGCATCTTCTGGATCGGGAACGTCAGCTGGCGCCGGCCCCAGTCTTCCTTCCGATGGATGACACCCCCCTTGCTGGTGATCAGGGTGCTGTAGCGCTCGACCATGCCCGGGACCTGTTCACTCTGGTCCGGGTGGACGATGAAGACGACTTCGTAATGTCGCATTTATTCTCCTTGTGGGCTGTGGGCCTCCCGGAATGCGAAGCCGGTGAGGCAAGGATGTTTTCGGATGTAGTTGCTGCCTTGCCTGAAAACGCAACGGATTTCAGGCAAGCCTATGATTATGCTTGAGCCAGGAGATTTCAGCAAGGTGGGGGTCAGGTCTTGATTTTTGCAGGCATGCAAAATTCAAGACCTGACCCCCACGCTTCAACCCTTCTGCACCGTCGAGGCGAAATAATCCTCTGCTGCGGCCACGTCGATGACATCGGCGTACTTCTGGTGCATGTCGAACAGGTTCATCCAGTGCGACGCCTGGGTTCGGTCGAAGCAGCACTCGCCGACCACGCCGACGCGGTAGCGGTAGGTGACTGCGTCGACCACCGCCGCGCGCACGCAACCGCTGGTCGATTCGCCGCAGACGATCACCGTGTCGGTCCCGATCGCCCGCAGGTGGTGCAGCAGCGGCGTGCCGGCGAATACGCTCGCGCAGACCTTCTCGATCACCAGTTCGCCCGGCAACGGTGCCACCTGCGGCACGAACTCATTGGCGAGCGCCCGGATCTCGGGCGGCAGGTGGTCGACGGCGCGATTGCGGCGATCTCCCTTGTCACCCCGGCGGAACCAGTCGCTCGGAAAGCCGGCCAGCGCGCGCGCATGGATGACCGGCACGCCGCTCCTGCGCGCAGCTGCGAGCAGCCCGACCATGCGGTCCACCGCCGCCCAGCCTTCCAGGCCGCAGCTCATCGGCCAGTCCTTGATCGATTCCAGGATCGGCTTGCGCTCGTGTCCCAGCGCCGCATGGAACACATCGACGACCAGCAGCACCGGCCGCTCGCCGAAACCGTCGTTCGCCTTCTTGCCCCAGACCGCAAGGTGCTGCCTGTCCTGTTCCGTCAGGAACGCATCCCAACCTGCCATGTCGATCCTCCTGTATCCATGTCCTGGGGTCAGGTCTTGCCTTTTGCATCGACTGCAAGATTCAAGACTTGACCCCAGCCCCCGCCCTCTGCCGTCGGCTTTCGAACAGGCAGATCCCGGTCGCCACCGACACGTTCACGCTCTCCACCACCCCGAACATCGGGATGCGGACGAGCTCGTCGCAGCGTTCGCGCGTAAGGCGGCGCAGGCCCTCGCCCTCGGCGCCCATCACCCAGGCCAGGGGCCCGGTCAGTTTCGTGCCGAACAGGTCGCCCTTGCCCGCCTCGTCGGCGCCGATGCACCAGATGCCGCGTGCCTTCAGTGCGTCGATCGATCGCGCCAGGTTGGTCACGGTCACGTACTGCACCGTCTCGGCGGCGCCGGAGGCAACCTTCTCGACCGTCGCCGTGATGCCGACCGCGCGATCCTTCGGTGCGATCACCGCGTCCACGCCCATCGCGTCGGCCACGCGCAGGATAGCGCCGAGATTGTGCGGGTCCTGCACGCCGTCCAGGACGAGCAGCAGCGGGTTCTCGGGCAAGTCCTCGACCAGGTCATCGAAATGGACGCTGCGCCGGCTGTCGCCATCGATGCGCGCGACCACGCCCTGGTGGCGGACCGAGCCGCCGGCCAGCGCGTCGAGGCGCTCGGCGTCGACCGCCATCGCACGGACGGATTTCTCTGCCGCCAGCGCCAGCAGGTCGCGGGTGCGGCCGTCGCCGCGTTTCGCATCGACATACAGCTCGCGGATCGACTGCGGCGCCGCGCGCAGTCGTGCGGTCACCGCATGCAGGCCGGACAAGGTACGAAGCGGCGCGCTCATCGCCGCTTCTTCCCGCCCTTCGCGCCGACGCCGGGCGGCTGCGGGGCGGCTGCCCTGCCCTCCTTCGCGTCCTTGCCGGCACGTGCGCCGCTCGCGGCGAGGGGCCCCTTCAGCTGGGTCCCGGGCGCGAGCACGAAGTCGATCTTGCTGGTCGAAAGGTCCACGCGCACCACCTGCACGCCGATGCGATCCCCGATCCGGTAGCGCTGCCCGGTGCGCTCGCCCAGCAACTGGTGGCGAATCGCGTCGAAATGGAAGTAGTCGGTGCCCAGTTCCGAGATGTGCACCAGCCCGTCGACATGCAGGTCGTCCAGGGTGACGAACGCGCCGAACGAGGTGACGCCGCTGATCGTCCCGCTGAAGCTCTCTCCGACCCGATCGAGCATGTAGAAGCATTTCAGCCAGGCCTCGACCTCGCGCGACGCGTCGTCGGCGCGGCGCTCGACCTGCGAGCAGTGCTGGCCGAGCTGCGTCCAGTCCATGCCGGTCGGCTTGTAGGTCTTCTTGAGCAGCACCGCCTTGATCGCGCGGTGCACCGACAGGTCGGGATAGCGCCGGATCGGCGACGTGAAATGCCCGTAGCCATCGTAGGCAAGGCCGAAGTGGCCGATGTTGTCCGGGCTGTACACCGCCTGCGCCAGCGAGCGCAGCATCACGGTCTGCAGCAGCAGCCGGTCCGGGCGGTCGCGGATCTGCTCGAGCACCTTCGCGTAGTCGCGCGCATGGGGCGACTCGCCCCCGCCGATCGACAGGCCGAAGCCGCGCAGGAATTCGCGCAACGACTCCAGCCGGTCCTTCTTCGGGCCGGCATGGATGCGATAGAGCATCGGATGGCCATGGCTCGCCAGGAACTGCGACGCGCACACGTTCGCCGCCAGCATGCATTCCTCGATCAGCCGGTGCGCATCGTTGCGCTCGACCGGCACGATCCGCTGGATCTTGCCGTTGTCGTCGAACTCCATCTTCGTCTCTGACGATTCGAAGTCGATCGCCCCGCGCTGCGCCCGCGCCTTGAGCAGCACCCGGAACACCGACTCCAGCGCCTTCAGGTGCGGCACCAGGTCGCGGTAGTTCTTCGCATGCGCCATCGGGCTGCCGTCGAGGATCTCTGCCACCTCGGTGTAGGTCAGGCGCGCCTTCGAGTTCATCACCGCGTTGTAGAACTGGTAGGAGAGCAGGCTGCCATCGGCGCCGACGTCGACCTCGCACACCATGCACAGCCGGTCGACCTGCGGGTTGAGCGAACACAGCCCGTTGGACAGCGCCTCGGGCAGCATCGGGATCACCCGGCGCGGGAAGTAGACCGACGTGCCGCGCGCCAGCGCCTCGGTGTCGAGCGCATCGCCCGGCTTCACGTAGTGGCCGACGTCGGCGATGGCGACGAACAGCTTGTAGGCAGCGTCGGGCACCGCCTGGCGACCGCTCAGGCCGCTGCCCGGCACCGCGGGTGCCTGGCCGTAGCCGGTCGCGTCCTTCACCATGTCGGTGACCGTCTGCGCGATCGAGCGCCGCGCCCGCTTGGCCGCAGGCTTGCCGGCTTCCGGCCTCATCACCGGCTCGCAGTACACCGCGTCGTCGAAGTCGCGTGCGGTCTCGCCGTCGATGGTGACCAGCGGCAGTTCACGCAGGTCGACCCGCCCGCGCAAGTCGGTCTTGCGCGGCACCTTCGGGAACTTCGCCGCAAGTGCCTCCACTTCCGGGCTGAACACATGCGGCAGGTCGTGCTTGCGCAGCGCGATCTCGATCTCCATGCCCGGGTCTGCATAGTTGCCGAGCACCTCGACGATGCGTCCGATCGGCTGGCTGTGCCGCGACGGCTGCTCGATGATCTCGGCCACCACCACCTGCCCGGCCTTGGCCGGGAACGAATCATCCGGCGAAACCAGGATGTCCTGGCTCACCCGACGGTCCTCGGCGACGACGAAACGAACGCCATGCTCGACCTCGAGCCGGCCGACCACGCGCTGGTTGCCGCGTTCGAGCACCTCGACCACGACCGCTTCGCGCTTGCCGCGTCGCGGGGCCGCGACCTCCCGGCCAAGCACGCGGTCGCCATGCAGAACCTTCTGCATCTCGGCCGGGCCGAGGAACAGGTCGCCGGTGGCGTCCTCGGGCACCAGGAAGCCGAAGCCGTCCGGGTGGCCCTGCACCCGGCCGCGGATCAGGTCCATCTTGGACGGCAGCCCGAGCGCACCGCGCCGATTGGCGATCACCTCGCCCTCGCGCTCCATGGCCGCCAGGCGGCGTGAGAAGCCTTCGGCAGACTCAGGGGCGACGTCGAGCATTTCGGACAACTGGTCCGGCTCCATCGGCACGCCTGCTTCGCGCAGGGCTTCGAGGATCTTTTCCCGTTCGGGAACGATGGTCGTGAAGACCGGTTTATTCGACGTCCGGAGTCCGGAGCGACGACGATATTGAGAGGTCAATTGACAAAGCCTGCGTGGTTGACTACATTTCTCGGCCGCGATGCCGAGATGGCGGAATTGGTAGACGCACCAGGTTCAGGTCCTGGCGGTGGCAACACTGTGGAGGTTCGAGTCCTCTTCTCGGCACCATCGTTTCCCGGAGTGATTCTTTTCCGGGATCCGTAGGCAAGTCCAGCCAGGGTTTCCCTGGTGGACGGCGGCTGGTAAAGCTTCGACGAAGATCCGGCCCTCAGGGTAACACCTGCGGAGCGAATCACCGCTGCACCGGCGCATTCGCCCCGGCGCAGCAGCAAAGGCCCCTGTTCGGCCTCAGCGTGCCGGGATCACCGGCAACAGCAGGTAAGGCGCGTCATCGGCCGGAAAATGCAGCGTATTGGTGCCGCCGAACACCTCCATCGGCCGGTCGACCGGATCGTTGTGGGTGAACGGGCCGACGCCCTTCATCGGGTACGCCGCCTTCGCCACGCCAAAATCGGTGCCGTCGAATTCATAGTCGCGCCCGCGCACGGTAAGTCCGAACCGGTAGCCGGTTGGCACCACGATGCAGGTCGGCCAGATCTCGACATCCAGCGGCACCGGCACCCCCGGCTGCAGCGGCCAGGCTTCGTCGTGCGGGTGCCACGGCCGCGCCGGCATGCTCAGCGCAGGATCGACCTTGCGCTGCGACGCCCGCAGCCAGCCCAGGCCGACCGGCGTGCGCGGATCGTTGGAACCGATGAAGGTGACCTCGCGGCCCTCCGGGTCGAACACCCTGAGCACCAGGAACACGTCCGCATCGCGGGTCTTCGACGACAGCCACAGCCGCGCGGCCACCGGACCGGTGATCTCCAGCGGCTCGGTCATCGCCGGCGACAGGAAGGTGAGCCCGTCGCCCATCGCCGCGTAGTCGAGCGCCTCGCCCTGCCCCGGCTTGTCTGTCGACAGCCCGAGGCCCTGCCCATGCAGGTAGTAGCGGGTAAACCGGGTCCGCGCCAGCGGCCATTCCTGCTCGTCCCGCAGTTCGAACCGCTCGCCCGGATGGCGCACGTTGAGCGACACCCTCGGCTGCTTCGCCCAGCCCGTGTCCTCGCCCTTGAGGAAGTGCCCGAGGAAACGCTTCTGCAGCGCGATGCCGTAGTTGCTGTAGAAATGGGTGAAGTGGGTATCGCCATGCACCTCGAGCCACTTCTGCGACGAGGCGGCGCGCAGGAAGCCTTCGAAGTTGCCGCGGGTATGCAGGCCCATGCCGCCCCAGTTCCCGCTGGAGAGCATCGGCGTGTCCATCTTCTCGAACTCGGGCATGCGCGCGCGGTAATAGTCGTCGATCAGCGTCCGGCTGCGCGCCTCGCCGCCGAGGTCTACCCGGTTCGCGGCAAGCTCGGCCTCCGGCAACGTGACCGGCCCGGCGACCGGCTCTCCGGTCACCGCACTCTTCGCGCCACGCTCGCCCACGCCGTACTGCACAGAGGTGACCTGACGCCGGTACCAGGAGTCGAGGAAATCGCACAGGATGCCGCCGTGGCGGGACAACTCGCGGTAGTAGTCGGACGAGCCTTCCCAGATGCACAGCGCAGCCAGGTGCTTCGGGCGCAGGCCGGCTACCTGCCACTGGTTCATCGCGTAGTACGAGATCCCGTTCACGCCGACCTTGCCGTTGCTCCAGACCTGGGAGCCTGCCCATTCGATGCAGGCGGCGAGATCGACCGCCTCGCGCGCCGACCAGCAGTCGATCACCCCGGGCGAGCAGCCCGCGCCGCGCGAATCGATGCGCACGCAGGCGTAGCCGTCGGGCACCCATTTCTCGGGGTCGACCAGTTCCCAGTTCTGGTACTTGTTGCTCGAACCCTCGAGAACCTCGGGCGCCGACTTCACCAGCCGACTCCAGTTCGCCGGATATCCCTCTTCGAACTCGAGTCCCTTCGCATAGGGACCGCTGCTCAGGACCACCGGGTAGTGGCCGTCGCCGAGCGGGCGGAACACGTCTGCGCGCAGCACCACGCCGTCATCCATCGTGATCGGCACGTTCCATTCGACCTGCATGCCGTCGCGCACTTCCGATTTCATTTCCTGCATTGCCAAGACCCTCCCCTGTTGTGCAGTGCCGCCGCTTGTATGCCTCGGGGATTTGATTTCTACTTCAGCACTCCCCGGCCATATCCCCCCACGTTCGATCCGGCACCCTTCGCGATGAGTCTAACCGAACCCACCCGCTTCACCGTCAACGGCACCGAGCATGCGGTACCCGCGGAACCCGACACGCCGCTGCTGTACGTGCTGCGCAACGACCTCGACCTGAAGGGCGCGAAATTCGGCTGCGGCCTCGGCCAGTGCGGCGCCTGCACGGTGCTGCTGGACGGCCATGCGGTGAACGCCTGCGACACGCCGCTGTGGTCGGTCGCCGGCAAGCAGGTGACCACGGTCGAGGGACTGGCGGCAGGCGGCACGATGTCGCGGCTGCAGCAGGCCTTCCTCGATGAACAGGCGGTGCAGTGCGGCTACTGCATCTCCGGCATGCTGATGTCGGCCACCGCCCTGCTCGAGCGCTCGCCCGATCCGACGCTCGACGAGATCAAGGAAGCCATGGACCGCAACCTGTGCCGCTGCGGCACCCAGGCGCGGATCATCCGTGCGATCCAGCGGGCTGCGGGTCAGCACCATGGTCAGCGCCAGGGTCAGCGCCAGGCCCCGTCCGAAGGAGTGTCCGCATGAGCGCGGCGATCAACGTGCCGCCGATGCTGTCGGCGAACCCGCGGCTCGACCGCTGGGTGAAGTTCAACGAAGACCGCACCGCCA
>JBIITW010000347.1:0-3146 GCA_044340265.1 Burkholderiales bacterium | reverse complement strand
TCGAGATTTCGCGGTACCTGGAATCCTGATCCGTGTTTCACCCGACCTGCGTTGCCCGGACGGGACAGTCCGGCCGCAGGCACCCACTGGAGGAGCAAGTGATGAAGAGAATGATCGCCGGCCTGACGTTCGGTCTGACGCTCGGCCTGATGTTCGGCCTGTCGCTCGGCCTGTCGACGGCTACCGTCGCACAATCGTTTCCGTCGCGTCCGTTGACGATGATCGTGGCCACCGTGCCCGGCGGGTCCACCGACTTCACCGCCCGCCTGTTGCAGGAGCCGCTGTCGAAGGCTCTCGGCCAGCCGGTGATCGTCGAGAACCGGGGCGGGGCGTCGGGCAACATCGGCACCGAGCTGGTTGCGCGTGCGAAGCCCGACGGCCATACGCTGCTGCTGCAGTTCTCCGGCTTCCATGTCGGCAATCCACACCTGTTCAAGGGGCTGAAGTGGGATCCGGTGAAGGACTTCACGCCGATCGCGATGGCCCTGTACGCGCCGCAGGTGATCGCGGTCGGACCATCGACGAAGGTGACCACGTTGAAGGAGCTGGCCGACCTGATCAAGGCCAGCCCGGGAAAGGTCAGTTACGGATCCTCAGGGCCGGGCTCGATCCAGCACCTGGCCGGCGAGATCCTCGAGCAGCAGGTGGGCGGTCGGATGATCCACGTTCCGTACAAGGGCAGTGGCCCCGCGGTGCTCGACCTGATGGGCGGCAACATCGACATCTTCATCACCACGCCGCCCGGGGTGATCCAGCAGGTGCAGGCGGGCAAGCTGCGCGCCATCGCCTATGCCGCGCGCAGCCGGCATCCGTCGATGCCGAACGTGCCGACCGCGGCCGAGGCCGGTTTCCCCAAGTACGAAGTCGCCTCCTGGTTCGGCCTGCTCGGACCCGCCGGGATGCCCGCGGACGTGGTCAGGCGGATCTCCGATGAAGTGCGGCGGATCGTCGAAGGTCGGGAGTTCCGGGAAAAGGCCGACTCGCAGGGCGCGTTCGCGCAGTACCAGGATCCCGCGACCTTCGCCCGGACGATCGCGCAGGAACTGGCCTACTGGGGCACGCTGATCCGCAATGCGGGCATCGCCACCGAGTGAGGGCAAGCCGTGAGGTGATGAAGTGACGTGATGAAGTGAGGTGACGCCGCGCCGGGCCGGCCTAAAGCCGGCGCGGCGCAGGCCGTTATAGGGGGAACGCCAGGTGGAGCGTCCTCCATGCGAGCACCCCCGTTGCCGGGTCGCGCCATCCCCCCGCGCCTCCTGGCCATCATTTTCGTCCTGTGGCTGGGCACGACCGGTGTCCTGCTCTGGGACATGGAATCCGAGAACCGGCTTCGCGGCAGCGTCTGCGGAGCGACTCGCTGAAAGCCCCTCGATGACAATCCTCTCGCTGCCCACCTCGCCCGGGCCCGACCTGCTGCTGGACCTCCAGCGCAGCACCGACCGCCTGATGCTGGTCACCTGTACGCTGCTGCTTGCCGTGTGCGTCGGCATGGCGGCCTTCATGGGCGGCATCGCCGAGGCGCTGCTGGTGGGCATTCCGGCACTCGCCGTCCCCCTGGGCCTCTATCTGGCCGCGCCCGGCAGCCTGGCGGTCCGGCTGGCGGTGGCCGCATCGCTGATGGTCTTTTCCGCGCTGATGATCCAGCTGAGCCAGGGCCTGGTCGAGATGCACTTCGGCATCTTCGTGCTGCTCGCATTCCTGCTCGCCTACTGTGACTGGCGGCCCGTGGTGTTCGCGGCGGCGGTGATCGCCATCCACCACCTGGGCTTCGACGCCATGCAGCGCGCGGGCCTCGGTGTCTACGTGTTCCCCGAGGCGCAGGGCTTCGGCTGGGTGCTGCTGCATGCGGCGTACGTGGTGGTGGAGGCCGGCGTCCTTTGCTACCTCGCCGTGATGCTTGCGCGCATGGTCGAGCGCAGCCAGCAGGCGGTCACCTTCGCGGGCAGTGTCGCCGAAGGGCGGCTCGACCATGCCTTCGACCCGCGAGCGGTGGCCGACAGTCCGATGATCGCCGCGCTCGAGCGCATGCAGTCGCGGCTGGTGGCCACGCTGAAGACCGCCGGTGGCAGTGCGCGCCAGGTGACGGTGGCATCGGCTTCCCTGGCCGACGCGGCGCGCCGCATTGCCGAGGGCAGCAGCGACCAGACCTCGGCGGCCGGCGCCGCGGCGAGCGCCGTCGAGCAGATCGGCGCGTCGATGAGCGCCATCGCGCAGAGCGCGCAGCAGGCACGCGCCGCGGCCGAGCAGTCGGCCCAGCGCGCCGCCCTCGGCGCAACCGTGATCGAAGATGCGGTGGGCTCGATGCAGTCGATGGCACGCTCGGTGAACGAAGCAGCGGCCGTGGTCGAGACGCTGGGCGAGAAATCGGCGGCCGTGCAGGACGTGGTGCGCATCATCCGGGACATCGCCGAGCAGACCAACCTGCTTGCATTGAACGCGGCGATCGAGGCGGCGCGTGCGGGCGAGGCAGGACGCGGTTTCGCGGTGGTGGCCGATGAGGTGCGCAAGCTGTCCGACGAGACCAGCCGCTCCACCGGCGAGATCAGCCGGATGATCGACGAGATCATGGCCGTGCGCGCGCAGGTCACCGAAAGCATCGCCAACGCCGTGCAGAAGGTGGACGCCGGGCTTTCGTATGCAGGCGATGCCAGTTCGACCATCGGTGCGATCCGCGAGCAGTCGGCGCTCGCGCGCGACAGCGTGCGGGAAATCGCGGCAGCGCTCGAGCAGCATGCCAGTGCAACCGGCGAAATGAGCACGCATGTCGCGCGGATCGCCACGATGACCGACCAGACGCGCGAGGCGACTGCCGCGATCGCCGGCGATGCGCTGCAGCTCAGCGCGACTGCCGATGCGCTCGGCGATGCGGTCGGCCAGTACCGGGTAGGGGCAGGGTAGGGGCCGGGTCCGGCGCAGGCACCCTGGCGCCGATGGCAGCGGTGCAAAAAACAGCCGGCAGGGTCGCCCCTCCCGGCTGAAGCTGCTTGCGTCGCTGGCCGCGACCGCAATGAGTGGAGTATTCGCCTCCGATGTACGATCCGCAAGCACTGAAACGAACCGTTACGGTTCGCGTACTCCAGGAGACAGAGATGACCCAGGACCTCGATCGCCTTGCCGAGTGGATCGGCAATCGCGAAACGGACATC
>JBIITW010000346.1:0-3173 GCA_044340265.1 Burkholderiales bacterium | reverse complement strand
CATCGGTGTCTCCTCCTGTTGAGTTCCCGCATCGTAACCCGGGTCAACTACGGACGCCCCGGTCGCGTTAGGATGCATGACATGGCTCTCTCCCGCGCCGACCTCGAAGCCGACCTGCTGCGCAGGCAATACGAGCAGTTCCATCCGGAACTGCCGATCGTGCCGCAGCAGGCGTTCGACGCTTCGCTCGAGCAGGCGCTGTCGGTGAATGGCGAAGGCCGGGACCTCTGGCTGTTCGCCTACGGTTCCCTGATCTGGAATCCGCTGTTCCACTTCGACGAGCGGCGCCCGGCACAGGTGCATGGCCTGCACCGTCGCTTCTGCCTGTGGTCGAGGATGGGGCGGGGCTCGCCTGAACGGCCGGGGCTGATGCTCGCGCTCGAGCATGGCGGGCGCTGCCATGGCTTCGCGTTCCGGATCCCGGCGCACCAGGTACGCACCGAACTCATGCTGATCTGGCGGCGCGAGATGACCATGGGTTCCTACGAGGCGCGCTGGGTGAACGCGATCGCAGGCGGCCAGTCGGTACGCGCGCTCGCCTTCGTCATCAATCGCAAGGGGTGGCAGTATGCCGGCAAGCTTCCCGAGGATGAGGTGGTCGAGGTGCTGGCACATGCGCGCGGGCGGCTCGGCTCGGCGGCCGAGTATCTGTTCCAGACGGTCGACTGCCTGCGCGCCAATGGCGTGCAGGACGCACCGCTGTTCGCGCTGGCCGAGCGGGTCGCGTCATTGCATGCGCAGCCGGTGGCGACCGCTGCTACGCCAGGGTGCGGAACGCGAGCAGGGTGACGTCGTCGGCCTGCTCCCGGCCAGCAGAGAACGCGTCGACCGAGGTGACCACGCCACTGGCCAGCGCCGCGACACTGCCGGCGCGCAGGGATTCTGCGATGGCCAGCAGCCGGTCGTCGCCGAACCATTCGCCGGTGGCTGATTCAGCCTCGGTGATGCCATCCGTGTAGAGCACGATCTGGCTGCCCGGGGGCAGGTGGATGCTGCCTGCACGGTAGATCGCATCCGGGGCGATGCCGGCCACCAGGCCCGACGGGCCTTTCAGCCAGTGGAAGGATCCGTCGCCGAGCGAAATCATCGGCGGCGTGTGGCCGGCGTTGACATAGGTGAGCTGCCGGGTCGACAGGTCGAAGACGCCGCAGAACAGGCTCACGAACAGTGATGAGTCGTTGTTGCGGCACAGCTGCTGGTTGACCAGTTCCACGATGCGCAGCGCGTTGCGCCGCCGGGTGGTCTCGTTCCACAGCGTGGTCAGGGTGCGCACCATGAACAGCGCCGACGGCAGGCCCTTGCCGCAGATGTCGCCGATCGTGATGAACAGGTGGCCGGCATCGAGCGGGAAGGCATCGTAGAAGTCGCCACCGATCTCCCGCGCCGGGCGCATGAACCCGGCGCATTCGACCTGCGGCTGCTCCGGGAACAGTGGCGGCTCCGGCAGCATGCTGACCTGGATTTCCTTCGCGAGCTTCAGTTCGCGTTGCAGCCGTTCCAGCTCGAGCGCAGCCCTCACCTGTTCCGCGATCAGGCGGTCCGAGCGCCGGATGCGCCCGGCCAGGATCGCCAGCAGGTTGGCGGCAACCCCGGGCACCAGCAGCAGGCGTTCGCGCAGCAGGTCGCCGGGGATCAGCAGCAGTTCGGTCTCGACATCCGCGACCACGAATGCCGAGGCCGGCTTGCCGTCGAGCAGCTGCATCTCGCCGGCGCAATGTCCTTCGTCGATGACATGGATCGGCACCGTATCCGCGTGCTCGACATGCACCCGCAGCCGGCCGCTGAGCACCACGGCCACATCGGGCGAGCGTGCGCCCGGCGCCAGCCAGGTCTCGCCCGCGGCGACCGTCTGCCGCTGGCATTGTTCCAGCAGCGGCTCGATGGCGGAGTAGGCGACGCCCCTGAACATGCGCACGCGAGAGATGAAGCCGTTCCAGCGACGGTCGGCTCCCCGCCCCTGCCAGGCCCGCGCCTCGCCCGGCACTGCACCGATCGCCGCATCGAATGCCGTGCCGTCCCGGTCCTTGGCGCGCCGGTCGGGTCCGCGCTCGACCCAGTCTTCCGGGTGCACGGCAGGTTCGCCACTGCGCCGGATGGAAAAGGTGAGCACGTTGCGGCCGGCGCGGCGCTCGTAGGTGCATTCGTCGGCGAACTCGTGCAGCAGCCGCACGCCGGCGCCGCCCTCGGCTGCGAGCGAAGTCGGCAGCGGGACTGGCGATGCGGACACCGGGTCGTACGGCATGCCGGAATCGATGATCCGGCAGCGCAGCCAGTTGCCCGCCGCTTCGCAGTGGATCTCGGTCTGGGGCGCCTGCGCATCGCGTCCACCATGCGCGACCGTGTTGGTCAGCGCTTCGGTGAGGCAGAGGTCGGCGCGGAACAGGTCGTCGTCGGCGAAGCCGGCCTCGGTGCAGAACTGCCGGATCCATTCGGCCGCGATGCGTACCGAGGCCAGCGCATTGGGTACCCGCAGCCGGCGGCTGAGGCGCTGGCCGATGTGCTGACCGATGCGTCGGCTGGCCGTGGGCGCGTTCAGCTGGAATGTCCCTGCGCGAGAGCGTCCGCAACCGAATCGAACATCGGGATCACCTGGTCCACGCCGGCGGTGACCAGCACCTTGCGCACCATCTCGGTCGGCGCCGCCAGCACGACGCGTCCGCCGCGATTGGACTGCGCGCGCGCAGCAGTGAACAGCGTGCGGATGCCGATCGAGGCCATGAAGTCGACGCCGGACAGGTCGACGACCACCCGCCGCGCCCTGGTCGCAGTGGTGAACGTGAACTGGTCCTCGATGGACTGGGCGCCCTCGATGTCGAACCGCCCTTCCAGGCCGACCATTATCGAATCGCCTTCAAGCGGCTGGATCGTCATCTTCACGGCGCGTGCTCCGGTTCACGCGAAGGGCGGGACGCCACTTCGTCGATGACAAGACTGCCACGACGAGATGACAATTTCGTGGCGTCGTCACAGACTCGTAACATTGTCATGCTGCTGCAACCTGTCCGACCCATCTCGCGTACGATCGGCAGCGCCCTTCCACCCGCCCCGGAGCCCAAGCGATGCAACCCCGATGCCAGCCGATGCCTTTCCGATCCCGCGAGCCTGAAGCCGCCACGGCGCCTGCCGGAGCCGGCAGCGGCCGCGCGCGCAACGCCGGGTTCGCGGTGCTGCTG
>JBIITW010000345.1:0-3188 GCA_044340265.1 Burkholderiales bacterium | reverse complement strand
CACCGCCGACCTGCCCGGCGCCAACCCGGAGATCATGGCGACCACCGTGGCCACGGTGCTGGAGCGCCAGTTCAGCACCATCTCCGGCCTCGATTCCATGAACTCGGTGTCCCGCGACGGAAACACGCGGATCACCCTGCAGTTCAACATCGACCGCGACATCGACGCCGCGGCGCAGGACGTGCAGTCCGCGATCGCGGTGGTGCAGCGGCGCCTGCCCGACGGCATGGAGCCGCCGGTCATGCGCAAGCTCAATCCCGCCGACTCGCCGATCCTGTTCCTCGCCTTCACCGGCGAGAACCTCACCCTGTCGCGGCTGAACGAGTTCGCCGACACGCGCATCGCGCAGCGCCTGTCGATGATCCAGGGCGTGGCGCAGGTGCAGATCTTCGGCGCCCAGAAGTACGCGCTGCGGCTGTATGTCGATCCTTCCAAGCTCGCGCGGCGCAACCTCGGCCTGGAGCAGGTGGTGTCGGCGGTGCAACAGGGCAACAGCAACCTGCCCTCGGGCTCGATCGACGGTGGCGCCCGGAACTATTCGGTGCGGGTGGACGGATCGATCGACACCGCGCGCGAATTCCGCAACGTGATCGTCGCCTATCGCGACGGTGCACCGGTGCGCTTCGGCGACATCGGCCGGGTGGTCGAGAGCGTGCAGAACGAACGTTCATGGACCTGGTTCAACAAGGATCGCGCGATCGTGCTGGCGGTGCAGCGCCAGCCCGGCTCGAACACGGTCGAGGTGGTGCGCCGGATCAACGAGATCCTGCCCGAACTGACCACCGCCCTGCCTGCCGGCGCGAAGATGGACGTGATCTTCGACCGCTCGGTGTTCATCAAGGCATCCATCAACGAGGTCTACAAGAAGCTGTTCATCGCCACCGCCTTCGTCGTGCTGGTGATCCTGTTCTTCCTGCGCAACCTGCGCGCGACGGTGATCACCGCGACCGTGCTGCCCACGGCGATGATGGGCACCTTCGGCATCATGTACCTGCTCGGATTCTCGATCAACAACCTGTCGCTGATCGCGATCATCCTGGCGGTGGGCTTCGTCGTCGATGACGCGATCGTCGTGCTCGAGAACATCGCCCGCCACATGGAGATGGGCAAGACGCGGATGCAGGCGGCCTTCGATGGCGCCAAGGAAATCGGCTTCACCATCCTGTCGATGACCGTATCGCTGTGCGCGGTGTTCCTGCCGATCCTGTTCATGGGCGGCCTGCTCGGGCGGCTGTTCACCGAGTTCGCGGTCACCGTGGGTATCGCGGTCGCGCTGTCGGGCATCATCTCGCTGTCGCTGACGCCGATGCTGTGCAGCCGATACCTGACCACGTCGCACAGCAACCTGTTCATCTTCAGGTGGTTCGAGGCCGCGTTCGAGGCGACCAAGCGCGGCTATGAGACCTCGCTGCGCTGGTCGATGCGCCATCGCGGCCTGATGCTGCTGGTGTCGGCGCTCGTGCTGTACGGAACGTACATGCTGCTGGTGGCCATCCCCAAGGGCTTCATCCCGCGCCAGGACACCGGCGTGATCAACGTCACCACGCGCGGCCCCGAAGGCCTGACCTTCGAGGAGATGGCGCGCCGGCAGGCCCTGGTCGCGGACACGGTGCTGAAGAACCCGAACGTGGCGGCGATCCGCTCGAGCGCGGGACAGGGCTTCGGCGGCGTGCAGCAGCCCAACGTGGGCTCGATGACGCTGCGCCTGGTGCCGATGGAGGAGCGCGACCTGCGCGCCGACGGCGTGATCGAGCAGCTGCGCGAAAGCTTCCGCGGCCCGGCAAGCCAGGGCCTGCGCATCTTCCTGTCGAACCCGCCGGCGGTGAACCTGGGCGGCGGCATCACCAATGCCGACTACCAGCTGGTGCTGGCCGGCTCCGACCTGCAGTCGCTGTACGGCCCGGCCGAGGCGCTCGAGGCGAAGCTGCGCGAGCTGACCTCGCTGCGAGACGTGAACACCTCGCTCGAGCTGCGCAACCCGCAGATCCGGGTGCAGATACAGCGCGACAGGGCGGCAGCGCTCGGCATCACGCCGCAGCAGATCGAGGCGGCGATGTACAACGCCTTCGGCGGGCGCCAGATCACCACGCTGTACGGCGACACCGACCAGTACGACGTGCTGCTGCAGGTCGACAAGGCGTTCCAGCAGAACATCAATGCCCTCTCGATGATCCACGTGCAGAGCCCGGGCGGCATCACGGTGCCGCTGTCGAGCGTCGCGACCATCACCCGCGGTGTCGGGCCGATGACCGTGCAGCATTTCGGGCAGCTGGCTTCGGTCACCCTGTCGTTCAATGCCTCGGCCGGGGTGTCGGTCGGCGAGGCCGTGGACGACGCGCTGCGCATCGCCTACGAGACGGTCCCGGCCGACGTCTCGGTGAACCTCGCCGGCAGCGCCAAGTTCTTCCAGGATTCGACCAAGGCCCTGCCGATCCTCCTGCTGATCACCATCCTGGTGATCTACGGCGTACTGGCGATCCTCTACGAGCACTTCGGGCATCCGATCACCATCCTGACGGCCCTGCCGCTGGCCGGCTTCGGCGCGCTGCTCACGCTGATCCTGTTCGGCTACGAGCTCAACGTGTTCAGCTTCGTGGGCATCATCCTGCTGGTCGGACTGGTCAAGAAGAACGGCATCATGATGGTCGACTTCGCGCTGCAGTTGCAGCGCGAGCGGGGCCTTACCCCGATCGACGCGATCGTCGAGGCCTGCGTGGTGCGCTACCGGCCGATCATGATGACCAGCTTCGCCGCGGTGTTCGCGACGCTGCCGATCGCGATGGCGACCGGGGTCGGCGCCGAATCGAGGGCGCCGATCGGGCTGGCGGTGGTCGGCGGGTTGCTGTTCTCGCAACTGCTGACGCTGTATGTCACGCCGACCTTCTTCGTCAGCCTCGACCGCGCCACGCGGTTCCTGGGCGGCGACCGGCGCAAGCCGGAAGAAGCCTACTTCATCGCGCCGGAATCGCAGGCCAAGGCGCCGCCGGTGGCGGCCGGGGGCGCGGCTGGCTGAACGCCGGGCAGGCCCCGGCCGCGGACGCAATCGCGCCCGGCCGGGCTAAAGGTCCGTGAACGGCAGCCGATAAACGGGGGTCACCGTTCGGTTCATGGACGATCCCCCATGGCAGTTGCCGTCAATCCCGTCGTCTCCCTCTCCCCTGCTTCGCACGATCGCTCCGGCGATCCTG
>JBIITW010000144.1:0-12636 GCA_044340265.1 Burkholderiales bacterium | reverse complement strand
TGCGCGTTGCCCGCGCGGAAGTTGCCGAAGCTCACCGTGCTCGTCGACAGCGTCGGCTGTGCAACCTGGTACACATTGCCCGACACGTTCACGTTCTGCGTCGGCAACCCGGTCAGGCCAAGGCCACTAGTTAGTCCATTCGGACTAACGGACGTCCGATTCTTGCCCAAAGAACAGGCAGCCCGGATCGGGCAAGGGAAAGGCCGGGAACGCACCGCCACGACGCCGGGAAGACGCAGGACCCCGGATCGCGGCCGCAGACAGCAGTGTCGTCTTCGGATGTGACAAGAAGGCCCCGGTTACGAATCCTGCTCCAGGCAAGACCCGGCGCGTTCCCTTCGTTCCTTTTCAGGTGTAGGATCTCGTGACTACGGACGTACTCACATGACGAGGCGACGATGAGCGGGACGAAGGTACTGCAGGAACGCTACGAAGGGACGGTCGTGCAGGTCGGAAACTCGCGCGGCATCCGTCTGCCCGCCGGGTTCTTCAACGCGCACACCGAGTTCTCCGGCAAGGTTCAGGTGACAGTAGTGGCCGATGGCGCCGTGCTGCTGTCAGCAAAGAAGGCCCCGCCCCGCAAGGCTGCGGATCGGGAAGATGACCCGGTGGTCGCAGGCTTTCTCAGATTCCTCGAGGCGCAGATGACCAGGCGCCCGGAAGACATCGTACCGGTGGATGCGGATCAGCTTCGCCGCATCGGCAAACTGGTCAAGGGCGTGGAACCGGATTGAGCCCGATCCATGGTCGCGAATGGCTGGCGCCTCTACTACTACCGCACCTTCAAGGCCGCACTCGATGAACTCGAAGCGGGGGTAGCCCTGCTCGCAGCAGAAGACCCTGCGGGCTACAAGAGTCACCCCAAGACCCGTTTGCTGGCGTCGGTGTATCGGGCCGTCACACAACGTGTACCGGCCGCCCCCGACGCGCCGGAGTTCCGGCTGGGCAAGGCGCTGGGCCCGGAATACTCGAGCTGGCGACGCGTGAAGACGGGCATGCCGGATCGGTACCGGCTGTTCTTCAGGTTTGCATCAAGACCGATCAAGGTCATCGTCTACGCCTGGTTCAACGATGAAGACACATTGCGCAAGGCCGGCTCGAAGACCGACGTGTACGAGACCTTCAAGAGAATGCTGTCCCGAGGTCGGGTACCCAGTGGCATCGACGAACTGCTTGACGGGTCTCAGCACTGACCCGAGGCAGGATCGTGGCCGCACACGGCAGCGGGGCCCTTCGCAACCGCTTCGTTCAGCGCGTCGCGCACGCGCGCGATCACCGTATGCCAATCGCCTGGCGCCGGCTGGCGGAACAGGCGCATCGTCGGGTACCAGCGCGAGTGCTCGCCGTCCATGCGCCAGCGCCAGTCGGGACTGTGCGGCAGCAGCGTCCAGACGGGAAGCCCCAGCGCCCCGGCCAGATGCGCGGGCGCCGAGTCCACGCTGATCAACAGATCGAGCGCACCGAGCACTGCTGCGGTCTCGGCGAAGTCGCGGCACTCCTCGCCGGCCGCCAGCAGCGGCCAGCCCGTGTGCCCGCGCGCCTGCACGGCCGCCGGCCCCTTCTGCACCGACACGAAATGCACGCCGGGCAATGGCCCGAGCGCGGCTACGTGCGCCCACGGCAGCGAACGCCGGAAGTCGTTGGCGTGCGTGGCGCGCCCCGCCCACACCAGCCCGACGCGCAGGCCGGGGCCCAGTGCGGCGAGCCGGGCGCGCCAGGTCTCGCATGCCTGCGCATCCGCGGTGAGGTACGGTACCTGCGCCGGAATCGTATTCGGCTCCAGCCCGAGATACAGCGGCAGGCTCGCCACCGGCATCCAGAAATCAGCCCGGCTGGCCCAGACGCTTTCGATGCGCGAGGTCACATGTTGCACACCCGGCAGCCTGCGCATCAGCGCCTCGAGGTCCGGGCTTGCGCCGAGCTCGATCTGCACCCCGGCCGACAGCAGCTGCGGCAGGAAGCGGATGTACTGGATGGTGTCGCCGAAGCCCTGCTCGGTAAGCACCAGCAGACGGCGCCCGGCCAGCGGCTCGCCGGCCCAGCGCGGCATCGGCAGCGCGGTCATCGGCACGCCGCCGCCGGGCAGCGAGGGATCGAAGCGCGACTCGTAGTGCTGCCAGCCCTCGCGAAACCGGCCCAGGCCGAGCAACGCGAGCGACAACTGGTAGCGCGCAGCCGCGAAGTCCGGGGCGATCCGCAGCGCCTGGCTGTAGGCGGCCACCGCGTCTTCATCGCGCCGTTCAGCGATCGCAATATCGCCGGCTTGAAGCCAGCCCTGCGGCAGCCCGGGCGCAATCGACGTGGCACGCTCGGCTGCCGCACGCGCACCAACGAGGTCGTCCTGCAGCAGCCTTGCTACCGCCAGTGCCGACCAGGCTTCCGCGACGTGCGGTTCGACTGCCACCAGCGCCTGCAATGCCTCGGCCGCCGGTTGTGCGCGGCCCAGATCGATCAGCGCGCGCGCGCGCTGGAACTGCTGCTGCGGATCGGGGAGACCGGGGCCAGTCATGGCATCGAGCTCGGCCAGCGCCTGCCCAGACTGTCCCAGGTCGAGCAGGCTGACCACCAGATTGTGGCGCGCCTCGCGGCAGCCCGGATCGAGTTCGAGCGCACGCCGGCAACTCTGTACTGCCTCTTCCAGCAGCCCGCCGCGCCGTAACGCTTCCCCGCGATGCGCATGCAGCATCGCGAAGCCAGGCAACTGCTGCAGCGCCAGGTCAAGGTGCTTCATCGCCAGCAACTGGTTGCCCAACTGCACGTGGGCGACGCCGATCAGGTGCAGGATGTGCGGATGCCAGGGCACGAGCTTGAGCAGGCGCTGCCCCTCGACCAGCGACGCCACATACTGACCGGCATCGGCAAGCGCGCGCGCGCGCTCGAGCGCGGTCAGCAGTGCGGCCTCATTCGGGTCGGCGTCCTGAGCGGGCGAAATGGACATGGCGCGCGCATTCTAGCTGCACGGGTCAAACCCGACCGTGCAGCGGGTCACGCGAGCGTCCGCGCGGGCCGCCGATCCCTTGATCCTTTCGGACCATTGCACGAGAAAGGAAACTGGGGCCAGACCCCATTTTCGATTGCCATCGGAAATCCGGGTCCGGAAATCCGGGTCAGAGACGATTTATCGCTAAATCGTCTCTGACCCCATTTTCCGATCAGGCGGTCCGGCGGCGTCCCATCCAGCCCATCATCGCCAGCCCACCGAGCAGCAGGAATCCCGCCGGCGGCAACGGAATCACCGACGTGCCCGGGTCGATCACGTTGGCGCGCACGAACAGTGTGGCGTTGGTGCCGATGCCCATCAGGTCGTCCGCGTTGAACGAGAAGCCGGTCAGCGTGATGCTCTGCGTGAACAGGCCGAAGCTCGCCGTGTTGAACAGGTTCACCAGCAGTTCCGGACCGGTCTGGTCGGTGCCCAGCGCAGTCCCGCTTGCACCGAAGGCGTTGAAGCCGCCGAAGGACAGGGCCACCGTGTCGTCCGCACCCGTGTAGCTGCCCTTAAGGTCATCCGAAGGCTCGCCCACCGGCGCACGGTTCCACGCCGCCAGCCGCGCGGTCAGGATCCCGCTCGCGCCCTGTGCGATGTCGCCGAAGTCCAGCGTGAACGCGTTGGTCGCCGTCTGCGTGAAGGTCCCCACACCCGAGGTCTTCTGGAACGCCGCCTGCGCCAGGTTGTTCACCTGGCCCGTGAGCGTCACCGACGAACTGCCCAGCGACAGGTCAGCCATGTCCGGGTTGCGGCTGGTCGCCGCCACCGATGCGGTGCCGTTGAACACGCCCGCAGCCGCGGTGTTCAGGCCCACCGTCAGTGCAGTGTTGTTCGCCGCCGCACCCGCGATCAGGCCGTTCACCGTGCCGCCGTTGTTGCTGAACGCCCCCGCCGTGCCACCGATGCTCGCGGTCAGCGTGTCGTTCAGCGCCGTCACCGCCGCGCTGTTCGCCACCGACACCCCGCGCGCCGCAACCACGTCGCCCACCCGAACGATGCCGAAGTTCACCGACGGTGCCACGCTCGCCACCGCCGGCGTGTACACCCGGCCAGTGACCGTCACGATCTGCGAGCCCTGGTCGACCGTGCAGTTCACCAGGCAACCCTGGTTGGTCGCATCCGACACGAACGCCACCGTCGTGGCGGCGTTGCTGAAGCTCTGCGCCGCGGCGGTGCTGGCCAGCCCGACCACCAGGCTGGTGTTGTTCGTCGCACCCGCGCCCAGCAGGTTGAAGCTGCCCGTCGCCGTGACCGGCGGATTGTTCGTCGTCGACAGCACCGCATTCAGCCCGGCCTGCGGCGGCGCGCCGGCGACGTTGGTCACGCTCACCCCACGCTGTGTGCTCGCCAGCGAATCACCCACCCGCGCCGCGATCGTGATCGCCGGGTTGTTGATCTGCGCTGCCGCCTGGTTGACGATCAGCGCGTTGATCGTGCCGCTGACCCCGAAGCTGCCGCTGCCGACACCGGCTTCACCCAGCCCGTTGCTCACGCCACCGGCCGTGCCCTGGGTGATGTAGTTGAGACCCACCTGCGCATTGACCACGCCGGCATTGGCCGTGTTCACCGACACCGTCATCGTGCCGTTGGCACCGGTGCTCGACTGCCCGGCAAGGATGCCGGTCATCTGCCCGCCGTTGGTCGACACGAAGCCCGAATTGCTGCCGGTGATCGAACCGAAGGTGACCTTCAGGTCCTCGACGAAGCCGGCCTGGCCGGTCGCACTGTTGGTGAACGCCAGGTTCACCGGCGATACCGACTGCCCGACCTGGATCACGCCGAAGTTCAGCGCAGCGGTATCGAGCTGCCCGGCCGCTGCCTTGAACACACTGCCCTGCACGTTGACCGTCTGGCTACCGACGCCGATCGTGCCCAGGCCGCTGGTGCCGGTGCCGTTGGACTGGAAGTTCACCACCTGGGTGCCGGTGCGCAGGCCCTCGACCGTGGTGTTTACACCGACACGCATCGTGCTGCCGTCCGAAGAACCGGCCGCCACGCCGCCGGCACCCAGTCCACCGGTGATCGATGCGATGTTGTTGGTCGCGTTTCCGGTCGCGGCACCGAAGCTCGCGTTCAGCACCTCGGTGAACGCACCGGTCGGCGCCACGTTGCTCACGGTCAGTGCCGTGCTCGCCGAGCCGAGGATCCGCTGGTTCGCCACGTTGACCGTCACCGGCGCCGCACCCACGCTGCCCTGCGCCGCGTTGTACGCCGCCGCACCCGGACCGGCGACGATGTTCAGCAGCTGGTTCTGCGACTGGGTATTGTCGAAGTTGTTGACGATCGCCAGCCGCTGGTTCGGGGCGATCGCGATCAGCCCGGCACCGGACGCGTTGAAGCTGACCGTCTGCGTCGACCCGGGACCGAAGTTGGTCGCGGTGAAGCCGAGCTGGCCATCGGTCAGGTTGCCGCCATTCACCGTCGTCTGCACCGCGCCGCGCAGTGCCGGACCGGTGCCGCTGTTGCCGACCTGGAAGTCGAAAGTGGTCGGTGCACCGACGCGCACGTTGGTGATCGCCAGCGTCGGGGTGGCGCTGGTGCCGTTGCTCACCGTGTTGCCGGTCACCGTCTGGACCACCCCGGGTGCGGCGTTGATCGCACCCGCGCCGACGATACCCGCACGGCGGTTGAAGCTGTTGCCCGTGCCGGCGCCCAGGTTGGTGTAGTCGCTGCTGAGGGTCAGGCTGCCGGTGCTCACGTTCAGCGTCGCGCCGGTGGCACCCATGGCCAGCGTGCCTTGCGACTTGGCGCCGGCGGCCAGGTTGATTATCCCGGTGGCGTCCGCCTGCAGCGTACCGGTGCCTGACAGCGCGGACTGGATGGTCAGCGTGCCGTTCTGTGCCCGCGCCAGCCCGTCGTTGACCAGCGTCGTGGGCGTCACGGTGATCAGGCCGCCACCGTTCGAATTGATGGTGCCGTTGTTGGCAATCACCTGATTGCCACCTGCCAGATAGGTCTGGCCCAGCGTGACGCCCGACAGGAAGTTGTTGTTGTTGTTGCTGTTGCTGACCGCCACCCGCCCGGTGCCTGCCGTGTTCAGCACACCGCCGGTGATGGTGACACCGTTCTGCAGGACGGTGCTGCCGTTGGCCGCGTTGATCTGGCCCGCACCCGCTTGTGTCACCGCGCCACCCAGGCGCAGCGTGCCGCCGTTGGCCGCACCCAGCAGCGCATTGTTCTGCATCAACGCGACGGCCAGGGCAATCGTGCCACCACCCACGTCGGCCACGATGCTGCCCGCCGGCATGAGCGTGTTCGTGACGGACGCATTCGCCGAATCCGCGATCCGCTCGGGGGAGCCGTACCCTGCCCGGCGGTTGTACGAGAACGCCGATGGCGCCGACTCGGCCGTGCTGCCGCTGGAGGCGGTCGGCCGGGCGAACGCCGGCGACGGCGTAAACCTGTTCGTGCTGCACAACCCGATGCACGAGCACGACCTGCAGCATCCCTCGCAGAAGGAACTGCTGCCACTCGGTCCGCAGGCGTTCTATTTCTGTCATGCCGGCTACTACGTGAAGACGCTGCTCTGGGAATGCTATGGCCAGCAGCACATCGACTACCTCGCCGGCGGCGGCTTCTCGCTGCTGTCGAGCTATGCGCCCGGCCATCCGGAACTGACGGCGGCCGGCCCGCGCTATCGCCCGTTCCTCGGCGGCCTGCGACGGCCGCCGGCGATCGACAACAGCTACGACCCGATGCGCTTGTGGATGTTCAACCGCTCCGAACCGCTGCTCGGCTTCACCCCGGCCCAGCAGAAGCTGCTCCGCTTCGCCCTGCTCGGCTACACCGACCGCGAACTCGAGGCCCCGCTGGGCACCTCGGCCAACACGCTGAAGCAGCGCTGGAATCGCATCTTCGAGACGATGGTCAGGGTGTTCCCACCGGACGCCGACGGCGACGCCGAGGGGTCGATCCCGCCCGGCGGGTCGCCGCCGCGGCTGCCCAAGCGCCACCATGTGCTCGACTATGTGCGTCAGAACATGCATGAACTGAGGCCGTACAAGCGCTGAAATGGGGCGGGGACGCCGGATGCCGCACGTTCCGCGTGCAGGCTCGGCAATGCACGCATGGTTGCATGCTGCGATGCCGGGCCCGATCGCAGGTGGAATGGCGTTTGCTTTATGAGCGATGCCATCGGCTGGACATCCAGCCCTCGACATCCCCCACCCGCCGAGGAGCGCCCCTTGAAGCGTCGACAGTTCCTGCAGTCCACCGCCGCCGTCGCCGGCGCCGCCACCCTCGGCAGCGCCACCACCGTCAACGCCCAGGGCTTCCCGCAGCCTGACGTGATCCGCATCGGCCACCTGGTCGGCATCTGCATGTCGCCGCTGTTCTACGGCCATGCCACCGGCATGTTCAAGGCGGAAGGCCTTAACGTCGAACTGCGCTTCGTGCCGAACCCGGGCGACGGCCTGGCAGCACTCGTCAGCGGCGCGATCCAGATCGCCCATGTGCCGTTCACCAACGTGATCGTCGCAGCCCACAACGGCGCGCCGGTGCGCACCATCGCCGGCAGCGGCGCGGGCGGCATCTTCCTGATCGCCCAGGGCGGTTCCGGCATCAAGTCGATGGCCGACCTGGTCAAGGCGAAGGGCAAGGGCGTGAAGATCGGCGCGATGCGCCTGAACACCTTCGAGATGATGGCCTTCCGGGCGCTCGCCAACAACGGCCTGAAGTACGACGACTTCAACATGGTCTGGTTCAACGACACGCTGTCGATGGCCGCTGCGTTCGAGGCGAAGGCGGTCGACGTGGTCACCCATGTCGAGCCGTTCTCGACCAACCTGGTCGACAAGATGGGCGGCGTGCCGATCGCGAGCAACCTCGAGACCTGGGGCAAGGACGGCCCGGACTGCGTGACCAACGCGCGCCAGGACTTCCTCGCGCAGTACCCGGAAGCCGCGCGCCGCTACCTGCGCGTGCTGCTGCGTGCCGACCGTCTGATCCGCGGCGACATGGCGAAGGCGGTCGACATCCTCGACAAGGGCAAGTACTACCGGGTCGACCGCGAGACGCTGCGCGCCTCGCTGCCGCGCCAGCTGCCGCAGGTCGACCTGACCCAGGGCGGCGACAAGGGCATGGAGATCGCGATCAAGGACATGCTCTCGCTCGGCTACATCAAGAAGATCCCTGAGGTCATGGATCTTCGCCTGCTGCGCGAAACGCTGAAGACGGTCTGAGCCGGTGCGCGCAGTCGGATCATGGGGGGTCAGGTCTTGAGTTTTGCGTCGCAGATGCAAAATTCAAGACCTGACCCCCAGGCGGTGCTGGGCGGAACCCCAGGGGGTGCTGCCGCCCTCACCGTGGCGCCAGCGCGGCATCCTCGCGCTGGCGACGCTGATTCCGTGGGCGGTGCTGGTCGGCATGTGGGAACTGGCCATCGCGCGTGGCTGGATGCAGGCCTCGCTGATCCCGCCGCCCTCCTCGTTCATCGGCTATGCGATCGAGAGCAACCTGAAGGTCGGCTTCGGCAACGATGCGATGGGCATCCCGGGGGCGATCTTCGCCAGCGTCTACCGGGTGCTGGCCGGCATGGCGCTGGGCTTCGCAGCCGCCATCGTCACCGGCATCCTGATCTCGATGTCGAAGGTCGCCTCGGCCGCCATGCTGCCGATCGTGCGCGGGCTGGCACCGATCGCGCCGATCGCCTGGATCCCGCTGGGCATCATGCTGCTCGGCATCGGCAACGCCACCGCGATCTTCATCGTGTTCGTCGGCGTCTACTTCCTGCTCACGCTGTCGACGGTGGCGGCGGTCGGCTCGGTCGACCCGCGGCTGATCAAGACCGCGCGCACCTATGGCGCCTCCGAGCGGCAGGTCTGGCAGTGGGTGATCTTCCCGGCGGTGCTGCCGCAGGTGTTCATCATGCTGCGCATCAACTTCTTCGCCGCGTGGATGGCGGTGCTCGCCGCCGAGATGGTCGGCCTGAAGAATGGCGTCGGCATGATGGTCATCCTCGGCCGCGAGATGTTCAACGGCAACCTGATCATGCTCGGCATCTGCATCGTGGGCATCGTCGGCTATGCGGTCGATTCCTTCCTGCTGTTCGTGCAGCGCAAAGTGCTCTGGTGGAAGCAATGAGGTCGCGATGAGTTCACTCACCTGTTCCCGGGTCGGCAAGACCTGGCCTTCGAACGACGGGCTGGCGGTAGAGGCCCTGCGCGACATCTCGCTGTCGGTGTCCTCGGGCGAATTCGTCGCGCTGCTCGGGCCGTCCGGCTGCGGCAAGAGCACGCTGCTCGAACTGATCGCCGGCCTGGAGCCGATCACCTCGGGGGAAGTGCGCATCGACGATACCCCGGTCACCGGCCCCAACCCGAACGCGGTGATGGTGTTCCAGGAGCATTCGCTGTTCCCGTGGCTCAACGTCGAGGACAACGTGGCGTTCGGGCTGAAGATGAAGGGCGTCGAACCGGCGCAGCGGCGCCGGCGCGCGGGCGAGGTGCTCGAGCGGGTACGCCTGACGAAGTTCGCGAAACACTTCCCGCACCAGCTGTCGGGCGGCATGAAGCAGCGGGTGGCGATCGCCCGTGCGCTGGTCGGCAACCCGGCCTTCATCCTGATGGACGAGCCGTTCGCCGCGCTCGACTTCCAGACCCGGGTGCTGATGCAGCAGTTCCTGCTCGAGATCTGGTCGGGCTTCAAGTCGACGATACTGTTCGTCACCCACCAGATCGACGAGGCGGTGCTGCTGTCCGATCGGGTCGTCGTGTTCAGCGCCGGCCCGGGCCGCATCCTGGAGGATGTGCGCATCGACCTGCCGCGCCCGCGAAGCTATACCGATCCGGCGTTCAACGACTACCGGACGCGCCTGACCGCGCACATGGAGCGCGAGGTGATGCGGACCCAGGAGGCCGAGTTTGCCGCAGTGTAAAGCCGCGACGCGACCGACGGCGACGGCAAGTACGGCACCTGCACCAGTGACCGCACCCGTACCGGCATCGACCGTACCGACCGATGTGGTGGCGCCCACCGAAGCCACCGTCGTCCCGCTGAACATGGAAGACCTGTTCGACCGCCACGGCACCGATGCGCTGGGCTACGCCGCGTTGTGCGAAGCGCTGTGCGGCGAATGGGTGCAGTTCCGGGCGTTCATCGTGCGCACCCATGACGACAGCCGCTGGATGCTGGTCGACCAGGCCGGCGCCTGCCCCGACTGTGCGCCGATGCCGGTCGCCTCGCTGCAGTTGCCCGGCTTCGAGCTGCCGCCGGGCACATCGACCGAAGCCGCGCTGATGCTGCGCGGCCGATTGTCCTACGGCTTCCTGATCGGCGAGGACGGTTATGCTTCGTTCCTGCGCCTGGAACAGGCTCATCTCTTCGAGGGGACTCCATCATGATGCTGGTCAAGGGCGGCCGGGTACTGAACCCGGCGAATTACCGTTTCGAGCCGGCCGACATCGTGGTCGATGCGGACCGCATCGTCGACATCACCGCACCGGGTACGGTTTCCACGGAAGGCAAGCAGCTTGTCGATGCGTCCGACCGCCTGGTGATCCCGGGCCTGGTCAACGGCCACAACCATGCACAGACCAACCTGTCCAAGGGCATCGCCGACCGCTGGACACTCGAGATCCTGCTCGCCAATGCCTCGTGGACCGGCGCACGCCGCTCGCTGAAAGAGAAGTACCTGTCGGCCGCGATCGGCGCCTGCGAGATGCTGCGCAAGGGCTGCACCGCCTCGTTCGACATGTTCGCCGAGTTCCCGCTGCCGACGATCGACGGCGTGAACGCGGTGGCGCAGGCCTATGCCGATGTCGGCATCCGCGCGACGCTGGCGCCGATGATGGCCGACCGCAGCTTCTATGAAGCGATCCCGGGGCTGGCCGACGCCCTGCCCGGCCCGCTGCGCGAACAGGCCCTCTCAATCAAGCATGCCCCGCATGCCCAGAGCGTCGCCGTGTGCCGCGAACTGTTCACGAACTGGAAGCATGACCGCACCCGGATCCGACCGGCGCTCGGCCCGACCATCCCGCACCACTGCAGCGATGAATTCCTCACCGGCTGCCGCGACCTCGGGCTGGAGCTCGATGTCGGCTTCCAGATGCACGTGGCCGAATCGAAGATACAGGCGCTCGTCGCGCAGAAGCGCTACGGCAAGACACTGGTCGCCCATCTGGACAGCCTCGGCCTGCTCAAGCCCGGCTTCTGCGTCGCGCATGGTGTCTGGCTCGACGACGACGACCGCTCGCGCCTGGCCGACCATGGCTGCTCCGTCTCGCACAACCCCGGCAGCAACATGAAGCTGGGGTCAGGTCTCGCGGACACCCGCGCGATGCTCACCCGCGGCGTGAACCTCGCACTGGGCACCGACGGTGCCGGCTCGTCGGACAACCTGAACATGTTCGAGGCGATGCGCCTGGCCTCTTTCGTGTCGCGCGTGCACGGCCGCGACACCGAGCTCTGGCTGTCGACGCAGGAAGTGCTGCGCGCGGCGACCGAGGGCGGCGCACAGGCTCTCGGCTTCGCAGGCCAGATCGGCCGGCTGCAGAAGGGCTACAAGGCCGACATCGTGCTGCTCGACCTCGGCGCGCCACATTACGTGCCGCTGAACGACCCGGTGAACCAGCTCGTGCACTGCGAGGACGGCACCGGCGTGCACACGGTGATCGTCGATGGCCGGGTGCTGATCGAGGCCGGACGGTTCACGGCGTTCGACTTCGATGCCCTGCGCGCGAAGGCCGCGGTCGCGATCGAGCGGCTGGCCGACGTGAATCGCGAATCGCGCGCGCTGTGCGAGCAGATGGAACCGTACGTCAGCCAGTTCTGCAGCGGGCTGGCGAAGACGCCGTACCATGTCGCGGGGTTCTGCCAGCACTGAGGCGGCGCTGCCGGAAAGTCGCAGCGTTGACTTTCAGTACTGAAAATAGCACGATGAATTCCTGAACAGTACTTTTTGGTGCGTCCATGAACAATACGTTGACGGTCGCAGAGCTCAAGCGGCGCGGAATGGCGGCTATCGAGGAGGGCCTTCGCCACGGCCCTGTGCACATCGTGAAGCGCAACAAGGCTGCCGCCGTCGTGCTGTCGGAAGATGAGTACCTCAGGTTGACAGGCGGCCAACCGACCCGAGTGCCAGGGCAGACAGCCATACAGTGGTTGTTGGCGCAGCCTTCCGCCAATCTGCGCAGCAAGCAGGATATCGACGAGGCGCTCGACCAGGAACGCGGTTGGTGAAGAAGCGGTGATCGTCTTCCTGGATTCGAGCGCATTGATCTACCTGATGGAGGGTCACGAGCCCTTCGCCACGCGAACGCGGTCCACGGTCCAGTCGATCGCTGAACAACATGGTGATGTCGCCCTTGCGATCAGCCGGCTCACCTGGCTGGAATGCCGCGTCGGCCCGATGAAGCGCGACGACCCCGCCACGCTGGGACGATATGACGCGTTCTTTGCGCGCCCGGACCTGTCGTGGGTGGAACTGACGCGCGACGTGGTCGAACTGGCCGCAGTGGTGCGCGTGCGCCACGGACTGCGGACCCCGGATGCACTGCAGGCAGCCAGCTGCCTCCAGCTGGGACGGGAGCACCGCATGCTCACTGGCGACGCTTCCTTCCAGCGCGTGGCAGGCCTGAACGCCGTGCCGCTGGACTGAGCGACACCCACGCTCGCATACAATCCAGTCGCGGGGGGCCCCCCCGCGCGCCCCC
>JBIITW010000344.1:0-3216 GCA_044340265.1 Burkholderiales bacterium | reverse complement strand
TCCCTGGTCTCGCTCGGCGAACACAGCACCGTCGGCTCGCTGATGGGTGCGCTGGTCGGCGGCCGCCTGTTCATCGAAGGCCTGTTCGCGCGGATGATGTACATCTCGCTGCACAAGATGCATGAATACGCACTGCACGGGGCTGCACGCGTGGTGATGGACACGCTGTCGCGCCTGTTCTCCCGCAGCAGCGAACCGCGGGTGAAGCTGCACTGATCGAACCCGGTCAGTATCCCCGGTCCGGGTCGACCACGTTGAGCAGCATGCCCCCGGCGCGCCACTGCTTCAGGTTGTCCACGACCAGCGCGGCTGCCGTCGGCAGGCTGGTCACGCTCGCGATGTGCGGCGTCACCAGGATGCGCGGATGGCTCCAGAACGCATGCCCTTCGGGCAGCGGCTCGGTCTCGAACACGTCGAGCGTCGCCCCCGACAGCTGCCCGGCGTCCAGCGCTGCGAGCAGGTCGGCATCCACCAGGTGGCCACCGCGCGCCGCATTCACGACGCAACTGCCGCGCGGCAGGCGCGAAAATGTCGAGGCACCCAGGATGCCCCGCGTCTGCGGGGTCAGCGGCAGCAGGCAGACCAGGATCTCGGTGCCAGCGAGGAATGCGGTCAGCCCGGCCTCGCCGGCGAAGGTCTCGAGGCCGGGCAGCGTGCGGATCCGACGCGACCAGCCGCGCACGTTGAAGCCGAGCCCGAGCAGCGCACCTGCGGCGCGTGCACCGAGTTCGCCCATGCCCATCACGCCGACCACGCGGTCGGCGGCGAAGGGGCGTACCCGCTTCTCCCAGCGTCCGGCCTGCTGGAGCCGGTGGTAGTGGTCGAGTTCGCAATGGTGGCGAAGCACCGCGGCGAGCACGTATTCGGTCATCAGCACGCCGAGGTTCGGATCGACCATGCGCACCAGCGGCACCTGGCGCGGGAACGATGCATCGGCGAGCAGGCCATCGACCCCTGCGCCCAGCGAGAACACCGCACGCAGGTTGGAATAGCGCGCGAGGTCGCCATGCTGGTGGCGCCAGGCGAACACCACCTCGACCTGCGCCGGATCGCCCACGTCGGGCCAGACCCGCACCTCGAGAGAGGGGTCCAGCTTCAGGAACATCTCGCGCCAGGCGCTGCCATTCTCGGTCGGCGCATTGACCAGCAGGACCATCTTCTACTCCGGCAGATGACGTCGCGCCAGACGCGCGACGGCGAGAGGGTACCGCAGCCCGATGATTCAGGACAGGCGGCGGACTGAACGCGGGCTGAACACGGACTGGTGTCGGCCTGAAGCGATGCGGGCCGCAGTGCGCAGCCCCGGCCTCAGGGCAGGTGCGGTTCCGCCAGGTAGTGCACCGACTGCATCTCGATCAGCCGGCTGACCGTACGATCGAACTCGCCGCTGCCCTTCTGCTCCTTGTACACGTCGTTGAGCGGCACGCGCACGAACAGGCGGTCGACCGATACGTCGGCCGACAGGATCAGCTTCACCCGCCGATCATAGAACTCGTCGATCATCCAGACGAAACGCCGGGCGACGTCCCGCTCGTTCGCGGTGAGTTCCGGCACCCCCGACACGATGACCGTATGGAATCGGCGCGCCAGTTCGATGTAGTCGGACTTCCCGCGCGGGCCGTCGCAGAGCATGCGGAAATCGAACCAGGCCGTTCCGCTCGAGACGCGGCGCGCGACGAACTCGCGCTCGTCGACCTCGATCGCCACCCCGGCCTCGCCAGCCTCGCCGGCCAGCGCCTGGAATTCCGCCTCCAGCCGGGCCTCGACGGCCGCATCGATCGGCGAGTGGTACACGCCACCGGCGTGCAGCGCACGCAACCGGTAATCGACCTCGGACGCCACCTCGATCACCTCGAGGTGCTGCTTGAGCAGTTCGATCGCCGGCAGGAAGCCGCTGCGCTGCAGCCCGTTGCGGTACAGGTCGTCGGGGCGCGCATTCGAGGTGGTGAGCAGCACCACGCCCTCCTCGACCAGCCCTTCGAGCAGGTTGCGCATCAGCATCGCGTCGGTGATGTCCGTGACATGGAACTCGTCGAGGCAGAGCAGGCGTGCATCCTCGGCGATCAGCCGGGCGACCTGGCGCATCGGGTTCGCGCGGCCCTGCAGGTCGCGCAGGCGATGGTGGATCTCCTGCATGAAGCGATGGAAGTGGATACGCTTCTTGCGCGCCGTCGGTGCAGCGGCGAAAAACGTATCCATCAGGAAGCTCTTGCCGCGGCCCACGCCGCCCCAGAGGTACAGCCCGCGCACGCTGCGCCGCCGCGACAGGCGGCGCAGCAGCGAACGGTCGGACTGCTCCAGTTCGAGCAGCCCGTCGAACACCCTGCGGAACGCCGGCAACATCGACTCCTGGGCGGGGTCGAGCGTGTAGCCATGGCCTGCGGCATGCCGGCGGACCCAGGCAGCGAGCAGGCTGCCGTCCGCCGGAGGCGGCGCCGGCGGCGCAGCTTCCGGCACCTTCACTTCACCTACTGCACCCACTGCACCCCCGTCGGATCGTTCGCGTTCAGAAATGCAGCGAACGCTTTTCGACTGCGAGTGCCGCCTCGTGGATCACCTCCGACAGCGTCGGATGGGCATGCACGATGCGCGCGAGGTCTTCCGAACTGGCGGAGAACTCCATCGCGACCACGGCCTCGGAGATCAGTTCCGAGGCATGGGCAGCGATGATGTGCACGCCGAGGATACGGTCGGTCTTCGCATCGGCGATCATCTTCACGAAGCCGGTGGTGTCGCCCATGCCCATCGCACGGCCGTTGGCCATGAACGGGATCTGGCCGGTGCGATAGGCGACGCCTTCGGCCTTGAGCTGCTGCTCGGTCTTGCCCACCCAGGCGATCTCGGGCGAGGTGTAGATGACCCACGGCACGGTGTCGAGGTTCACATGGCCGGCCTGGCCGGCGATGATCTCGGCGACCATCACGCCCTCTTCCATGGCTTTGTGCGCGAGCATCGGCCCGCGCACGACGTCGCCGACCGCGTAGACGTTGGGCAGCGTGGTGCGGCAATGGCCGTCGACCTCGATGAAGCCGCGCGCATCGACCTTCAGGCCGACCGCATCGGCCGCGAGGCCGTCGGTGTTCGGCACGCGGCCGATCGACACGATCAGCTTGTCGCAGTCGAGCGTGCTCGCCTTGCCATCCTGCTCGTAGGCGATCGACACGCCGGACTTGCCCTTCTTCACTTCGCCGATCTTGCAGCCCAGCTTGATGTCCA
>JBIITW010000143.1:0-12689 GCA_044340265.1 Burkholderiales bacterium | reverse complement strand
TGCCTGGCCAATGGCCGCCGCCGGCCGCTGCGGGAGGCGACCTTCGAAGGCATCGCGGCGACCCGTCATCGCCTGCTGGTCGACTGGACCAACGGCCACTGGCAGTTCCTCGAGGCGGTGGCACGCGACCTCGCGGGCGCCGCTGTCCCTGGCGCCGCCGACCTGGCGCCGGACCCGGCCCAGCTGCAGGCCGCGCTCGATGCGCGCCCGGAGATATCCGAACTGGCCTATGTCTCGGCCGACGGCCGGGTCATCGCATCCACCTGCCGGCAGCGCACCGGCAGCGATGACGACCAGCCACGGGCGCTGGCCGCCGGCCTGGCTGCACCCTTCCTGCACGGGCCCTACCTGGATGCGCGCACGCTCGCCCTGGGCGCCACCACGTCGAAGTTCCATGACGCGGTGACGTTGATGTTCCGGCAGCCCGTACGCAGCGCAGGACGCACGCTGGGCTGCCTCTGTGCACGCGTGCCCAACGACGTCCTGAGCGACCTCATCCAGCGCGAGGCGGGACATGTGTTCCCGGACTCCGGCGACAACTACCTGTTCATGGCCGAGTCCCGCTTCGACCCGTCGATCCGCACGGGCACGGCGCTGTCGCGCTCGCGGTTCGAGGACCGCACCTTCACTGGCGGAGACAACCTGCGCGACGGCGTGCGGACACGGTGGGGCACGGTGCGCGTGGCCGCACAGACCGAGTTCGAACTCGTGTTCAACGATCCGGCGACCGGCGCGTTGCATCCCGGCGTGCAGGAGACCATCCGCCAGGGGCGCAGCCTGTTCGCCACCTACCCCGGATATCCCGACTACCGGCATGTTCCGGTGATCGGCAAGGGGCTCACCTTCAGCCTGCCCGGGTCGCCCGACCGCTGGGGCATGATGTGCGAGGCAGACCTCGAGGAGGCGTGCCGGACGCGGCCGCCGGGCTATCGATCGATGCGCGCCTTCTGCGGGCTGGCACTGGCCACCGCAGGCATCGACGCACTGCTGCGCCATGTGCTCGAGGCAGGTCCGGTCGCACATGCGTTGACGCTCGGCGCCTGGGCGGGGATTGCAGCCTGGCTCTTCCACCGGTTGACGGTGGCACCGATGGCGCGCGCGATCGAAACGATGTCCGCCCACTTCCTGCACATCGCCGAATGCGGCGGGCCGCTGTCCACCCGGCTGGATGCATCGTCGCTCGCAGACGACGGCAGCGCTTCACTGGCACGGTGGATCAACAGCTTCGTCGACAGGACGGAAGAGGCGGTACGCTCGGTGAGTGCCGCAGCCGCCCGCCTCGGCTTCGCCTCGGACGAACTGGCCGGCACGTCGAACGCGATCGCCGCTGCTTCGCGCCAGCAGAGCGGAAGCGCCGCCGATGCCGCGAGTGCGGTCGAGCAGGTGACGGTCAGCGTCGCACACGTCGCCGACAACGCGGCGGTGGCAGCACGGCTGTCGGATGCCGCCGGCGAGGCCTCCGGCGCCGGCCACCAGGTGGTCGGTCGCACGGCGCGCGACGTCGAAGCGATTGCCGTGTCGATCCGGGATTCGAGCACGATGGTGCAACGGCTCGGCGAACGGTCGCACCAGATCGACGGCATCGCGCGCACGATCCACGACATCGCGGGACAGACCAACCTGCTGGCGCTGAACGCGGCGATCGAGGCGGCCCGCGCCGGCGAACAGGGGCGCGGCTTCGCCGTCGTCGCGGACGAGGTGCGCAAGCTGGCCGAGCGCACGTCGCGATCGACCGAGGAGATCGCCGAGGTGATCGCATCGATCATCGGCGACACCACGAGCGCGGTGGCGACCATGTCGGGCTGCACCGACAAGACCGGCGCCGGGGTCGCGCAGGCGGCAGCAGCAGCCCGGGCACTGGAGGACATCGGCCGCAGCGTGGCCGAGAATCGCGCCATGATCCGCGAGATCGCCGACGCCACCGGCGCGCAGCGGGTCGCCACCGAGGGCATCGCCCGCTGCATCGAGGAGATCGCGCGCATGACCGAAGCCAATGCACAGGCCGTGGGCGGGGCCGAAGCCGCCGCCCGCCACCTGCAATACCTCGCGGTGGACCTGCGCAAGTCGGTCGCCCGGTTCGAACCGCCGCCCACGGCCGGCAGCGGATCGGCCAGTCGACCGGCTGTCCGCGGAACTGCCAGCTGACCTGCCCGCCGATCAACCCTGCGGGTTGGTCCGCTCGATGTTTGCCTGCAGCCGGTTGAGTGCGTTCAGGTAGGCCTTGACGGACGCAACCACGATATCGGTATCTGCACCGACGCCGTTCACGATGCGCCCGGCCAGGTGCAACCGGACGGTGACCTCGCCCTGCGACTCGGTGCCCTTGGTGATGCTGTTCACCGAATACAGCTGCAGGTCGGCGCCGCTGCAGGCCAGCGACTCGACCGCCTTGAACGCCGCGTCGACCGGACCGCTGCCGGTGCAGTTGGCCGTGCGCTCATTGCCGCCGATCGACAGCGTGACCCGGGCCCGCGGCGGCTCGCCGGTCTCGGAATGCGCGCTCATCGATGCCAGCTTGTAGAGCTCGACCTGCGCCGTCACCGTCTCGTCGGACATCAATGCCTGCAGGTCCTCGTCGAAGATCTCGTGCTTGCGATCGGCCAGCTCCTTGAACCGGGCGAACGCGGCGTTCAGGATCTCCTCCGACTCGACCACCACGCCGAGTTCCTGCAGCCGGGTACGGAACGCGTTGCGACCGGACAGCTTGCCGAGCACGATGCGATTGGCATTCCAGCCCACGTCCTGCGCGCGCATGATCTCGTAGGTCTCGCGGTTCTTCAGCACCCCGTCCTGGTGGATGCCCGACTCATGGGCGAAAGCATTGGCGCCGACCACGGCCTTGTTCGGCTGCACCGCAAAACCGGTGATGCCTGCGACCAGCCGGCTGGCCGGCACGATCTGCGTGGTGTCTATGTTCGTGTCGCAGGTGAAGAAATCCTGGCGGGTGCGCACCGCCATCACGATCTCTTCCAGGGCGGCGTTGCCGGCACGCTCGCCCAGGCCGTTGATCGTGCATTCGACCTGGCGCGCGCCGTTCATCACGCCGGCCAGGGAGTTGGCGGCGGCAAGGCCGAGGTCGTTGTGGCAGTGGGTCGACCACACCACCTTGTCGGCACCCGGCACGCGCTCGCGCAGCACCCGGATCAGGGCGCCGTACTGCTCGGGCATCGTGTAGCCGACCGTATCGGGGATGTTCAGCGTGGTCGCGCCTGCCTTGATCACCGCCTCGAGCACGCGGCAGAGGAAGTCGATGTCGGAACGGCCGGCATCCTCGGGCGAGAACTCGACGTCGTCGGTGAAGCCGCGCGCGAACTTCACTGCATTGACCGCCGTCTCGAGTACCTGGGACGGCTCCATGCGCAGCTTCTTTTCCATGTGGATGCGCGAAGTGGCAAGGAAGGTGTGGATGCGCTTGCGCGGCGCAGGCGCGATCGCCTCGGCGCAACGGCGGATGTCCGCTTCGTTCGCGCGCGACAGGCCGCATACCGTCGACTCGCGGATGATCGACGCCACCGAATGCACTGCCTCGAAGTCGCCGTTGCTCGCCGCCGGAAAACCGGCTTCCATCACGTCCACCCGCATCCGCTCGAGCTGGCGTGCGATGCGCAGCTTCTCTTCCCGGGTCATGGTGGCGCCCGGGCTCTGTTCGCCGTCGCGCATGGTGGTGTCGAAAATGATGAGGCGGTCGCTGCTCATGATGTCTCCTTGCCGCAGGATATGCGGTCAGTGGCTTCGATCACCGGTTCAGGTCATGAGCCGGCGCGGGGTAACGCAACAGGGGTCGTGGATGGCTAGCGCGCGGGGCGCAGCAGGCGGCTGGACAGCAGGGTGCTGGTCAGCAGGGCGAAGATCACGACGCGTTGGGTTACCGAGGACATGCATGGAGTCTAGGACGTGCGCAACCGGAGCGCAAGTCCAACGCGTCCAACGCCGCCGCCACCCGCTCAGTCGCGCGGATCACCCTTGTCGCCGGGCCCGGGAGGCGGCCCTGCCATGCCCTGCCCCGCGTCATCCGGCGTCGGCTGAGCGGGCTTGCCACCGCGCATCGAGAACAGCGGCATCACGTAACCGGACAGCGCATAGACCACCGACACGGCGAGCAGCAGCTCGGCCAGCGTGTCGGCGATGAGGCTCAGCAATCCGACCCCGATCGCCGTACCGACGATCACGCGGAAGGACACCACCTTGCGCACGTTGATGTCCTTGCCGCTGTAGAACTTGAAGTTGCTGACCATCGAGAAGCCGGCGAACACGGTGACGATCCAGGCGAGCCACATCACGTCGCCGCCCTCGACCTGGTAGAGGCTGAACGCCCAGACCAGGCTCGCCACCAGGCAGGCCGCCGCGGGACTCGGCAGGCCGGTGAAATAGCGCTTGTCCGCGATGTCGAGCTGCGTGTTGAACCGGGCGAGACGCAGCGCCGCACAGGCGCAGTAGATGAAGGCCGCGATCCAGCCCAGCCGGCTGACCATCCATTGCGACTTCGTGCCGATCTCGCCGAGGTGGGAGAAATCCTTCAAGGCCCAGACATAGACCACCAGCGCCGGGGCAACGCCGAACGAGACCATGTCGGACAGCGAGTCGTACTCGGCACCGAAGGCGCTCTGGGTGCGTGTCCAGCGTGCGACGCGGCCGTCAAGTCCGTCGAGGATGCCGGCGATGAAGATCGCGGCGGCCGCGACCTCGAAACGGCCGTTCATCGCCTGCACGATGGCGAAGAAGCCCGCGAAGAGCGCCGCCGTCGTGAAGGCGTTGGGCAGCCAGTAGATGCCGCGCCGGCGCCCCTCCACCTTCGCCACCTTGTGCGGGTCGCGGCGGATCACTGCAGCTTCCCCTGGGCGGAGGTGCCGGCCGCAGGCGCGTCGGCGCCGCGCCGCAGCTCGGCCAGCACCGTCTGGCCAGCGAACACGACATCACCCAGCGTCGCGCGCGGCATCGCGTCCGGCGGCAGGTAGACATCGACCCGCGAACCGAAGCGGATGAAGCCGAATCGCTGGCCGCGCTCCACCCGGTCACCGGGCTTGGCGTAGCAGAGGATCCGCCGCGCGATCAGCCCGGCGATCTGCACGCAGGTGACGCGCGTGCCGTCCGCGGTGTCGATCACCACCGCGTTGCGCTCGTTCTCGAGCGAGGCCTTGTCGATCGCCGCATTGAAGAATCGCCCGGGGAAGTAGCGCACCTCGCGCACTTCCCCATCCACCGGCACCCGGTTCGAGTGCACGTTGAACACATTCATGAACACCGATACCTTGAGCGCATCACGCTCGAGGTACGGGTCACGGGCCTTCTCCACGGCCACGATGCGGCCATCGGCCGGCGAGATCACCGCATCGCTGCCGGCATCGAAGCTGCGCCCGGGATCGCGGAAGAACTGCACCACGAACACCGCGACGACCCATAGCGGCAGTGACCACCACGGGCCGGCGAACACCGCCACCGCCAGTGCCGCACCCACCGAAAGCGCGATGAAGGGCCAGCCTTCGCGCGCGAGGATGGGATGCGGGTAGTGCGCCATCAGTTGCGCGACCGGTCGACCAGCTGGTTGGCCTTGATCCACGGCATCATGCCGCGCAGCTTGCCGCCGACCGTCTCGATCGAATGCGCCTGGCCGATGCGGCGCATCGCCTTGAGCGTCGGTGCGTCAGCGCGGTTCTCGAGGATGAACTCCTTGGCGAACTGGCCAGTCTGGATCTCGGTCAGGATCTTCTTCATCTCGATCTTGGTCTGCTCGGTGATGATGCGCGGACCGCGGGTGAAGTCGCCGTACTCGGCGGTGTTCGAGATCGAGTAGCGCATGTTGGCGATGCCGCCCTCGTACATCAGGTCGACGATCAGCTTGAGCTCGTGCAGGCATTCGAAGTAGGCCATCTCGGGCGCATAGCCCGCCTCGACCAGCGTCTCATAGCCCGCCTGCACCAGCGCAGTCGCGCCGCCGCAGAGCACCGCCTGCTCGCCGAACAGGTCGGTCTCGGTCTCTTCCTTGAACGTGGTCTCGATCACGCCGGCACGGGCCGCGCCGATCGCCGCCGCGTAGGACAGCGCGACATCGCGCGCCTTGCCGCTCGAATCCTGGGCGATGGCGATCAGCGAGGGCACGCCGCCGCCCTGGGTGTAGGTCGAACGGACCAGGTGGCCAGGGCCCTTCGGCGCGATCATGATCACGTCGATCTCGGCCTTCGGCAGGATCTGCTGGAAGTGCACGTTGAAGCCATGCGCGAACGCCAGCGTGGCGCCCTTCTTGATGTTCGGCTCGACCGATTCCTTGTAGACCTGCGCCTGGTGCTCGTCAGGCAGCAGCATCATCACGAGGTCGGCGCCCTTGACTGCGTCATCGACTTCCTTGACGGTCAGGCCGGCAGCCTTGGCCTTCTCCCAGGACGAACCGCCCTTGCGCAGGCCGACGGTGACCTTCACGCCGGAATCCTTCAGGTTGTTCGCGTGGGCATGGCCCTGCGATCCGTAGCCGAGGATGGTTACGTTGCGGCCCTTGATCAGGGACAGGTCGGCGTCCTTGTCGTAAAAGATGTTCATGCCCAGTCTCCGCGATGCGTTGTGTGTGTGTGGATCGAATAAGTGCACCGGACGCTGCGCGCCCGGCATTGGAACCGGTGTACCGCGGGCACCGGCCGGCCCTGTGGTCAGACCTTGAGTACCCGCTCTCCGCGGCCGATGCCCGAGGCGCCGGTGCGCACGGTCTCCAGGATCAGCCCGGGTTCGACCGCCTGGAGGAAGGCGTCGAGCTTGGACCCCTCCCCCGTGAGTTCGATGGTGTACGACTTGTCGGTGACGTCGATGATGCGGCCGCGGAAGATGTCGGCCATGCGCTTCATCTCCTCGCGGTCCTTGCCTGCGGCGCGGACCTTGACGAGCATCAGCTCGCGCTCGATGTGAGCCCCGTCGGACAGGTCGACCACCTTCACGACCTCGATCAGCTTGTTCAGCTGCTTGGTGATCTGCTCGACGACTTCCTCGGACCCGGTGGTGACGATGGTCATCCGGGACAGCGTGGCGTCTTCGGTCGGGGCCACCGTGAGCGACTCGATGTTGTAGCCGCGGGCCGAGAACAGGCCTGATACCCGCGACAGCGCGCCGGGTTCGTTCTCGAGCAGGATGGAGATGATATGGCGCATCGGTTGTCGATCAGTACGTATGGATTCGGGCGAAAGGCAGCGCGGAAGGACGTGCAGCCTCGCGGAGCGGGAAGTGGTGCGCCGGCGCCCCGGACATCGCGGGGACACCGGGATGTCCGGGACGCCGGGTCAGACCAGGATCATCTCCGACAGCCCCTTGCCACCGGGCACCATCGGAAACACGTTTTCGGTCTGGTCGGTGATGAAGTCCATGAACACCAGCCGGTCCTTCATCGCGAACGCCTCGCGCATCGCGCCTTCCACGTCGGCGGGCTTCTCGATGCGCATGCCGACATGGCCATACGACTCGGCGAGCCTGACGAAGTCGGGCAGCGCATCCATGTACGACTCGGCGTGGCGGTTGCCGTGGAAGAACTCCTGCCACTGGCGCACCATGCCCATGTAGCGGTTGTTGAGCATCACCACCTTGATCGGCAGCCGGTACTGCGTGCAGGTCGACAGCTCCTGGATGCACATCTGGATGCTCGCCTCGCCCGTGACGCAGGCGACCTGCGCATCGCGGTGCGCCAGCTGCACGCCCATCGCCGACGGCAGGCCGAAGCCCATCGTGCCCAGGCCGCCGGAGTTGATCCACCGGCGCGGCTGGTCGAACTTGTAGAACTGTGCAGCCCACATCTGGTGCTGGCCGACATCGGAGGTGACGAAGGCGTTGCCTTCGGTGACCTTGTACAGCGACTCGATCACCGACTGCGGCTTGATGATCGCGCTCGCACGGTCGTACTTCAGGCAGTCACGGCCGCGCCATTCATCGATCTGCTTCCACCAGGCCGACAGCGCGACCGCATCGGGACGCTCCTGCGACGAGGCGATCTGCGCCAGCATGTCGGTCAGGACGTCCTTGACGTTGCCGACGATCGGCACGTCGACCTTCACGCGCTTGGAAATCGACGACGGGTCGATGTCGATATGGACGATCCGGCGCTCTTCCTGGTGGAAGTGCTTCGGATTGCCGATCACGCGGTCATCGAAACGGGCGCCGACCGCGAGCAGCACGTCGCAGTGCTGCATCGCCATGTTCGCTTCGTAGGTGCCATGCATGCCGAGCATGCCGACGAACTGGCGGTCGGTGGCCGGGAAGCCACCCAGGCCCATCAGCGTGTTGGTGCAGGGGAAACCCAGGGCATGGACCAGCTTCGCCAGGTCGGCCGACGCTTCGCCGAGGATGACGCCGCCGCCGGTGTAGATCATCGGCCGCTTCGCTTCCATCAGCAGCTGCATCGCCTTCTTGATCTGGCCCGAGTGGCCACGGGTGACCGGGCTGTACGAGCGCATCGGCACGTTCTGCGGATAGCTGAACACCGCCTTCTCGACGGTGATGTCCTTCGGGATGTCGACCAGAACCGGGCCCGGGCGACCGGTGGTCGCGATCTGGAACGCCTTGCGGATCGTGGAGGCGATCTCGCGGACATCCTTCACCAGGAAGTTGTGCTTCACGCAGGGACGCGTGATGCCGACGGTGTCGACTTCCTGGAACGCATCCTGTCCGATCGCATGGGTGGGCACCTGGCCGCTGATGATCACCATCGGGATCGAATCCATGTACGCGGTGGCGATGCCGGTCACCGCGTTGGTCACGCCAGGACCGGAGGTGACCAGCGCGACGCCCGGCCGCGTGGTGGAGCGCGCATAGCCGTCGGCGGCATGCACCGCCGCCTGCTCGTGCCGGACCAGGATGTGCTTGACCTTGTCCTGCTTGGAGAGCTCGTCATAGATGTAGAGCACGGCCCCGCCGGGGTAGCCGAACACGAAGTCGACCTGCTCTTCCTGCAGGCAGCGGATGACGATTTCCGCCCCGGAGAGCTCCATGACGTTCGCAGCGATCCTGTCCATTGGATAACCTTTAGGTACCTGGGGTACTTTAGTGGGACCGCGGGTGACGTGGCCGCGACGACTGCGCAAGCGCCCGCCCGGGCCCTTTTTTCGCGATTTGAAACGAACCGGAGAGGCTACCGGCAAGGGGACATGGGGTCAAGCAACTCCCTGTCACGCAGGGAACGTCGAGGCTGACTGAACGGTAGAGGGGGGGCGGCGAGCGCTTTGGTACCATTGCGCGCCCCCGGACATGCGGCGCACAGGCTTGGCCGCACCCCGGAAGCGCTCCCCTCACGAACTTCCCCGCGTCCGAGAACGATCCTGGCATCCGAGAGCGAACTGTCGAAATTCCTGTCCGAAGTAGAGCGCCGGGCGTTCAAGCAGGCGACCTACGCCGTGCGCGATCCCGAGGCGGGGCTGGACATCGTGCAGGATTCGATGATGAAGCTCGCCGAGAAGTACGCTGATCGTCCGATCGAGGAACTGCCGATGCTGTTCCAGCGGATTCTGCAGAACACGATCCGCGACTGGTATCGGCGCACCAAGGTCCGCAATACATGGACCACCCTGTTTTCCTCGTTTTCCAAGGGCAAGGACGACGAGGAGGTTGATCCACTCGAGACATTGCAGGCGGCGGCCGACCCGAACGGCCAGGGCATCAATCCGCCCGATCGACTGCAGCGCATTCAAACCCTTGAAACGATTGAAGAAGCATTGTCACGACTGCCTGCGCGTCAACGCGAAGCCTTCCTGCTTCGTTACTGGGAGGAACTGGATGTCGCCGAAACAGCCGAAGCGATGGGCTGTTCGGAAGGCAGCGTGAAGACGCATTGTTCGCGAGCCACCCATGCGCTCGCCGAGTTGTTGAAAGCCAAAGGAATTTCCCTGTGAACGACACGCAATTCGGCAGACAGGTCGCAGCGCTGCTCGATGAGGGGCTGGCGCGTGTCGACGAAGACGTGCAGACCCGCCTCCAGATCGCGCGCAAGGCGGCGCTCGGAATCGCATCCCGCCCACGCCATGCGCGCGCGCTGGCGATCGCGGGCGCAGGCGCCAGCGCCGGCAGTTCGGGCAACGGCGGCCTGCGGGAATGGTTTGCCGGCCCGCGCCTGTGGCTCGCGCTTGGCCTGCTGACGCTGGCGATCTCCGGCGTGACGCTCACCGAGTTCGGCACCGACGCCGAAGACGACGCGGCCGCGGCACTCGATCTGGCCATCCTCGCGGACGATCTGCCGGTGACGGCCTACATCGAGAACGGGTTCGACACATGGCTGCAACGTCCAGTCGACCCGCAGCAGTAGCCGCCGCCTCCGGGCCTGTCCGCAGCGCCGGCCACCAGTGCCTGCTCGCGCTGCTGGCCGGGTCCCTGCTGCTGCCCGTGCCGCCACTGGTCGCCGGGACGGCGCATGCCGCCAGCGCGACCGCCAGCGCGACCGCCGCCCGCGCGCCGTCATGGGCGCAACTGCCCCAGGCGCAGAAGGCGTTCCTGGCGCCACTCGAGGAAAGCTGGGATGCACTCTCGGTGCAGACACGGCGCAAGCTGATCGGCATCGCGCAGCGGCAATCGACGATGACCGTCGAACAGCGTGAGCGGGTGAAGTCGCGGCTGTCGGAATGGTCGCAGTTGTCGGCGGAAGAGCGCGATCGGGCCCGGAAGAACTACCAGCAACTGAGCAAGCTCCCCGCCGAGCAGCGGCAGGACCTCACCCGTCGCTGGCAGGAGGCGCGACAGCCGGCTGCCGCGCCGGCTGAGGGCGGAGGCGAGACGCCGAACGTCCCTGCACAGCAATAGGACGAACCGGAAGGTGTCGGCACCCAACCCGTCGGCGACCCTGCTGCGCCGCCTGAGCAGCCTGATCTACGAGAGCCTCATCGTCCTGGCATTGCTGCTGCTGTCCGGACTGGTCTTCCTGCTCGCCTTCTATTTCTCGACCGGGCAGGAAGTCTCGACCGGCTGGCCCCTCTGGCTGTTCCGCTGCTGGATCCTCGCAGTGCTCGGCATCTACTTCGGCTGGTTCTGGACGCGCGGTGGCCAGACATTGCCGATGCGTACCTGGCGGCTGCGCCTGGTCGGCGCAGACGGCGCGCCGGTCAGCCACCGGCGCGCGCTGTGCCGCTACCTGCTCGCCTGGCCGAGCGTGCTCGCAGCCGGCATCGGGCTGGCCTGGGCACTGGTCGATCGCGATCGCCAGTTCCTGCACGACCGGCTGGCCGGCACGCGCCTGGTCCAGGTCGAAGCCTGATTCGGGGCCTGATTCGAGGCCCGATTCGGGGTCAGACCCCGGGGTCTGACCCGCCGCCGCTCAGCGTCGTTCGAAGTACGCGACCAGCCCCAGCGCCACCGCCAGGAAGATCGTCGGCGCGAGCAGTGCCGCGAACGGTGGCGGCCAGTCATAGAGCCAGCCGGCATGCGAGGCGAGCGTGTTCAGGAAGAAGAACGCCAGCCCGACCATGATGCCGGCGAACACGCGCGGCCCGGCACTCGCACGCCGCGCCTGCTGCGCGAAGGGCAACGCCAGCACCAGCATCACGATGATGCTCAGCGGATATGCCGCCTTGCGCCACAACGCGATCTCGTAGCGGCTGGCCGCCTGCCGGCTGCCGCGCAGGTGCTGCACGTACTGCCACAGGCTGACGGCGGACATCTCGTCCGGCTTGACCAGCAGCACGGTCAGCAGCCCGGGGGTCAGCACGGAGGTCCATTCCCGCGTGGGCAAGCGCTCGACGAGCGCACGGTCGCCGTCGAACCGGGTCTCGCTCACCTGATCCATCTGCCAGCGGTTGTCGCCCAGGTAGCGGCCTTCCTGCGCGGACCAGACACGGACGAGCCGCCATGATTCGTCGAATTCGTAGACGCGCAGCCGGATCAGCCTGGGCTCCGGCGTCACCTGGGCCACGTTGATGAAGCTGTTGCCGTCCTTCACCCAGAGACCGGAACGGAACTCCTGCGCCACCACTGCCGATTTCGCCTGCAGCCGCATCGCCTGCGCGGCACGTTCCGAGATGGGCGCCAGCGCTTCGCCCACCAGCACGCCGACCAGCGCGATGGTCACCCCGGCGCGCGCCAGCACCAGCCCCATGCGGACGGCGGAGACACCCGAGGCGCGGATCACCGTGTACTCGGACTGCTGGGCCATCTGCGTCAGGACGAACGTGGTTCCGATCAGCGCGGCGACCGGCAGCACCTCGTAGAGATGGCCAGGCATGTTCAGCACGACGTACAGGAACATCTCGCGCAGGCGATAGGACCCCTCGCCCATCTCGTCCAGTTCGCCGATCAGGTCGAACAGCGCGAACAGCCCGAGCAGCGCGACCACCACCAGCGCGGTGGTGGTGTACACCTCGCGCCGCAGGTAACGGCTGATGACGACCATCGGGCAGCCGCCTCAGCCCGGCGGGCCGGACGACGAACGCGCGGCGCCCGGCCAGCGCAGCCTCGGCCAGGACATCGCGAACGCCCGACGCGAGAACATCGCCAGGGCCAGCGCCAGCATCACCGCATGCACCAGCCAGAAGCCGATGGCCGGCGCCAGGCGTCCCTGCGCAATCCACGCCTGCACGATCGACAGCAGGTTGCTGTAGAGCATGTAGAGCATGATCGCGAACACGTAGTTCAGGGAGCGGCCTGCCCGCGGATTGACATAGGACAGCGGTATCGCGGCCAGTGCCAGGATCACCGCCATGATCGGCAGGCCGCAGCGCCAGGTGAACTCGGCGATATGGGCC
>JBIITW010000343.1:0-3235 GCA_044340265.1 Burkholderiales bacterium | reverse complement strand
GCCAGGGTATCGACCAGCTTCATCGTCGCCACGACATGCTGCGCTTCGACGCCGCGCCAGAGCAGGCGCGACAGGGTCGGCGCAATCCCCGACAGCCAGTCCGCGCTCCAGTCGACAGACGACGTGTACACCGGCGTCAGACCGGTGCGCGCAGCGAATCGAGATAACTGACGACCGAGACCAGCCCCTGCACGCTGCCCAGCAGGGTTCGCGGGATGCCGTTCAGCGCGTGATTGTGGCTGTCGAGCCATGCGCGACGCAGCGTGGCGTCGTTGCCGACCAGCGCGTCCAGTGACCGGTAGACGCGGATCAGCAGCAGCGCGAGTTCGCCTTCCTTGCCCGCTGGCGCGATGGTTCTCTCGCCGGCAAGGATGCGCGAGACCGAAGCCTCGCTGGTGCCGAGCACTTTCGCCAGCGCCGCGCCGTTCAGGGCCAGCGCCTCGCTGGCACGCACGGTCGCCTTGGCGAGCACGGCGGCCGGATCAGGGCCTGCAGCTGCAGCCGTTGCAGCAGGCGCCATTCGATTGTGGCTGGGGCGGGGCATGGGCGACGAATCGCAGACGGAAGAATGAGCGTGGAAAAGCGGTTTTTTTGAAAGGCTAATCCATTATTGTTTCATCTGCAAGAAAAACGCTCGACAAACGCCCGGTCGATCCGGTCTTTCCACCGCCACAGCCGCCGGGCAAGGGCGGCAGACAGCGCGCGCCCGAGATAGCCTCGACTCGCCGGCCCGCCGAGGATCAAGCCGTTCCGGATGGCCACCGCACTGCGCGGCCCGAGGGCGGCAAGCGCCAGCGCTTCACGCTGCGGCGTGAACGGGGTCGGCGCATCGCCGGCCAGCGCCAGTTGCAGGTTCGCGGCGAGCGGCGGGCCCTGGCGGACGGCATACACGCCGGCCTTCGGGCGTGGGTGCTGCAGCATCGACGCGCAGTCCCCGGCCGCGAACACCGACGGGTGCGACACGCTGGCCAGCGTCGGCGCCACGGCGATGAAGCCCTGCGGATCGAGTGCGAGACCGCTGTCTGCGAGCCAGGCCGGCGCGCTGGCCCCGGTCGCAAGCAGCGCCAGGTCGGCGCGGATCCGGCGGCCGTCCGCGGCCATCAGCGCCCCCGGTTCGACCGCAGTGATGCGTGTGCTGCGTACCAGTTCCACACCGTGGTCGATGCAGGCCTGCTCCAGCGCGGCGCCGACCGGCAGTGGCGCGGACGGCATCAGCCGGGCATCGCCGCACAGCAGGCGGACCCGTGCATCGACATGGGCGCGCATCCGGAAGGCGAGCGCCAGTGCGACCTCGATGCCCGCGAGCCCCGCGCCGACCACGCACAGTTCGACCGGCCGCGGTCGTGCGTCGTGGTCGCCGAGGAAGTGATCGAGCCTGTCCATCAGCATCGGAAACGGCTTGCACGGGGCGATCGCCATCTCGCCGCAGTGGCCGCGCTCGATCGCATCGGCCAGCGCAGGCGTGACATGGGGCGTGGCGCCGACATCGATCGATGCGATGTCGTACGGCAGCACCGTGCCATCCCCCAGGCGGATCGTCTTCTGTACCGGATCCAGCCCGAGGGCTGCCGTCCGGATGAAGCGTACCCCCGAGCGTTTCGCGAGCCGTTCGATGTCGATCAGGCATTCCCGTGCCTGGTAATGCCCGGCGATCACGCCGGGGACCATCCCCGAATAGGCCGTCAGGGCATCGGGACTGACCAGGGTCACTTCAGCCGCGTCATGCCAGTCGCGCGCGGCCTCCAGCACCGGGAGGTGGCTGTGGCCTCCGCCGAGGAGTACGAGGCGGCTGCGGGTGGTCAAGCGTTCACCGTAGCGCGACGAAGCGGATGTCCCCGAACCACGCCGTCGCCTTCTCGCCCGTGTTGTCGGTGTCGGTCATCACCGCGATCCCCGAGACCAGCGGCGCGTCATAGCCGAACGCCTTGCGGAAGTCCTCGGCGAGGTTGCGCCGGTAGGTGATCCATTCGCCCACGCGCGCGCTGCCGCTCTCGACCACGATCATCCGTACCCGGTCGGTGTAGGCGTTCGGCACCGTCGTGCCGACCGGCGACCGGGTGTCCCAGATGTAGTTGATCGCTGCGCGCGGTGGAAGCTGCCCGTAGATCGCACGGGCGGCGCGGTCGGCGAGGGAGATCGAGTTCGCGTCATGGGCGAAGGTGATGTACAGGCGCACCGGATAGTCATCGCCGGCCTTGGTCTTCACATCGGCCTTGGAAAGCACGTTGCCGGCCCGCCAGCGCCATTCGATGATCGGGAATTCCTTCAGGTCGATCGTCTGCTCGCGCACCAGGCCGGAGGCGGCCGCTTCGGAGTCGGCGCGCAGCACGGTGTTCCCATCTTCGCGCACCAGCGAGTAGCGGGTATGCCGTTCGATGTTGCGGAAGGTCAGCGGCTTCCATCCGGCCGGTGATCCCGCGCCCTCGCGCTCGGCGGAGAAGCGGCCGACCTCCACGGCCGTCGCGGGCTCCTTTGTGGTCGGTGCGGGGGCCTGGGCCCGCGCGTGATCTGCCACGGAGAAGGCGACGCAGAAGGCGAACAGGGCCAGCAGGCTGCAGGCCGCGCGACGGGTCGCGACGTGGTGCATCGGGGTGGGCAGGGTCATCGGATTTCCGTTTCGTCGAACAGTTCGGGGGCCGCCGCACGCAGCCGGTCGAGGTCTTCCGGCCGGTCGACGTCCCAGCCGACGGGCAAGGCATGCAGCCGCCAGCCAAGGCGTTGCACGCGCACGCGGGTCTGCGCATGCACGGTGTCGGTGCTCCAGGCCATCGCGTCGAACAGCGAGCGGTCGTTGCGGGCGGCGCCGATCAGTGCATAGCCGCCATCCTCGGTGGGCAGCAGCACGATGTCCGATGCGGTCGACATGCCCGCGTCCGGCGGGGGGTCGATCGCATCGAAGGCGGCCGCCAGTGCATCTGCGGTGATCGACAGGCAGTCGGTGCCGACCAGCACCGGTCGGTCCTGCCGCTGCAGGGCATCGTCCAGTGCATCGTGCATCCGGTGGCCGAGGTCGTCGCCGCGCTGCACCCGCAGCCGCAGCGGATAACGGCGTGCACAGCGGTCGAAGAACGGGTGTGTCGCGTCCGGCGCACACCAGAGTTCGACGCCCGGGTTGCCGAGCCGGGGCAGCGCTTCGGTCACCAGGTCCAGCAGCCGCAGCACCAGCCGTGCATGCAGTTCGGAGGCGCCCACCTCGCCGAGCATCGGCGCCAGCCGGGTCTTGGACTGCCCGGGT
>JBIITW010000342.1:0-3259 GCA_044340265.1 Burkholderiales bacterium | reverse complement strand
GGCGGTGCGGCGGCGATGACCGACCTGCTCGGCGGGCATGTCACCCTGCTGTTCGACACGTTGTCCAACACGCTGTCCCATGCGCAGAGCGGCAAGCTGCGTCTGCTCGCGTCGACCGGCCCGAAGCGGGTGGCGTCGATGCCGGGCCTGCCGACCATCGCCGAGACGCTGCCCGGCTATGATGCGATGACCTGGTTCGGAATCCTCGGTCCGGCGTCGCTGCCACGGACGGTGGTCAACCGGGTCAATGGCGATGTCGCGCGGGTGCTGCAGGTCGCCGAGGTGCGCGCGTCGCTGGCGGGCCAGGGCTTCGAACCCGCGGCCGGCTCGCCGGAGGCCTTTGCCGCGCAGATCCAGGCCGACCTCGCGAAATGGGCGAAGCTCGTCTCCGACGCGAAAATCCGCGTCGAGTGATCCGCGCGCGATGGCGTCCTTTCAGAAGCCCGGCACGATGCCGGGCTTCGCGGCCGTCAGTACGCGCCGGAAGTCCTGCTTGATCCGTTCCAGCGCTGCTTCATCGTCGGCCTCGAAACGCAGCACGATGACCGGCGTGGTGTTCGATGCGCGCGCGAGCCCGAAGCCGTCCGGGTACTCCACCCGGAGCCCGTCGATGGTGATCACCTCGCGGGCGCCCTCGAAGGTCGCCGTTGCCTGCATGCCTGCGATCAGTGCATGGTTCTCGCCCTCGGCCAGCTGGATGTTCAGCTCCGGCGTGCTCACCGCATCGGGCAGGTCGTCCAGCGCTGCAGAGGGATTGGCGACGCGCGACAGGATCTCGAGCAGGCGTGCGCCGGCATAGAGCCCGTCGTCGAAGCCGTACCAGCGTTCCTTGAAGAACACATGGCCGCTCATCTCGCCGGCCAGCAGTGCGCCGGTTTCCTTCATGCGCGCCTTGATGAATGAATGGCCGGTCTTCGACATCACCGGCACGCCCTTGCGTGCGGTGATCCACGGCGCGAGGTTGCGCGTCGACTTCACGTCGTAGATGATCTGAGCGCCCGGATTGCGGGACAGCACGTCCTCGGCGAACAGCATCAGCTGCCGGTCTGGATAGATGATGTTGCCATCGCGGGTGACCACGCCGAGCCGGTCGCCATCGCCGTCGAACGCCAGCCCCAGTTCGGCGTCGCCCTTCTTCAGCGCGGCGATCAGGTCCTGCAGGTTCTTCGGCTGGGATGGATCCGGGTGGTGGTTGGGGAAGTTGCCGTCGACTTCGCAGAACAGTTCCTCGACCGAGCAGCCGAGGCGGCGGTAAAGCTCGGGAGCGTAGGCGCCGGCGACGCCGTTGCCGCAGTCGACCACGATCTTCATCGGCCGTGCGAGCTTCACGTCGGACACGATCCGCGCGATGTAGGCCTCGCCGACCTCGGCGGTGCGATAGGCACCGGCGCCGGTGGCAAGGTCGCCCGACGCGATGCGCGCACGCAGCTTCTGGATGTCTTCGCCAGCCAGCGTGGTGCCAGCGAGCAGCATCTTCAGGCCGTTGTAGTCGGGCGGGTTGTGGCTGCCGGTCACCATCACCCCGGATCCGCCTGCCTGGTCCCAGGCGGCGTAGTAGACCATTGGCGTGGCCACCAGCCCGACGTCGATCACGTCCACGCCGGCCGCGCGCAGCCCGCGCGCGAGCGCCTCGCACAACTTCGGGCCCGACAGGCGGCCGTCGCGGCCGATGGCCACCGACCTGGCGTTGCGCGCGATCGCCTCGGAGCCGATCGCACGGCCGATCTGCTCGACCGCCTCGACCGTGAGCGTACGGTCCACGATGCCGCGAATGTCGTAGGCCTTGAAGATCTCGGCGGCGGGTGCGGCGCCGTTCGCTTGGGCGGGGGATGCAGGGGGCATGTGCTTGACGTCCTTGAGAGCGGGGCAGGCCCGCAGGCTGTGCGATCGATCGGGCGATTAAAACCGGCGCTCGACCGGGGTGTCAAACAACTCGTTCACATCGTGCTGCAGGCGCGCGCGCTTCACGAAAGCTTCACGAAACGTGCCGCTGGTTGTTCACTGCGGCGCTGCGCCGAGGAATGCTGCGACCCGGCGGGCGAGCCATCGTGTCTGGCCGGGCGGCGGGCCATCGACGAACCCGACATGGCCGCCGGTTGCCGTGTAGTGGAGGGTGATCCGTGGCGAGACCTCGTGCGGCTGCGGCAGTGCGGCCTGCGGCAGGAAGGGGTCGTCCAGTGCATTGATCATCAGGGACGGGACGGCGATGGCGGCCAGTCCCGGCTTGCAGCTTGCGCGGGTCCAGTAGTCGTGCACGTCCCGATAGCCGTGTACAGGGGCCGTGAACACGTCATCGAACGCCCGCATGGTGCGTACCCGCTGCAGTCTTTGCGCATCGAACAGCCCGGGAAATCGGACGAGCTTGGCCGCTGCCTTGCGCCGTAGGGTCTGCAGGAAGCTCAGCGCATAGAGCCGGGCGAAGCCGGATTCAAGTGCGCTCCCGGCGGCAGACAGGTCCACCGGTGCACAGACGCTGATCGCCGCATCGATCACGCGGGCCGCCTCGGTGCCCTGTTCCGCCGCCCATTTCATCAGCACGTTGCCGCCCAGGGACACGCCGGCTGCGTAGAGCGGGCCGGCCGCACGTGCGGCGAACCGGCGCAGTATCCAGTCGATCTCCGGGGTGTCGCCGGAATGGTAGGCACGCGGCAGCCGGTTCGGCTCGCCGCTGCAGCCGCGGAAATGCGGCACGGCACCGTTCCAGCCCAGTCGGTTCGCCATCTGCATCAGCGTGCGCGCATAGTGGCTGTGCGAACTGCCTTCGAGGCCGTGGAACAGCACCAGCCAGGGTGCGCGTGCGCAAGCGGCAGGTGCCGACGTGAGGTCGACATCGATGAAGTCGCCATCGGGCGTTTCCCAGCGCTCCCTGCGCAAGGCGACCTCCGGCTGCGGGCAGAACCGGGATGCGTAGATCGTCTGCGCATGCGCACCGCGCAGCCAGCGCGGCGCGCTGAACGACGGTGTATCGGCTGCCGCGTCGACGATCAATGAAGGATCGGCGGGCGCCCCGCATCCGGGATGTCGCCGGTGGGCGGATGGTCGGGCGCGGGCGACGCATGGTGCAGCTGCAACCGCCAACCACGTTCAGTGCGCAGGTAGACGTTGGTGGCGATCATCGGCACGAAAGGACGTGCTTCGCCCGGTGCGGACAGCTTCTCGTGCAGCGTATGGATCGCGGTCTGGAGGGTGGAGGTCACCAGCGGTTGGGTCGGACGCACGCGCAACCCGGGGCCTGACGCAAAGATCTGCCGCCAGGATT
>JBIITW010000142.1:0-12856 GCA_044340265.1 Burkholderiales bacterium | reverse complement strand
GAGACTGCTTCATCGACGCTCCACGGACGCTTGTAGGGCCGGATCGAGGTCAGCGCATCGAATACATCGGCGATCGCAACGATGCGCCCGAACAGGGGAATGGACTCGCCCGAAAGCGCGCGCGGGTATCCCGACCCGTCGAATTTCTCGTGGTGCGACCAGGCGATCTCGGCACCCGCCTGGATGACCGGCGAGGCGCTCTCGCGCAGGATCTCGTAGCCGATCGCCGCATGCTGCTTCATCACCTCCCACTCGTCGGCGGTGAGCTTCCCGGGCTTCAGCAGGATACGGTCCGGGGTCCCCAGCTTGCCTACGTCATGCAGCGGGGCGGCGCGCAGCAGGATCTGCTGCTGCGCATCGGACAGGCCGATGCGCCGTGCGATCAGCCGGGAACAATGGGCCATGCGCTGGATGTGTGCACCGGTCTCGGGATCGCGGAATTCGGCCGCGCGGGCCAGGCGCACGATCGTCTCGAGTTCGCGCGCGGCGATCTCTTCGGTGGCGATGCGCACTTCCGATTCGAGCCAGGCAGCGCGGCCTGCCAGCTGCTTCTGCGCTTCGCGCAGGCGCAGCATGTTGCGCGCCCGTGACAGCAGTTCCGTGCGGTCGATCGGCTTGGTGAGGAAGTCGTTGATGCCCGCTTCCAGCGCCCGATAGCGGATCTCGAGCTCGGTGTTCGCGGTGACCATCAGCATCGGCGTGTCCGCCTTGCCCGGGAGTTCCCGGAAGCGGGACGCGAACTCGAGGCCGTCCGGTGCCGGCATCATGTAGTCGACGATCACCAGGTCCGGGTCATTGTCGATGCACCACTGGAGCGCGTCGGCCGACGCCTCGAACAGCACGGGGGTGCAGTCGGGCAGTCGCCGGATCAGGTGCTCCATCAACTTCAGGTTGAGCGCTACATCGTCGATGACCAGGATCAGCATCTCAGGCGGTCGCCCGTTCCGAGGCGTGCGCCCCTTTTGCTTCCTCTACCCGCGCCGCGCCCGGCGCCAGCCGTGCCAGCACCTGGTTGCCCTTGCCAAGGTATTTCATCGACTGGACGCTCAGCTTGCGCGCGAGTGCGATCCCGCGGCCGTGGGCATGGAATGCGCGTGACGCGTCAAGCTCCAGGTAGGGGCGCCAGTCGAAACCGTCGCCCTGGTCGGTGATCAGCACTTCGACCGCATCGCCACTGCGGCTGAACTCGAGGCTCACCGTGCGTTCGGCGTATTCCGGCAGCGACAGGCGCCGCGCCACCTCTGCTTCCCAGGTTCCGCTCTCGCGCAGCCGCGACTTGTCCTGGTAGGACAGCCCGAGGTTGCCGTGCTCGATTGCGTTGAGGAGCAGTTCGGACAGGCCGAGCACCGCCTGATCGGGCTCGGGCGCGGCGTTGGCGACCAGAACGGCCAGCCGGCGCGCCTCATCCGGCGTGCGGATCGCGAACGATGCGCGATTCATCATGCCGATCAGCACCCGGTGCTGTTCGATTTCCGCCCGGAGCCGGCGCTGGGTCCGCGATGCATCGACCGCCGAACGCACCAGGGAGCGCAGCATCTCCATCTCGAACGGCTTGGTCAGGTAATAGAACGCGCCGGCCTCGATGCCTTCGATCACCTGGTCCTTGGCCGCGGCGGCGGTCTGCATGATCACCGGCAGCCAGCGCAGTTCCGGCGTCGACTTGATCTGTTGCAGGACCTCCATGCCATCGATGCCCGGCATCATCCGGTCGAGCAGGACGGCGTCGAATACATGGTCGCGCACGGCCAGTGCCGACAGCGCTTCCTGTCCGTCGGCGGCGATCGACAGTTCGTAGCCCTCGCCATCCAGGAATTCGACCAGTATCTCGCGATTGAATCGATCGTCATCGACGATCAGCACGCGACTGGGCTGGTCTGAAAGGTCTGACATGTCGCTGTTTTCGGTAAAGAGTCGTTATGAAGGTGCCTGCCCATGCGATCCGGGGTTCCGGAGCGACATCTCGTTTACGGCAATGGCCCCCTGATCTTTAGGCGCACCCTGCCGGGTCAGGCCGCGCGCTGGTCCGCGGACCCCGGCGCGTGCGTCGATGCATCGTCCGTGCGGGTCTCCCTGTCTGGTTCCGGGCGTGCTGCGGTCGGGTCCTCCTGGGGCAGGGTGAACACGAATCGGGTGCCGCCGCCGGGGTTGTCCTCGGCCCGGATCTCGCCACCATGTGCATGCACCAGTTCGCGCGAGATCGCCAGGCCCAGGCCTGTACCCCCCGCACCCGTGCGGGTCTTCGAACTCTGGATGAACTTGTCGAAGATGGATTCGCGTTCATCCGCGGGTATGCCGATGCCGCGGTCGGCCACGGTGACTTCCGCCATGCGGCGTCCATCGGACGTCGTCACCTGGCCAAGGCACACCGCGATCGTTCCGCCCGGCGAGCTGAACTTTACCGCGTTGCCGAGCACGTTGGCCAGCACCTGCGCGATACGGCCGGGATCGAACCAGGCGGGCAGGGAGCGAAGGCCGGTGCGTTCCAGGTTGAGCTGCCGTGAATGGGCGAGGGCGTTGACCTCAAGGATGGCGGTATCGACCACCTGCGCCAGTTCATGCCTGCCCGGGTCGATCGGCATGCGGCCGGCTTCCAGGCGGGACAGGTCCAGCAGGTCGTTCAACAGGGTCAGCAATCGACCACCGCTCTGTTCGATCCGCTCCAGGTACTGCGGGGTCTTCTCGGGTGTTCCCTTCGAGATGCGCTCCTGGCCAAGCCGGGCGTATGAAAGGATGGCGTGCATCGGCGTGCGCAGCTCGTGCGACATGTTCGACAGGAAGGTCGACATCGCCATCTGTGCCTGTTCCGCGGCAGCGCGCGCGGCCTCGATCGAGCGCTGGGCGCGCAACTGCTCCGTGATGTCCCGGATGACGGTGATCCGGCCCATCAACTGGCCGCCGTCGTCCAGTTGCGGCGCATGCGAGGATTCGATGTCGATGCGCACGCCGTCGGAGCGGACGTGCTGCAGGCGGTTGACGTCGGTGCAACCGCTGCGCACGCGTGCCAGCAGGCCTTCGAGGTGGCCGGGGGTGATGTCCGGGTTGAGGAGCTCGTGCGACAGGCGGCCGATCGCCTGCTCCGCGGTGTAGCCGTAGAGCCGCTCGGCGCCCCGGTTCCAGGTGGTGATGCGGTTGTCCAGGTCCTTGGTGATCACCGCTGCGGTCGTCTGCTGCACCACGTCGGCAAGCATGCGGTTCTTCACCTCGCTTGCGCGCAGTGCGAGCTCCGCGCGCTTGCGCTCGCTGACGTCCAGCGACAGGCGTATCCAGCGCACCACCCGGCCTCGTTCGTCGCGGATCGGCTGGCGTTCGATGCTCGCCCAGTACGGATCGCCGTTCTTGCGGTAGTTGATGAGTTCGACCCGGTAGCCGACGCCCTGGCCGGTCATGCGTGACATCTCATCCACGAGGGCGGCATCGGTCAGCGGCCCGGTGAGGAGGTCGCGCGGCGAACGGCCCAGGACTTCGTCCATCGTGAAGCCGGTCTGCCGCTCGAAGCTTTCGTTGACCCACTCGATGCGGTTCTCGCCATCGATGATCATCACGGAATTGGCCGTCCTGCTCGCCACCAGCGAAAGCTTCTCGAGCTGGGCCTCGCGCTCCCGGGCAGACGTGATGTCGGCGCGTGTCATGACGACATCGCCCATCGGCGTGCGGCGCACGGTGATCCGGTACCAGCCATCGCCGATCCGCCGCTCGACCCGGACGTTGCCCGAGCGGTGTTCCGCGAGTCGCAGCTGCACATAGGCCTCGCGCGCGGCGGGGCCTTCGGATGCCGGCACCTGCGCCTCGGCGATCACCTCGAGCACTTCGCGTTTCGTCATGCCGGCGCGGATCCGGCCTTCGGTGTCTCCGACCAGCCGGCGATTGCTCTGGTTGAAGATCACCAGCCGATCATTGCCGTCGTAAAGCGCGAATGCTTCGTCCAGTGATTCGATCGCCTGCAGCAGGCGGGTTTCCGCCAGTTGCTGCTCGGCCAGCGCGTTGACTGCAGTGGCCTCCGCCGCCTTGCGCGCCGTGATGTCGAACCGGGTCTGGAAAAAGCCGATGTGCGCGCCGTTGTCGTCGAACAACGGCTGGGCGCGCAGGTCCCACCACCCGGGCTCGCCCGCGCTGTTGTAGTTGAGGATCTCGACATGGTAGGGCAGCAGCGAGGCCATGCGGCTCTCGATGCGTTCGAGGGTGGCCGGGTTGGTGCCTGGACCGGCGAGGTACTCTCGCCCGCGGCGCCCGCGTACCTGATCGAACGTATAGCCGGTCATGCGCTCGAATGCCGCGTTGATCCAGATCGCGCGCCCTTGCACATCGAGGATCTGCACGCCGTCGTTGGTTTCGCGCGCGACCATGGCGAGCCGGCGGTGCTCCTCTTCACGCGTCTTGGCATCGGTGACGTCGATGCGCAGCGCGACGGTGTCCCCGGCCGGCGTGCGCCGATGGCTGGTGTTGTACCAGCGTCCGCCGATCGGATACTCGGTCGACACATTGGCGGCACGGAATTCATCGAGCCTTTCGGCGATCCAGTTCTCCCGCGCCGGCGCGCGCTCGGTGCCAGTGTCGGGGAAGGCCTGCCGCCAGAGCATCTCGAGCAGGTCTGCCTTGAGCATGCCTGCCTGCACCCGCGCGGCGTCGTCGCCGAACATCCTGATGTACAGGTTGTTGCAGACCACCAGGCGTTCGGCGCCGTCGAACAGGGAAAACCCGGCATCGAGCGCGTCGATCGACTCGCGCAGCCGGGCTTCCGCGCGGCGCTGCTCGGACAATGCCGCCTTCACCTCTGCCTCGGCCGTCTTTCGCTTGCCGATGTCGAAACGCGTCTGCACCAGTCCGATCGCCTGGCCGGCCGCATCGAACAGCGGCTGGCAGCGGATCTCGAACCAGACCGGTTCGCGCAACCTTGTGTAGTGGATGATTTCTACCTGGTACGGCTTGAGCTCCTGCACGCAGGCCGCGATCGTGGCGCTGACCAGTGGGTCGGTCATTGGTCCTACAAGGAAATCCCGCCCGCGCAAGCCCCGGATATCGTCCAGCGCGAATCCGGTCAGCCGCTCGTACGAGGGGTTCACCCACTCGATGCGGCCCGTGCAGTCCAGCAACGCGACCCCGTCTGCAGTCTGGCTTGCGACGGCGGCGAGTTTCTTGATCTCCAGTTCACGCAGCTTCTCCTGCGTGATCTCCGAGCGCACCGTGATCATGTCCCCGCTGGCGGTGCGCCGGCGCGAACTCCGGTACCAGCGCCCGCCGATCTGTTCTTCCGCCGATCCCGACGGTGTGCCGCTCAGCCCCGAGCGGGCGCGCAGGAAGTCCTCCTCGCCGACGCTGTCGGTCTCGCCGGCCAGCCCGCGATACAGCATGCGCAGGACTGTCTGGCGATCGAGCCCTTGCCGGAGCTCGGCACTCTGCGGGCCGATGAATTGGCGCATGCGGGCATTGCAGACCACCAGCCGCTGGTCCGGACCGTACAACGCGAAGCCGGAGTCCATGGCATCGATCGCCGATATCAGCCGTGCCTCGGCAGCGATCGCCCGTTGCTGCACCTGCAGCAGGTCGATCTCGAACGCGCGCCGTGCGCTGATGTCCGCGCAGGTGCCGACGAAGCCGATCGGCAGTCCGTCGGCGCCGGTCTGGCGGATGATTTCGGTCTGCACCCAGCGCTCGCGCCCGTCGGCGCTGCGGATCCGATGTTCGGCACGGAAGGGCGCGTCACCGCGGGTGAACGTGCGCCACTGGTCGATCAGCCAGCGTCGGTCGCCGATGCTCAGCCTGCGCAGGTAACCCCGTCCAAGCAGGCGTGGCTGCGGCGCGGCTGCCAGCGCACGGGCCGCTTCGTTGGCATGGGTGAGCAGGCCAGACGGGCCGATCTCGAACACGCCGATCGGCAGCATCGCGTTCAGCTGCTCGAAGCGCGCCTCGCTGCGCGCGCCCTGGACGCTCGCCGCACGCTGTGCGGCGCGCAGGCGCAGGAAGGCGAGCAGCGCGCCGAAGCCTATCAGGAGGCCGGACAAACCGATCACCTTCGAGGCCAGGTCGGCATGGGTCGCCTCGAAGCGTGGCGTCGACGCATAGGTGACATGCCAGCTTCGTCCCATCGCCGACATCATGCGGCTCTCGGTGAAGCGGGCCCCGGCGCCGCCACGGTGCCCCGGCGACACATAGGCCACCTGGATCTCGGAATCAGGGGCGTCCACGTCGATGACATGCACGGAAATGATCGCGTCGTCAGTCGGGATCGGAGCGCGGAACAACTCCTCCGCGAAAAGCAGCACCGACACCCATTGCCGGGTCGTGGTCCGGTCGAGCCTGGGCGTCGAACGTGGCGGCAGCGGCCGCTGCGCATCGAGATCGGCTTTCGCGGCGAGCGGCGCCATGAAGACACAGGCGGGTGCCTGGCCGTCCAGCGTCGGCTCGATGAATATCTGGCTGAGGCGCGGCAGGTTCGAGCCGTCGGCCTGCATCGCTGCAGCTACCCGCGGCAGCTGGTTCGCCTTGTTCCTGCCGATGGCGTCGTGCACCATCCAGAGCGGCCAGCGGTTGCGCACCATCAGATGCTCGCTCGCCTGGACGTCGTCCGCAGCCGGGTCGGCCTGCGCCAGTCCCGGAACGGTGAACTCCGGATACTGATTGCGCACGCCGCCCAACCAGGACTGCAATCGGCGGTCCTCCACATGTTCGAGCAGCGAGATCGCACCCAGCGGTCCCAACGCCTCGGGGCCGGCGAGTGCGGCTGCGAGCCGCTCGAAGTGCGCCCGGGATACGTTGCCGCCGTCGCTGCCCAGGCCAGTGGCCATGCTCAGGGTCAGCGCCTGGTAGCGGCGCAGGTGGCGTTCGATGTCCGTCTGGTAGCGCTCGGCCGCATGGCGGAATTCGGCGAGCGCCCGTGCGTCATTCTGCTGTGACGCAGCATACGTGGCCAGGATCACGAACAGCAGGAAGCCCGACAGGATGACCCAGGGGGCGGCCGGGCCCCGGATCGCAGCGGAAAGGGGCGGCTGATGCGGGGGATCGCTTGCCATCGGTGGCGGGTCGGTTCAGTAGGGGCGGTGTGCGGTACGGGCGGGCCTGCGGGCGCGTGCTGGCGCAGGCAAGGACAATGGCTCCCTTATAGCGGCAGGTGGTGGCCAGGGTTTAGCGAATGCATCAGGTCCGAAGGCGGTCGATGAGTGCCCGGGTGGAGCCGTCCAGTCCGGGCACCGGTGCGGCGCCAGGCGCCAGGCAGGTGCCGATGCGCAGCGCCAGCTTCTTGCCCAGTTCGACGCCCCACTGGTCGAAGGGATTGACGTTCCAGAGTGCGGACTGGACCAGGACCTTGTGCTCGTACAGGGCCACCAGCGCACCGACGGCCTGCGGATCGAGCCGTTCCACCACCAGTGTCGTCGTCGGCTGGTTGCCGGCAAAGGTCTGGTTGGCCGACAGCAGGTCCAGCCGTTCGCCCTCCGTTCCGCGAGCGGCGAGTTCGGCACGCGCCTCGCCCGTGGTCTTGCCGAACGCCAGCGCTTCTGTCTGGGCCAGGCAATTGGCGACCAGCAGACGGTGGTGGGCGGGAAACGCATGGTGCGGCCGACGCGCGATGATGAAATCGGACGGGATCAGCTGCGTGCCCTGGTGCAGCAGCTGATAGAAGGCGTGCTGGCCATTGGTCCCTGGCGAGCCCCAGATGATCGGGCAGGTGGCATGGGCGACAGGCTGTCCCTGGCGGTCCACCGACTTGCCGTTGCTCTCCATTTCCAGTTGCTGGAGATGGGCCGGCAGCCGATGCAGCCGCTGGTCGTAGGGCAGCACGGCGTGGGTCGAGGCGCCGAAGAAGTTTCCGTACCAGACACCGAGCAGGCCCATGCGCATCGGCAGGTTGCGCTCTATCGGCGCCTGCAGGAAGTGCTCGTCCATCGCGCGTGCACCGGCCAGCAGTTCGTCGAACGCCTCGGGTCCGACGGCCAGCATCACCGCCAGGCCGACCGCCGACCAGAGCGAGAAGCGCCCGCCCACCCAGTCCCAGAAGCCGAACACGTTGCCTGCATCGATGCCGAACTGGCGCGTGCCCTCGAGGTTGGTGCTGACCGCGACGAAATGCGCGCCCGTTGCGCGCGGATCGCCGAGCCCTGCGACCAGCCACGCGCGTGCGGTGTCGGCGTTGGAGAGCGTCTCGATGGTGGTGAACGTCTTCGAGCAGATGATGAACAGGGTCGAAGCCGGGTCGAGGCTGGCGAGCTTCGGCGCGAGGTCGGCTGCGTCGACGTTCGAGACGTAATGGACCCGGAGCGCGTCCGACGTGTAGGGCTGCAGCGCCTCGGTGACCATCGCCGGGCCGAGGTCGGAGCCGCCGATGCCCAGGTTGACCACGTCGGTGAACCGCTGCCCGGTGTGTCCGCGCCGCTCGCCGCTGCGCACCGCCGCGCAGAACGTGCGCATCCGCCCGAGCACTTCGGCCACGCCCGGCATCACGTCGACGCCGTCAACGGCCAGCGGCAGGGTGGCGGGGCGGCGCAGCGCGGTATGCAGGGCAGCGCGCGCCTCGGCCGTGTTGACGCCGTCGCCGGCGAACATGCGGTCGCGCCATCCCGCGACATCCTGCTGAACCGCCAGCGCGTGCAGCAGCGACAAGGCGCGGTCGTCCACCCGATGCTTGGAAAAATCCGCGAATATGCCGGCGCCTTCGACCGCGTGCCGCGCTGCCCGGTCGGGCTCGGCGGCGAACCATTCGCGGAGATGGCGTCCGGCGATCGAGCGCTGGTGCGCAGCGAGGGCCGTCCAGGCGGGGGATTCGGTCAGTGCGCTCATCGGAGTCCGGCCTCGCAGTTCGTTTCAGGGGCTACATGTTCGGATAGTTCGGTCCGCCGCCCCCCTCGGGGGCCACCCACACGATGTTCTGCGTCGGATCCTTGATGTCGCAGGTCTTGCAGTGCACGCAGTTCTGCGCATTGATCTGCAGCCGCGGCGACGACTGGCCGTCGACCGTTTCGTGCACGATCTCGTAGACCCCGGCAGGACAGTAGCGCTGCTCGGGTGCGTCGTAGCGTTCCAGGTTGATCCGGATCGGAACCGTCGCGTCCTTCAGCGTCAGGTGGGCGGGCTGGTCTTCCGAGTGGTTGGTGTTGGAGATGAACACCGACGACAGGCGGTCGAACGAGATCACGCCATCGGGCTTCGGATAGCTGATCGGCCTGGCATTGCGCTTGTCGACCAGTGTCTCGTGGTCGGCGTGCGCATGGTGCAGGGTCCACGGGGCCTTGCCGCGCAGCAGCACCTGGTCGATGCTCACCAGCAGCGCGCCGGTGAGCAGGCCCTTCGACAGCGATGGCTTGAAGTTGCGCGCGCGATGCAGTTCATCGTGCAGCCAGCTCGACTCGAACGCCGCGGGGTACGCGGCAAGCTCGTCCCCGCTGCGGCCTTCGCCGAGCGCCGCGAACGCCGCCTCTGCCGCGAGCATGCCGGACTTGATCGCGGCATGGCTGCCCTTGATTCGCGATGCGTTCAGGAAACCGGCATCGCAGCCGACCAGCGCACCACCGGGGAAGACCAGCTTGGGCAGTGACTGCAGGCCACCGGCGGCGATCGCTCGCGCACCGTAGGCGATGCGCTTGCCGCCTTCGAGGAAGGTGCGGATGGAAGGATGCTGCTTGTAGCGCTGGAATTCCTCGAACGGGCTGAGGTAGGGATTGCTGTAGCCGAGTCCGACCACGAACCCCACGGCAACCTGGTTGTCGTCGAGGTGGTACAGGAAGGAGCCGCCATAGGTGTCGCGGTCCAGTGGCCAGCCTGCGGTGTGCACCACCAGCCCCGGCTTGTGCTTCGAAGGGTCGATCTGCCACAGCTCTTTCAGGCCGATGCCGTAGACCTGCGGATCGCGGCCGGCACGCAGGTCGAAGCGCGCCTCGAGCTGGCGTCCGAGCTGGCCGCGGCAGCCTTCGGCGAACAGGGTGTAGGACGCGTGCAGCTCCATGCCGGGCTGGAACGCGGCGCTGCGTTGCCCGTCGCGGTCGATGCCGAGGTCTCCGGTGGCCACGCCGCGCACCGCACCCGATTCATCGAACAGCACCTCGGTGGCGGCAAAGCCCGGGAAGATCTCCACCCCCAGTGCCTCGGCCTGGGTGGCCAGCCAGCGGCAGACGTTTGCCAGGCTGATCACGTAGTTGCCGTGGTTGCGGAAGCAGTCGGGCAGCAGCGCATCGGGAACCTGGTACTGACCACGTTCGGTGAGGAACAGGAAGCGGTCCTCGCTCACCTCGACGTCGAGTGGCGCGCCACCGGCCTTCCAGTCGGGCAGCAGTTCTTCGATCGCGCGCGGGTCCATTACCGCGCCCGACAGGATGTGTGCGCCGACCTCGGAACCCTTCTCGATCACGCACACGCTGACTTCGCGCCCGCCTGCGGCGGCGAGCTGCTTGGCCCGGATCGCAGCCGCCAGGCCGGCCGGGCCGGCGCCGACGACGACCAGGTCGTAGGGCATCGATTCCCGGTCGGTGCGGGCCTGGGCCAGGCCGCTGGAACCGGGGTTGGAACCGTCTTCTGGTGCGCTCAATGCAGACTCCGTGGTGTCGAACGATGACCGTCGATTGCTGCCTGCCCCCGCGCGACGCCGTCAAGCCGCATCGGGTCAACGTCGGGTAACCTCGCATTCTATCGGAATCGCCAGTGCCTTCCGGCTGGCTTCCGTCTGCCTTCCCCCGACGAACCCTTCGCACACGACCTGGACCATGCCCGCCGACACGCCGCCTTCCAAACCCGCCTTCACCGACGACCATGAACTGATGCTGACCGTGACGCTGCCGGTCCGCTGGGGCGACATGGATGCCCAGGGCCATGTCAACAATGTCCAGTATTTCCGGTTCACCGAACAGGCGCGCATCGAGTGGTTCGAGCGCTACGCGCCCGACCGGCATGGCGAGGGCAAGGGCCCGGTGGTCGCGCAGACCTCCTGCCGGTACATCCGCTCGGTGGTTTACCCGGCGACCCTCGAGATCCTGGTCTTCTGCGCAGTCCCCGGACGCAGCAGCTTCCGCCACCGCTATGTGATGCGTGATGCGAAGGACGCCTCGGTGGTCTACGCGGAAGGCGAGGCGGTGATGGTCTGGATCGACCATGAAACGCAGAAGTCGACGCCGATGCCGGACCGTGTGCGTGATCGCCTGCCCAGGGCGCAGGCCTGACCCGTCCGGCGGGCGCCTGCCCCTACCGGGTCATGTCCAGCAGCCGGCCCGAGCCGGGCATCCCTGCGGGATCCAGCAGGTAGAGGTAGCCGGCTGCGATCGCGGCCGGCGGGGGCAGCGCAGAGGCGTCCTCGGCAGGGTGGGTGCGGTTGCGCTGCGGGCTGGCCACCGGGCCGGGCAGCAGCGCATTGATGCGCAGGTTCTCCTGCGTTCGCCACTCCTGCGCCTGCACGGCGACCAGCGACAGCAGGGCCTGCTTGGCCAGCGCGAAACTGCCCCAGAACATCGAGGGGGACGCGGCATGGGTCTCGACCGTCACCACCACCGATGCCGATTGAGACGCCTGCAGCAGCGGTCGGCAGGCGCGGTTGAGCGCAGCGGCGGCCACCACGTTCACCCGCAGCATCGACAACCAGCGTTCGGTCGTCTCGTCGTCGAGCGGCCGCAACTGGTCGAGGTGCACCGCGCAGTGCACGAGAGCGTCGAGTCGTCCGAGCTGGCCGGCGATGGCGACGGCCATCGACTGGAAATCGGCATCGCCGGCCTTTGCCAGGTCGAGCGGGAAGGTGATCGGTTCCGGACCACCGGCGGCGATGATCTCGTCGTAGACAGCGTCGAGTTTCTTCTGTCGCCTGCCGTGCAGTACCACCTGCGCGCCGTGCGCTGCGCAGGCCAGAGCGGTCGCGCGGCCGAGGCCCTGTCCGGCGCCGGTGATCATCACCACCCGGTCGCGCAGGCAATCGTTGGCGGGCACGTAGGTGTCGGGCAGGCGCAGGGTGTCGATCATCGTTCGGGTCCGTTCGGTTTCTGCCGCCCGGCGATGTCTCGCGAGCGGATGGGGATCATGTCCTGAAGGTGGTCATCCGTGGCGCAACCGGTCGATGAGTGCATCGGCTGCCTGCTGGCCGCTGCGCACTGCGCCTTCGAGCGTGGCTGGATAGTCGCTCGCCACATGGTCGCCGGCGAGGACGACACCGGATGCCGCGGTCAGCATGCCGGGGCGTTCCAGCCCCGGGGTGCAGGCGAAGGTTGCCTGCTTTTCGGTGATCACCTTGCTCCACTCGGGCGCGGGCAGTGCCGGTACGAGATCGACCAGCTGCCGGTGCACGGCATCGGCGAGCGCGGCGTGGCCGGGCGCGCGCTGCGCGGTCGAGGCACTGATCACCACGCCGAGCAGCCCGGCCTGGCCGGTGAGCGCGCCGCGGTCGAACACCCACTGTCCGGGGCCTTCGACGAAGCCGGTCATCGGACGCGGCAGTCTGACTGTCGCCGGATACTGCAGGTAGACGGATGTGATCGGTTCATACGCATAGGCGCTGACCCGATGATGCACCGTCTGCAGTGCAGGCCATGTCGCGGTCAGGTCGGCCAGTGCCCGCGGCGCGAGCGCGAGCACGATCCCGGCGAACGGGCCGGCAGGTTCGTGCCGGTCCGGTGCGAAGCGCAGGTGCCAGCCGCTGCCGCCCGGCGCAGGATCGACCTGCACGACGCGATGACTGCGATGCACGTGGCCGCCCTTCGACTCGACATGGCGGGCAGCGGGGTCGGGAAACAGTGCGCTGAGGTCGACCATCGGCAGCAGCAGGTCACTTGCCGCTGCGCCCGCGCCGAGGCTGTCGCGCAGTACGTTCGCGAACACCTGCGCCGATGCCCGCTGCGCCGGGGTGTTGAGCGCGGCGACACACAGCGGCGCCCACAGGGCATCCACGATCGGTTGC
>JBIITW010000141.1:0-12862 GCA_044340265.1 Burkholderiales bacterium | reverse complement strand
CCGACCGTGCCCCGGGCGTCGCCCTCGGCGGACAGCGCGACGAACTCGTGGCCCAGCCAGTGCGTGAAGGTCTCCTGCATCAGCCCGCCACCCCCACGCCAGAGGCGAACCGGCGTGCCAGGGCGATACCGGCGAAGGTCGCCGCGATCGAAGCGCAGACATGGAGCATGACCAGCCCACCCGCCCAGCCGAAATCCCCACGCTCGAGCAGGCCGACGGTCTCCGCCGAAAAGGTGGAAAACGTGGTCAGCCCGCCCAGGAAGCCGGTCACCAGGAACAACCGGACCTCGGGTGGCCAGCCGGCGTTACGGCCGACCAGTTCCATGGCGACGCCGATCAGCAGACCGCCGATCACGTTGGCCGCGAGCGTACCGAGCGGAACCGGGCCGAACACCGGATTCCACAGCAGCGCGAGCGCCCAGCGCAGCCAGGCGCCGATGGCCGCGCCCACGCCGACCGCGATCAGGCCGGAGGCCGTCACTTCGGCTCGCCGTCCAGCCAGCGCCCCGCGGCCTGGTCGTCGCTCGCGCGCGACTCGACCCAGCGCTCACCGGCCGTCGTGCGCTCTTTCTTCCAGAACGGGGCCCGGGTCTTCAGGTAATCCATGATGAACGCGCAGGCCGCGAGTGCTTCCTCACGATGTGCCGAAAGCGCGACCACCAGCACGATCTGGTCAGCCGGGCGCATCAGGCCGACCCGGTGCACGACCAGTGCGTCCTGCAGGCGCCAGCGCGCATGGGCCTCGTCGACGATCTGCTGCAACGCCTTCTCGGTCATGCCCGGATAGTGCTCGAGGGTGAGTTCCGTCACGCCGCTGCCGTCGTTGAAGTCGCGCATCACGCCGATGAAGCTGGCGACCGCCCCGACATCATTGCGGCCGCCGCGCAGCAGGCCGATCTCGGCGGAGATGTCGAAGTCTTCGGCCTGCACGCGCACCGGCATCGATCAGCCTCCGGTGACCGGCGGGAACAGCGCGACCTCGTCGCCGTCGGCGAGGACGAGGCCGCCGTCGGCGAGGTCGTGGTTCACCGCGATGCGCACCTGCCGCTTCAAGTCGAGCTCGGCCGACCAGGCACCGCCGCGGGTGGCGAGCCAGGCGCGCAACTCGCCCGCAGTCGCTACGCCATCAGGCAGCACGACCCGCTCGCGCTCGATGCCGAGTGCTTCACGCAGGCGTGCGAAATAGAGAAGCTCAACGGTAGCCATGTCGCGATGATAGCGCTCCGGCCGCGCCACGGCACCGGTCACCGTTCGTGATCACACGCGCCATCGGGGAACCGTCCCAGCACGAATGCTGCGATGGCGTCGATGTCGTCGATGTCCAGCCGGGGAATCCGGGCGGGCAATGCGGGAAGCGCTGGCAGGTCGGTCGCAACCGCGATCACCCAGGGGTCGACCGGGGCCAGGAGCCCGGCGGGGCAGGCGGACCGATGGACCTCGATCTTCGGGATCGTCGCATGCTTCCATCCCTCGACCAGCACCAGGTCGCAGGGTGACAGCCGTGCCAGGAGCGCCTGCAGCGACGGTTCGGGCGCACCGCGCAGTTCATGCATCAGCGCCCAGCGGTTCGCCGAGCCGATCAGCACCTCGCTGCAGCCGGCCTGGCGGTGCCGCCATGAGTCCTTGCCCGGCCGGTCGACATCGAACGCATGGTGGGCATGCTTGAGCAGCGACACCCGCCAGCCGTGCGCGACCAGCGCCGGAACCAGCCGTTCGATCAGGGTGGTCTTGCCGCTGCCGGAATAGCCGGCGAAACCGAGCACGTTCATGGGGCGAGTGTAGCGAGCCTCCCGCCCGACAGGTGCAGCCGCCGCGCGCCGGCCGTCTCGACCAGCGCCCGGTCGTGGGCGGCGATCATCACGGCAGCGCCATCGTCGAGCAGGCGCGCGACCAGTTCCAGCACCTGGGCATGCGATTCACGGTCGAGGTTCGATGTCGGCTCGTCGAAAAGAATGACCCGCGGCGCGAGCACCCAGGCACGGGCAATCGCGGTGCGCTGCGTCTCGCCCGCAGACAACCGGCGCGGGTCGGTCGTGACCACGTCCTGCAGGCGCGCCCACTCGATCGCCGCCCGGGCAAGCCGGCGACATTCCGCCCGGCCGATCCCGCGGGCGCGCAGCCCGTAGTCGATATTGGCCTGCACGCTGGTCGAGAACAGCAGCGGATGCGCGGGGACGAACTGCAGCGCATGCCGCACCGATGGCGGGAATCGACCGGGCTCGAGTGGCTGTCCGTCGAACAGCAGCGTGCCGGCATCCGGCCGCTGCAGCCCGACGAGCACGCGCAGCAACGTGGTCTTGCCGGCACCGTTGTCGCCGGTCAGCACGCAGGCCTCGCCGGCCGCCAGCGCAAGCGAACAGTCGTCCAGCACGCTGCGCTCGCCGAAGCGCAGGCACAGGCCGGCGGCGGACAGCAGCGGCGCCCCGTTCATGGGATGCCCGCCGTCCGTCCGCGCGACCCGGACCGGAATGCGCCACCGTCGTTCGAAGACCCCTGCCCCGCGCCCTGGCTGAACGCCAGCGCGACGTTGACCACCAGCGCCACCGCCATCAGCACGATGCCCAGCGCGATGCCCTCGGTGAACGCACCCTTGCTGGTCTCCAGCGCGATCGCGGTCGGGATGGTGCGCGTGTGCCCGGCGATGTTGCCGCCGACCATCAGTGCGCAGCCCACCTCGGATACCACCCGACCGAAGCCGCTGAGGACCGCGGCCACCACCGCGAAGCGCACCTCGCGCAGCAGCGTGAACGCCGCGCGCAGCCGCGATGCACCGAGCAGGCGCGCGGTCTCGTGCAGTCGCGGGTCGGCCGCCTGCACCGCTGCCAGCGTGAACGCGCAGACGATCGGAAAGGCGATCACCACCTGCCCGATCGCCATCGCCTCGCGCGTGAACAGCAGTTGCCATGCGCCGAGCGGTCCCTGCCTCGACAGCAGCAGGTAGAGCAGCAGTCCGATCACGACCGTGGGGAACGAAAGCAGGCTCTGCAGCAGCACCACCAGCAACCGGCGCCCGGGGAAGCGGGTGATCGCCAGCAGGTAGCCGCCGGCCACCGCGAACGGCGTGGCGATCGCCAGGGCAGCCAGCGACACCTGCATCGACACACCGATCACCGTCCACAGCGCCGGGTCCAGGCTGGCGAGCCGGTAGAGCGCCTCGCGCGTCGGTTCCAGCAGTCCCACGCTAGCGCACGGGCTTCGGCACGCCTGGGAAGAACAGCGTCTCGCCACCGACGCGGTAGGACCCGATCCGGGCCTGGCCCTCGGGCGAGGTCAGCCAGTCGATCAGGTCGCGCGCGCCCCTGGCATTGATCCCCGGATGCCGTGCCGGGTTCACCGCGATCACGCCATAGGGATTGGCCAGCGCCGGGTCGCCCTCGGACAACACGGCCAGGTCGAGCCTGCTGCGCATCGATGCCCAGGTGCCCCTGTCGGTCAGCGCATGGGCCTGCAGTTCGCTGGCCATCGTCAGCACCTCGCCCATGCCGCGGCCGGCCGACAGGTACCCGGGCCATTTCGGCAGGCCGCCGGCCGCCTTCCACAGGTCGAGTTCCATCTGGTGGGTGCCGGAGTCGTCGCCGCGCGACACGAACCGCTGCTGGCGCTCGGCGAGCGCACGCAGGGCCGCGGCCGCGCCACCGGCCTTGCGCAGGCCGGCCGGATCGCCCTTCGGACCGACCAGGACGAAGTCGTTGAACATCACGTCGCGGCGGTCGATGCCATGGCCGGCGGCGACGAAGCGGTCTTCCGCGGCACGCGCATGGACCAGCACCAGGTCGGCATCGCCGTTGGCACCGAGCTTGAGTGCGGCACCGGTGCCGACCGACACGACGCGCACCGAGTAGCCTCGTGCCTTCTCGAACGGCGGCAGCAGCCAGCCGAGCAGGCCGGAGTTCTCGGTGCTGGTGGTGGTCGCCAGCCGGATCACCCGCTCGGCCGCGGGCAATTCGGCGGCGACGGCGCGCGCGGGAACTGCGGCTGCACCGGCCAGTGCCGCCGCGAACAGGATGGCCACAAGGACCCGCATGGCGGTGGCCGCCGAAGTGGCAGTGACGGCCGCGGAGGCAGAAGCGGCCCTGTAGGACCGCAGGACTTTGTACATGGGACACCCTGAAAGCACGCAAGCAGGCAAAATTACACGCTTGTACCCAAGCGCCTCAATATGAACCCGAAAGCCGATTCGACAGACGCAGCCGTACATCGCTGGAACCTGGGCGCCCGCACCGCCGCGCCGGTGCCGGTTTCCGTAGCGCGCGAGGCCGATCCGTCCTGCGCGCAGGGCATCGACCGGTCGCGCCTGCAGTTGCGGCTGTCGGTGTCGATCGGCGAGCCGGCGCCGGGGCGCGGGATGACGCAGGGGATGACACACGGGTCGACGCGTGGGTCGACCCAGGTACCGGCGGCTGCGTTCGAACTGCTGCGCAGGCTGCCGCGGGTCGATTCGCTGCGCGAGGCGGCGAGCGGCCTCGGCTGCTCCTATCGCCATGCCTGGGCGCTGATCCGCGGTGCAGAGCACGCGCTGGGCACGCCCCTGATCGACACGCGCCGCGGCAGCGGCACCCGGCTCACGCCCTACGGGGCATTGCTCGCCGCCGCGCTGGAAGAGATCGAGTCGAAGCTTGCATCCGAGCTCGATGCCGCCACGCAGGCGCTGGCGGCCGCACTGGCGCTGGGACGCCCCCGGACGGCGCAGGCCCCTGCAGCAGACCACAGGCGGCCGGTCGCTGCGCGCAGGCGCAGCGCGGCCTGATGCGCAGACTGATGCGCAGACTGATGCGCAGACTGACGCGCAGACTGATCGCAGACTGATGCGCCTGCCTGCCGCCCTCCCCGCATGGTCCCTGCTGCTGCCGCTGGCGGGGCTGGGCATCCTGCTGCTGGCCACCGGCCGCGACCTCGGCCCGTTCGCGGTGGTCGCTGTCGCACTGACGCTGTTCAGCGCGGTCGTGGCTGCGGTCCATCATGCCGAGGTGGTGGCCCTGCATGTCGGGGAACCGTTCGGCACCCTGGTGCTGGCGGTCGCGGTCACCGTGATCGAGGTGGCGCTGATCGTGTCGCTGATGCTGGTCGGCGGCGAGGAGACCGCTGCGCTGCCGCGCGACACCGTGTTCGCGGCGATCATGATCGTCTGCAACGGGGCGCTGGGCCTGTGCATCCTGGTCGGCGGCCTGCGCCACCACATCCTCGGCTTCCGTGCCGAGGGTTCGAACTCGGCGCTCGCGGTGCTCGCCGCGCTGGCCACGCTGACGCTGGTCCTGCCGGCCTACACCACCACCACCAGCGGCCCGACCTTCTCCGCGGCACAGCTCGTGTTCGCCGGGATCGCCTCGCTGGTGCTGTATGCGGTCTTCGTCTTCGTGCAGACCGTACGCCACCGCGACTACTTCCTTCCCGACGACGTCGCCGAGCACGACGTCGACCTGCATGCAGTACCGCCTTCGAGAGGCACCGCGTGGGCGGCCTTCGTGCTGCTGCTGGTGGCGCTGGTGGCGGTGGTCGGCCTGGCCAAGATGCTCGCCCCCACGCTGGAAGCCGGCGTGCGCGCCGCCGGTGCGCCGCAGGCGATGGTCGGCGTGGTGATCGCGCTGATCGTGCTGCTGCCGGAGACCTGGGCGGCGGTGCGCGCCGCCGCAGGCAACCGGCTGCAGACCAGCCTCAACCTCGCGCTGGGGTCGGCGCTCGCCAGCATCGGCCTGACCATCCCCGCGGTAGTGGTGCTGTCCTTCATCCTGGACCGGCCGCTGCTGCTCGGGCTGCCGCCGAAGGAGATCGCGCTGCTCGCGCTGACCCTGCTGGTGACCACGCTCACGCTAAGCGCGGGGCGCACCACCGTGCTCCAGGGGGCCGTCCACCTGGTCCTGTTCTCGGCGTTCCTGTTCCTCGCCGCCGTGCCGTAGCGCGGGGACTTGATCCTGCGGGCTGACGGCTATACTTGAATGATTTACCAGACGCTTGCTGAATGACCCTCGTCGACACCCTTCGCCGTCCGTTGCGGGACCTGCGCATTTCGGTCACCGACCGGTGCAATTTCCGCTGCACCTACTGCATGCCGAAGGAGATCTACGGCAAGGATTTCCAGTTCCTCGAACGCGAGGCGCTGTTGTCGTTCGGGGAGATCCACCGCCTGGTGCGGCTGTTCCGTGACCAGGGCGTCGAGAAGATCCGGATCACCGGTGGCGAGCCGCTGGTGCGGCGCAAGATCGAGCGGCTGATCGAGATGCTGGCCTGGCACGGCGACCTCGACCTGACCCTGACCACCAACGGATCGCTGCTCAAGCTGAAAGCGCAGGCCCTGAAAGACGCCGGCCTGAAGCGCGTGACGGTCAGCCTCGACGCACTCGACAACGCGGTGTTCATGAAGATGAACGACGTCGACTTCCCGGTCGAGAAGGTGCTCGAAGGCATCGACGAGGCTAGCCGCGTCGGCCTCCCCGTCAAGGTGAACATGGTCGTGAAGCGCGGCGTCAACGACGACGATGCGATCGCGATGGCACGCCACTTCAAGGGAACCGGCCACATCCTGCGCTTCATAGAATTCATGGATGTCGGACACACCAACGGCTGGAAGCTCGACTCGGTCGTGCCCTCGGCCGAACTCGCCGCGCGCATCGGCGCGGTATTCCCGATCGAGCCGGTGCAGGCGAACTATGTCGGCGAAGTCGCGGAACGCTGGCGCTACCTCGACGGCAGCGGCGAGATCGGGTTCATCTCCTCGGTGACCCAGGCTTTCTGCAGCGACTGCACCCGCGCGCGGCTGTCTGCCGAAGGCAGGCTGTACACCTGCCTGTTCGCCACGCAAGGCACCGACTTCCGGGCCCCGCTGCGCGCCGACGCGTCGGACGACGATCTGGCCGCGCTGATCCGCAGCGTCTGGTCGACCCGTACCGACCGCTATTCGGAAGTGCGCACCGCCGACACGGCCAAGGTGCACAAGATCGAGATGTCCTACATCGGTGGCTGATCCGATCGACTGCCCAGGCAGCGGCAGCAGAGCCTCCCCGACCCCGCGCGAGATGACACGATGACTTCCCCCACCCCCGCCGCCGACGCCGGCGCAGATTCCCCCTCGATCCGTGCTGCCTCCTGCGCCGACGACTACGATCCGGACTCGATGCCGGTCGATCGCGCGCGCGCCTTCATCGACCGCTTCGTCTCGCCGGTGGGCGGCATCCGCCGGGTTCCGATCCGCGACGCGCTGGGCCAGGTGCTGGCGGAGGACATCGTCTCGCCGTTCGACGTGCCACTGTCCGACAACTCCGCGATGGATGGCTACGCGCTGCGCCATTCCGATGTCGACGGTCGTGAAGGCGTCACGCTGAAGGTGGTCGGCACCGCCTATGCGGGGCGTACCTTCAACGGCGAAGTCGCGCCCGGCGAATGCATCCGCATCATGACCGGCGGCGTGGTGCCGGCACCGCTCGACTGCGTCGTGCCGCAGGAGCACACCCGCCCCGGCGAGGGCACGGTCACCTTCGGCACCGGCCTGCGCCGCGCACAGAACGTGCGCTACGCGGGCGAGGACATCCGGCGCGGGGCCGTGGTGCTGCGCCGGGGCCAGTGGATGCGCCCGGCCGAGATCGGCCTGCTCGCCTCGCTCGGCATCGGTGAAGTCACCGTGTACCGCCGGCTGCGCGTGGCGTTCTTCTCCACCGGGGACGAACTGGTGTCGATCGGCGGCACCCTGGGCGAAGGCCAGGTCTACGACAGCAACCGCTACACGATCCACGGCATGCTGGCCCGGCTGGGCGTCGAACTGATCGACATGGGCGTGGTGCGCGACGAGCCTGCGAAGCTCGAGGCACAGTTCGCCGAGGCGGCACGCTCGGCCGACGTGATCATCACCAGCGGCGGGGTCTCGGTCGGAGAAGCCGACTACATCAAGCAGATGCTCGACCGCATGGGTGAGGTCGTGTTCTGGAAGATCGCGATGAAGCCGGGCAGGCCGCTGGCCTACGGAAAGATCGGCGGCGCGCATTTCTTCGGGCTGCCCGGCAACCCGGTCGCGGTGATGGTCACCTTCTACCAGTTCGTGCGCGAACCGCTGCTGAAGATGATGGGCCGCGACCCGATGCCGCTGCTGCCGATGTTCAAGGCCACCTGCACCGCGCCGTTGAAGAAGGCGCCCGGCCGCACCGAGTTCCAGCGCGGCATCCTGTCACCGGCCGCGGACGGCAACTGGCAGGTACGGCCCACCGGCGAACAGGGCTCGGGCATCCTGTCCTCGATGTCCCAGGCCAACTGCTTCATCGTGCTGCCGGTCGACCAGGGCAATGCCCCGGCGGGCACCGTGGTCGATGTGCAGATGCTCGAAGGCATCGTCTGATGGCGATCGATGCCGGCGGCCTGCGACCGGCACTGACCACCGCCCGGCGCGAACCAACGTTCGATGTCGAGGCGATCGACGAGAACGGACATCGCGCCGCGGTATCGATCGCCGGCGAACACCCGCTCACCCTCTATGTGGACAAGCGCGAACTGGTGACCCTGATGACGCTCGGCCAGGCACCGGAAGCACTGGCACTGGGTTTCCTGCGTAACCAGCGGCTGGTCGATGGCATCGAGGAGATCGCCACGGTGCAGGTCGACTGGGAAGTCGATTCCGTCGCCGTGACCACGCGCACCGGGGGCGCCGACTACTCGGCGCGCACCGCGAAGCGCACGGTGACCACCGGCTGCGGCCAGGGCTCGGTGTTCGGCAGCCTGATGGAGGAGATCGCGGCGATCCGGCTGCCGCAGGACGCGCGGCTCTCGCAACGCAGCCTCTACGCGCTGCTCGATGCGGTGCGCCGCCGCGAAACGGTCTACAAGCAGGCCGGTGCCGTCCATGGCTGTGCGCTGGCCCGCTGCAGCGACGATGGCACGACCGCCACCGCAGAAGTCCTGTACTACGTCGAGGACGTCGGCCGGCACAACGCGGTGGATGCGATCGCCGGCCACATGTGGCTCGACCATGTCGAGGGCGGAGACAAGGTGTTCTACACCACCGGGCGCCTGACTTCGGAGATGGTGATCAAGTGCGCACAGATGGGCGTGCCCTTCCTGGTCTCGCGGTCGGGACTGACCGAGATGGGCTACCGCATCGCGCGCGAGGTCGGCCTGACCATGATCGGCCGCGCGGCGAACACCCGCTACCTGCTGTTCACCGGCGAAGCACGCTTCGACCGATGACTGCGTCGATGACTTTGCCGATGACCTTGCCGATGACCCGCGCCGATGACCGAAGCCGCGTGCCTGGCGTGACCGGCCTGGTGCTCGCTGGCGGCCTGGGCCGCCGGATGGGCGGCGTCGACAAGGGCCTGCAGCCGTTCGACGGCCGGCCGATGGTCGCCCATGCGATCGAACGATTCGCGCCCCAGGTCGACGAACTGCTGATCAACGCCAACCAGAACCTCGATCGTTACGCGGCGTTCGGGTATCCGGTCCTGCCCGATGCGGTCGAAGGCTTTGCCGGGCCGCTCGCCGGGCTGGAACGCGGGCTGGCGAGCGCATCGCACCCGCTGGTGGCCACGGTTCCCTGCGATTCACCGTTCCTTCCGGCCGACCTGGTGGCGCGACTGCATGCCGGGATGATCGCCGCATCGGCCGCACTGGCGGTCGCACGCACTGGCGACCAGCCGCACCCGGTGTTCTGCCTGTGCCGGCGCGATCTTCATGCACACCTGAGGGCATACCTCGCCGGTGGCGGCCGCAAGATCGACCACTGGTACGCCAGCCTCGAGCGCGTCGAGGTGGACTTCAGTGACGAGGCCGCGGCGTTCGACAACATCAACACCCGGACCGAGCTGGAAGCGGCAGCGGCCCGCCGCCACGGCGGCGCCGACAGCTGAGGGCGCGCAGGCCGCCCCGGTCAGTCGACGAAGTGCCGCGCGATCATCGCCGCACCGAGCAGGCTCGGATTGCGGCCCAGCACCACATGCACGGGGAACTGTGACAGCACGTCGCCGAATCGTCCCTTGGCCGCGAATGCCTGCATGAACGTGCCGTCGCGCATCGCCTCCATGATCTGCGGCGTGATGCCACCGGCAAGGTAGATGCCACCGCGCGGCATCAACGTCAGCGCGAGGTTTCCGGCCAGCGCGCCGTATACGTTCAGGAAGATGGTCAGCGCGTTGCGCGCGATCACGTGGCCACCGGACAGGGCCGCTTCGGTCACCGCCGCCCCGCCCCGTCGTTCCACGTCCTGCACGATGTCGGTGGTGACGGTCGCATGCTTGCGGATGATCAGGAACTCGAAGATGCTGGCCAGGCCCGGGCCGGACAGCACCCGCTCCCACGAGACATGCCCGAAGCGGCCGCGCAGGTGCTCCAGCAGTTCCGCCTGTATCTCGTCGTTCGGGGCGAAGTCGGCATGGCCCGCTTCGGACGGATAGGCGAGGAAACCCGAAGGCTGGCTCAGCGCGAAGCCGATGCCGAGCCCGCTGCCCGGGGCAATCACCAGCCGCGGCGCGCCGGCGACCACGCTGCCGGCCTGCAGCCGCACCATCTCGGACGACGTGAGCTCTCCGACACCGTAAGCGGCGGCCTGGACATCGTTGAGCAGGCGCACCGTGGGCAGCGCCAGCCGCCGCACGAGGTCACGCGCATCGATTTCCCAGGACAGGTTGGTCATCCGGCACTGCAGCCCGTCGGTCGGACCCGCCACCGCGAGGGTGGCGCTGACGAAACGGCCCTCTGCGGCCGACACTTCGGGTGCCGCCATGAAGCCCGCGAGGATCTCGTGCAGCGAACGGTGCTCGGCGTTACGGTAGCTTGCCTCGTGGACCGTCGACTGCGTCGTGGCAGACTCGGCCCTCACGCGGGTATTGGTCGCGCCGACATCGGCGGCAAGGATCAGACGTTCGGTCATTGCGGGAAGTTCCTCATCCGGTTCCACGGCCCCTGCCCGAGTGTCGTCGATGCGACCTCGACCGGCAAGCCGACGCAACGTGCAACAGGCGCTGCCGATGCGCCGATGACCGCATCACTCTGCACCGCTGGCGCCGGCGCCGGTCCTGCCGAGGTTGAGCGCCTGCGGCGCCAGCGGCATCGACGGGATGGGTGCCGCCATGCCGGCCCTGGCCGTCGCCTCGAGCAGCGGGCGCGGCGCGCCGTACTGGCTGCCCTGCGCGTAGTCCACGCCCATCGCCTCGAGCTTGCCGGCAGTATGGACATCGTCGACACCTTGCGCGACCGTATGGATACCCAGTACATGCCCGATGCGCGCGATGGCATCGACGATCGCGCAGTCCATCGGATCGTCGATCATGTCGCGCACGAAACCGGCCTCGATCTTCAGGTAGTCGATCGGCAGGTAGCGCAGGTAGGAGAACGAGGACAGTCCGACCCCGAAGTCGTCCAGCGCGAAGCTGCAACCGGCGGCGCGCAGCTCGTGCATGCCATCTGCGATGCGCGTCAGGTTCGCCATCGCACCCACCTCGGTCACTTCCAGGCAGAGCTGGCCCTGCGGCAACCGGTGGCTCTCGACCAGGCCACGCACGAAGGTGCGGAACTCAGAGTCCTGCAGGCTGACCGAGGACACGTTCACGCTGTGGCGCATCGGGCGCTCCGCGCGCCCGCCCCGCTCGTCGTCGCGCGCGCGCCGGTCCGACAGATGGGCCGCCAGCGAGCGCAGCACCCAGCGATCGATCGAGGTGAGCAGCTCGTAGCGCTCCGCGGCGGGCAGGAACACCGAAGGCAGCACCAGGTTGTCATTCGCATCGAGCATGCGTACCAGCACCTCCCGGTGCGCGCTGCCGGCGAGCTCGATGCGCAGCGGCGCGACCGGCTGCACATAGAGCACGAAGCGGCTCATCTCGAATGCCTCGCTGATCTGCGAGATCATCTGTGCGTCCGAGGAGCGCCGGCGGCCGGCCTCCTCGTCGGGCCGGTACACCTGGACGCGGTCGCGACCCTCGGCCTTGGCCTGGTAGCACAAGGCGTCGGCGGCCGCGATCACCTGCGCCACCGAACCGCTGCCCGCGTCGATCGGCAGCAGCCCGATGGTCACGCCCACCTTGAACTGCCGGCCCTGCCACACGAAGACGAATGCGTTGACCGCATCGCGCAGCCCGTTGGCGATGCGCAGTGCCTGGTCCGGCGGGCAGGATTCGAGCAGTGCGCCGAATTCGTCACCGCCGAGCCGGGCCAGGAGGTCGCTTGCACGCATCCGCGACTGCATCACCGTCGTGATCTGCCGCAGCAGTTCATCGCCACCGGCATGCCCGCCGTTGTCGTTCACCGCCTTGAAGTGGTCCAGGTCGATGTAGAGCAGTGCATGGGTCTTGTGGCCGCTGGCCGCCGTGGCCAGCAGGTCGGTCAGCGCGCGTTCGAACTCGCGTCGGTTGGCCAGCCCGGTCAGCGCATCATGGCTGGCCTGCCACGACAGTTGCTGGGCCAGCGTGCGCAGGCTGCTGTCATCGTGGAAGACGATGATCGCCCCGCCGACCGTTCCTTCCAGGTCGACCACCTGGGAGAACGAGTGGCGGATCGAGACCTCGCGCCCATCGCGCGAGGACAGGCGCAACAGCGACTCGCCCTCGTGCCGGCGCTGCGGCACGACCGATGGCTGCCAGGGCTCGAAGCAGTGCACTGCGCGGCTGCGCTCGTCGACCAGCGGATAGACCTCGCCGAGCGGACGCAGGCGGGCATCTTCCATCCGCCATCCGGTCAGCGATTCAGCGACCGTGTTCATGAACTCGACCCGGCCCTCGGCATCGACGGTGATCACCCCGTCGTTGATCGAGCGCAGGGTCATGTCGGACAGCGCGCGCTCGCGATGCAGGTCGGACTCCTGGCGGTTCGCCCGACGGATCAGCGCATGGCCGGCGATGCCCACGCCCGCGATCACCAGCGCCACCGCTGCAGCGAGCAGCAGGAACACACGGCG
>JBIITW010000140.1:0-12875 GCA_044340265.1 Burkholderiales bacterium | reverse complement strand
GCCTGCCCGGCCCCGATGCAACGTGCTGCATTCAATTCGATCTGCATCGACGGCTCCTTCATCGCCCCGCCAGGGGCAGGTGTATCGCACCGCCCGATGCGACCGAGGCCTCGATGGCCAGCGTCGCCTCCAGCGTGGCCCGCGCGGTACGCGCATCCGGCAGCACGCACGGCGAACCCATCACCAGGAAGTCGAGCCAGGCCCGCGTCTCGTTGGCGATCGGCCCCCAGAACTCGCCCAGCGCCCAGTCGCCCGGGGTGCCGCTCTGCAGGAACACCATGTTGACGTTGTGGTCGGGCAGGTACACATGCGGCATGCCGGTCTCTGAATACATCAGCTGGTCGGTATGGTCATCGTCCAGGATCATCACGCCCTGGTCGCCGATCAGTTCGACGCGCGCCGCGTGGCCGAGTGCCGGGTACAGCGACGGCAGCGCATAGCTGACCGTGAGGTTGACCACGGTGCCGCGGGCATAGGTCAGCAGCGCGAAGTCGACATCGTCCGCGGTATGGCCGGCGGCGGCCAGCACGCCCTTCTGGCCGCGCGCATAGACCTCGCGCAGCGGCTCGCCATCGAGGAACCAGCCGAGCAGGTCGACATAGTAGGTGAGCGCGTCGACCACCGGCGTCGCATGCGGATTGCGGCCCATCATCGCCAGCGCCTGCGCCCGCGAATTGAACACCCGTGCGGAGGCACCGAGGATCTTGCCGATCCGCCCCTGCACCACCTGCTCCTTCGCGATCAGGTAGCGGTCCTTGTAGCGGCGGCTGTAGCCGACACGCAGGTCGGTGCCTGCCTGCTCGGCCGCGGCAATCACCCGGTCCGCATCGGCCAGGGTCAGGGCCACCGGCTTTTCCACCAGCACCGGCTTGCCAGCAGCGATCGCCCGCAGCATCGGCGCGACATGCTCGCCCTCCGGCGTCGACACGATCACCGCGTCGACCTCGGGATGGTCGATGATCGCGTCGTTGTCGGTGCCATGCAGCGCGGCACCGCACAGGCCGGCGGTACGCGCAGCGCTCTTTGCATCGCTGTCCGAAATCGCGATGAAACGCACGCCGGCATGCTTCGCCGCGAGGCGGGCACGCAGCGTACCGATGCGGCCTGCGCCGATGATGCCCAGGCCGATCGGCTTCATCATTCCACCTTGATCCCGGCGTCCTTGACCACCTTGGTCCACTGGCCGATCTGCTGCTTCACGTAGGCCGCAAACGCCTGCGGCGTGTCGCCGACCGGCTCCAGCCCCTGCGACTGCAGGCGCTCGCGCAGGTCAGGATTGGCCAGCGCCTTCAGGATGTCCGCGTGCAGCCGGCTGACCAGCGCGGGTGACGCACCCGCCGGCAGGAACACGCCGTTCATGTTGTCGGTGACGAAGTTGGCGAAGCCCTGCTCGAGCATGGTCGGCACGTCCGGCAGGCTGGACGCCCGCTTGGCACTGGTGATCGCCAGTGCACGCAGCTTTCCTGCCTGCACATGCGGCACCGCCGGCGGCTGCGCCATGCAGCCCATCGGGTTCTGGTTGCCGACCACCGAGGTCGTTGCCGGGCCGGCGCCCCCATAGGGCACGTGCTGGACGTCGACGCCGGTCAGGCCCTTGAACATCTCGCACGACAGCTGCGGCGTGGTGCCGAGTCCGGGCGAGGCGTAGCTGAACTTGCCGGGCTGCGACTTGATCAGCGCGATCAGCTCCTTCATCGATTTCGCGGGCACCGACGGATGCACGACGAACAGGTTGGGCGAAGTAGCGGCATTGGTGACCGGCACGAAGCTCTTGAAGGGATCCCAGCGCAGCTTCTCGTACAGCGCAGGGTTCACCAGGTAGCTAGAACTGGTGACCAGCACGGTGTAGCCGTCGGGTGCAGCCTTGGCCGCGATCTCGACGCCGAGGTTGCCGCCGGCACCCGGACGGTTGTCGATCAGTACGGTCTGGCCCCAGATCTCGCCCAGGCGCTGGGCCAGCAGCCGGGCAACGATGTCGGTCGGGCCACCCGGCGCGAACGGCACGATCATGCGCACCGGCCGCGACGGAAACGTGTCGGCGCCCTTGGTCTGGGCGAAGGCGGCGTCGGCATTGAACAGCGACGCGGCGCCGAGCAGCACGCCGGTAGCGATGATGGCCCGCCGGGCGGGTCTGTTGGTCTTCATGTCGTTCTCCTTGGTCAATCTGCCTTGATGTTGGCTTCGCGGATCAGTTTGCCGTACATCTCGACTTCCTCGCGTACCTGGCGTGCGAACTGCGCCGGGCTGTTCGCCACGGGCTCGAAGCCGAGCGGCCCCAGCCGGTCCTGCACGTCGGGCAGCATCACCACGCGCGCGATCTCACGGTGCAGCCGATCGACGATCGTCGACGGCGTGCCTGCCGGCACGAACACCCCGGTCATCAGGTCATTGACCAGGCCCGGGAAGCCACTCTCGGCCATCGTCGGCACATCCGGGTTCTGCTTCCAGCGCTGCGCGCTGGTGACCGCGATCGCCCGCAAGGTCCCTGCCTTGAGTTGCGGCTGGGCCGGAGGCAGGCCCAGGCATCCGATCGGCGTCTGGTTGCCGACCAGCGAGTTGACGGCCGGCGCCGCGCCGTTGAACGGCACATGCTGCATGTCGATCTTCGCCGCGACGCGCAGCATCTCGCAGCTGAGGTGGCCCGTGGTTCCGGTGCCGGGCGACGCATAGGTGAACTTGCCGGGGTTGGCGCGCACCAGCGCGACCAGTTCCGCGACCGGTCTTCGCCGGTACCGACGGGTGCACCACGAAGATGTTCGGCGTGGTGTTCGCACGCGTGACGGCGACCAGATCCTTGAACACGTCGAATCCGGGCTTGCTGAACAGGGTCTGGTTGACCACCACCGAACTGCTGGTGAACAGCACCGTATGGCCATCGGGCGGTGCCTTGGCCGCCAGCGCCATGCCGATGTTGCCACCGGCACCTGCGCGGTTGTCGATGACCACCGGCTGCCCCCACGACTCGGACATCTTCTGCCCGATCACCCGCGCCGCCACGTCGGTCGGGCCACCCGGCGCGAACGGCACGATGAAGCGCATCGCGCGCGTCGGGTAGTCGGGCGCTGCCGCCGCCATGGCGTCGCCCGTCGACGTCGCAGCGATGCACGCAGCAGCCAGCACCAGCGTGGCAGTGCCTGCCCGTTGCCCGCGCGGCCGCGAGGCAGATCCGGCCGCCGGCAGGCAGCCATCGATATTCGTCATCCTGTTCCCCTTGTTGATGTTCAGTCCGTCTGCAGTTTCGCGGCCTTGATCACTTCGGCCCAGCGCTTGAATTCCTCACGGATGAACTTCGCCGTCTCGCCGGTGGTGCTCTTCATCGGCTCGGCTCCGATGCTGGCCAGCCGCTCGCGCACCTCGGGCTCGAACATCAGGCGCGACAATTCGCTGTTCAGCCGGTCGACGATCGGCCGCGGGGTCTTCGCCGGCACGAACACGCCGTACCAGGTCAGCACCTCGAGGCCGGGAAAACCCGCTTCCGCGATGGTGGGGATCTCGGGTGCATTGGGCACCCGTGCCGGCGTGAGGGTCGCCAGCGCGCGCAGCTTGCCTGCCTTCACCTGGGCCAGTGCCGCGCCGGTGCCGATGGTGATCAGCTGCACGTTGCCGGCGACGGTATCCAGCATCGCCGTGGCCGCACCCTTGTACGGCACATGGACCATGTTCGTGCCGGTGCGCACCGCCAGCAGTTCGGTGGCGAGATGGTTCGAGGTGCCCACGCCGCCAGAGCCGAAGCTGATCTTGCCCGGATTGGCCCTGGCGTACGCAACCAGTTCCTTGACGTTCTGCACCGGCAGCGCCGGATGGATGGCGAGCAGGTTCGGGATCCAGGCGACCAGCGACACCGGCTCGAAATCCCTGAACGGATCGAAACCGAGCTTGCGGTACATGCTGGGGCTGATCACGAAGCCGGGGGCCACCAGCACCGCCGTATAGCCGTCGGGCGCCGCGCGCGCGACGATCTCGGCCCCGAGGTTGCCGCCCGCACCCGGTCGGTTGTCGGTGAGCACCGGCTGCCCGAGCGCGTCGCCGAGGCGGATCGCCATGGTGCGGCCGAGGATGTCCGTTCCGCCCCCGGGCGGGAACGGCAGGACCAGGCGCACCGGCTTGGACGGCCATGCGGTCTGCGCAACCGCACCGCCGGCGCAGGCGAGTGCGATCGCGCCGAGCGCGAAAATGGAACGCGTGCCTCTGCTCACGGGATCTCTCCTCCGAAAGGGGTTGCCTGCCGGCTGCAGCGGATGAGGCCGCATCGAACGCATGGTTGCGCCTGATACACGATGACCCATGACCGATGCCTGTCGCGGGTCGGCCCGCTGCGGTTGTTGTTGGCGCGTATTGTGCCGCAGCCGCCGCTCAACCGGGGAAGCGGCGCTCCAGTTCCGCTACCTGGGCTTCATCGAGCAGCCGCGTGCGGTGCCCCTCGAGCAGCAGCATCAACCGTGCCGTCTGCTCCAGTTCCTCGACGGCATTGATCGCAGCCGACAGTGAACTGCCGGCAACCACCGGGCCGTGATTGGCAAGCAGGATCGAGTGATGCTTCGACGCGACCCTGCGCACGGCGTCAGCCAGTGCGGGGTCACCCGGCGGGAAGTACGGCACCAGCGCGAGCCGGCCGACCTGCATCACCGCGTAGGCAGTGATCGGCGGAAACACATTGCGCGGATCGAGGCCGTCGAGGCAGGACACCGCGACCGAGTGCACCGAATGCAGGTGGACCACCGCTGCGCAATTGGCGCGTTCGCCGTACATCGCAAGATGCAGGAAGGCTTCCTTCGTCGGTGCATCGCCATCGACCCGTACGCCCTGCGCATCGAGGCGCGTCAGGCGCGCCGGATCGAGCCGGCCGAGGCAGGCGTTGGTCGGCGACATCAACCAGCCATCGGGCAGCTTCACGCTCAGGTTGCCGGCCGAGCCATGCGCCAGTCCCCGCTCGTAGAGCGAGCGGCCGAGCATCACCAGTTCTTCGCGCAGGCGGTCTTCGTTCGACATGGTGCTTCCCCCCTTCGATCCCCGGTCCGCGATCAGCCCGCGGAATCGAGCGCCGTGCGGAAGAAATCCGGTGCCCCGAAGTTACCGGACTTGAGCGCAAGCCACAGCGGCGAACCGCCTTCGCTCGCAGTCCAGGGGACGCCCGGTGCGATCACCGGGCCGATGCGCAGGGCCCGGACCCCGAGCGCCTCGACCACGGCACCCGAGGTCTCGCCGCCAGCCACCACCAGTCGGCGCACGCCCGCCTCAGCCAGCCCGTGGGCGATGCCTGCCAGCACCCGTTCGACCCGCGGCCCGGCGTCGGCCCCGAGCAGACGCTGCGCCTCGGCCACCCGATCGGGCGCCGCGGTCGAATACAGCAGCACGGGTCCGGCAGCCAGCTTCGGCCGCGCCCAGTCGAGTGCCTGCATCACGGCCGCCCCTTCATCGTCGAGCGTCGCAGGGTCGACGAACCAGGACGGCGCCCAGCCGCACATCGCGGCCACCTGCTCACGCGTCATCGTGGAACAGCTGCCGGCGATCACCGCCTTGTATCCGTCCACCGCGGGCAGTGCCGAGCTGTCCATCGCAGGCAGCCAGCCGAGCGCACGGAAGTTCGCCGGCAGGCCCATCGCCATGCCGGATCCGCCGGTGACCAGCGCCAGTCCTGCACAGGCCTCGCCCAGGGTCATCAGGTGCCGCTCGCTCAACGCATCGGCGATCGCCACCCGGACGCCGCGCGACTGCAGCGCATGCATCGCATCGAGCACCGCCGGTGCGCCCTGCTCCACCGCCTCGAACCCGACCAGCCCTGCTTCGCCGCGCAGTTGCCGGGACAGCACTCGCACCAGCGATGGATCGGTCATCGGGGTGAGCGGGTGGTCGCGCATGCCCGACTCCGACAGCAGCCGGTCGCCGACGAACAGATAGCCGCGATACACGCTGCGCGCATTCGCCGGAAAGGCCGGACACGCCAGCGTGAAGGGCGCGCCGAGCGCATCGAGCAGCGCTTCGGCGACCGGGCCGATGTTGCCGGCGTCGGTCGAATCGAAGGTGGAACAGTACTTGAAGAAGAACTGCCGGCAGCCGGCCTGCTGCAGCCAGCGCAACGAGGCGAGCGACAGGGCGACCGCATCGGCCGCGGGGATCGAACGCGATTTCAGCGCGACCACCAGCGCATCGGCCTGCGGCACCGGCTGGCCGGGCATCGGCGCACCGGGCAGCACGACCGTGCGCATGCCCTGCGCGACCAGCGTGCTCGCAAGGTCGGTCGCGCCGGTGAAGTCGTCCGCGATGCAGCCGAGCAGCGGGCCGGGCTTCAACGCGCCATGGCCCGGCAGCTTCAAGCCAGCGCCGCGACGACCCGCTCGGCGAACAGCCGGGTATTGCCCCTGCCGCCGAGATCGCCGGTGCGTGCCGCGTCATCGGAGAGCGCAACATCGACAGCGGCCGTGATCGCCGCTGCTGCCTCGACCAGCGGCGGCTTCGAATGCTTCACCCCCAGCCACTCGAACAACATGGCGGTGGACAGGATCATGCCGGTCGGGTTGGCGATGCCCTTGCCGGCGATGTCCGGCGCCGACCCGTGGCCTGCGTTGGCGACCGCATGGTCATCGCCTGCGTTCAGCGCGGCAGCCAGCCCGAGGCCGCCGGAGATCGCCACTGCAGCATTGGACAGGATGTCGCCGAACATGTTGGTCAGCAGCACCACGTCATGGCGCTCGGGCCGGCTGTACAGCTCGGCCGCCATCGCATCGACATCGAACTCGTGGAACTCGACCGCCGGGTTGGCCTTCGCGGCCGCGTAGGCCTCTTCCATGAACAGTCCGTCGGACATCTGCAGCACATGCTGCTTGCCGACCGCGGTCACCTTCCTGCGCCGGCGCAACGCCCATTCGAAAGCGACCCGCGAGATGCGGCGCGATGCATGCCGGGTGATCTTGCGCACGGAAATCGCGAGGTCCGGCGTCGGCATGAACTCGCCGATGCCCATGAACATGTTCCGGTCGGAATAGAAGCCCTCGGTGTTCTCGCGCACGATCAGCATGTCCATGCCGCGCCTTGCATCGGGCACCGCGGCCCGCGACCGTGCCGGACGCAGGTTCGCGTACAGGTCGAGCCGCTTGCGGATCGTGCCGGGGACGTTGATGCCGCCCTGGTCGCGCGGCGGGTAGAGCGTCATGCCGCAGGGGCCGAGGATCACGCCGTCGGCCGCCACCGCCTTCGCGATCGCCGCATCGGTCAGTGTGGAGCCGACCTTGCGGTAGCTGGGCATGCCGACATCCACCGTCTCGAAGGAAAGGCCGAGCGCGAGTTTGCGCTCGGCCACGCGCACCACCTGCATCGCCGCCTCTACGATCTCGGGGCCGATGTCGTCCCCTGGCATCACGACTATGTTCATGTCCACTCCCTCATTCAGCCTTGATCTTCGCCTGTTCCACCACTGCCGACCAGCGGCGATACTCGGCCTCGATGCGCTTGACGAAGCGCTCAGGGGATCCGCCCGAGGTCACCATGCCCTGGTCTGCCAGCTGCTTCTGCAGGTCGGCTTCCTTCAGCGCGCGATTGACCGCCTCGTTCAGGCTGTCGACCACCGGCCGCGGCGTGTCGCGCGGCGCGAGCAGCCCGAACCAGAGATCGACCTCGAAGCCGGGCAGCGTCTCCGAGATGCGCGGGGTGTTCGGCAGCGCTGCCGAGCGTTCAGCGGTGCTGACCGCCAGCGCACGCATCTTGCCGGACTGTATCAACGGCAACACCGGCGGCAGGCTGCCCAGGATGAACTGGCAGGCCCCCGACATCAGGTCGCTGATCGCGGAACCGGTGCTCTTGTACGGCACATGCGTGAAGCGGACCTTCGCCTGCGCCGCCATCATCTCGGTGGCGAGATGCGTGATGCCGCCGATACCGCTGGACGCATAGCAGAGCTCGCCGGGGCGGTTGCGCGCCAGCCGGAAGAACTCGGGCATCGTCTTCACCGGCAACGTCGGGTGTACCGCCAGCACGAAAGGCACGTAGCCGATCTCCGCCACGCCACGGATCGTGCGGATCGGGTCGAAGGCGGGCTTCTGCAGCGCCGCCGAGGTCGAGAAACTGCCCGACATGATGATGATCGAGTAACCGTCCGCCGGGGCCTTGGCCAGCAGTTCCATGCCGATCAGCCCGCCGGCGCCACCGCGGTTCTCGATCACGAACGATTGCCGGTACTGCTCCTGCAGCTTGAACGACACCTGCCGGGCGATGATGTCACTGCCGCCGCCGGGCGCGAACGGGACGATCACCCGCACGGGCTTGACCGGATAGGACTGCGCGAACGTCGGCACGGCCAGCGACATCGCGGCAGCGATCGCCGCGCCTGCAGACAGTGCGCGTGTGACAGTCTCCTTCATCGGGCTTCTCCTCGGGTAGCCATCCATCATTCCACCTGCATGTTCGCTGCCTTCACCACCTTCGCGAACTTGGCAACGTCGGTGGCGATCAACGCGCCGAACGCTTCCGGGGTGCCGCCAAGGGTCACTGCCCCGAGGCTCAGCAACCGCTCGCGCACGTCGGCGATCTGCAGCACCTTGTTGATCTCGGCATTCAGCCGCAACACGATCTCGCGCGGCGTACCGGTGGGCAGCACCGCGCCGTACCAGGTCGACGCAGCATAGCCGGTCACGCCCGCCTCGGCGATGGTCGGCACCTCGGGCAGCACGCCGGCGCGCTTGTCCTCGGTGGTCGCCAACACCCGCATCCGGCCCGACTGGATGTGCGGCAGCGCGACCGGCATCGTGTTGAAGCCGACGCTCACCTCGCCGCCGACGATCGCCGCGGCCGACGGCGCACCGCCCTTGAACGGCACGTGCAGCAGCCTGACCCCGGCCATCAGCGCGAACATCTCGCCGGCGAGGTGTTCCGGGCTGCCCGCGCCGGACGACGCATAGGTGATCTCGCCCGGGCGCTTTCGCGCAAGTGCGATCAGTTCCTTCACCGACTTCACCGGCAGCGACGGGTTGACCACCAGCGCCTGCGGGACCGAGCCGATGCCGGCCAGCGGGATGAAGTCGCGCTCGAGGTCGTACTTGAGCGTGCGATACAGCGACTTGCTGACGGCATGCGAGACCGAGATGAACAGCACGGTATAGCCGTCGGGCGGCGCCTTGGCCGCGATCTCCGCGGCCAGGTTGGCGTTCGCGCCGGGCCGGTTCTCGACCACCACCTGCTGGCCCAGTGCCTCGGCCAGCCGCACCGCGACCGTCCGCGCCATGATGTCGGTACCACCGCCCGGCGCGAAGCCGACCAGGAAGCGCACTGCCTTGGTCGGATAGGCCGGCGCCTGCGCAGCCGCGTGGCCGGCGAGGCAACCGATTCCTGCAAGTCCCGCGATGCACGCCGAGCGATGCCACCCGTGCCGCGATCGAGCCTGGTCTTCCATCGTTGCCCCTCCCCCGTGGTGTGCTTTCGAGCCTGCGCGCTACTTCTCGAGCGTGACGTTCGCCTCGACGATGATCCGGCCGAACTTGGCCGACTCTGCACGGATGAATTCCCGGAACTGCTCCGGCGTGGTCGGCGACGGTTCGAAGCCGGACTCACGCAGCTTCGCCGCGACTTCGGGCACCTTCAGCGCCTGCACCGCGGCGGCATTGACCTGCCTGATGATCGCCGGCGGCGTGCCGGCCGGTGCCATCATGCCGAAGAAGTTCACCACCTCGAAGCCGGCCAGCGCCGGCGTGTCCGAGATCGGCGGCACCTTCGGCAGCGCGGACACCCGCGTCGACGAGGTCACGCCGAGTGCGCGCAGGCGGCCACTTTCGATGAACGGCAGTGCGGCGCCGATGCTGACGAAGGTCATCGTGATGTGCCTGCCCACCACGTCGGCGATCTGCGGCGCTGCGCCCTTGTAGGGCACATGGTTGATGCGTACCCCGGCCATCTTGTTGAACAGTTCGCCCGTGAGCTGCTGCGGGTTGCCGATGCCGCTGGACGAGAAGGTGAGCTTGCCGGGGTTCGCCCGTGCATGGGCGATCAGTTCTGCCACCGTGCTGGCCGGTACGTCGGGATGGACCGCCAGCACGTTCGGCACGCGCACCAGCAGCGTCACCGGTGCAAGGTCGGTCTCCCAGTCGTAGGCCATCGGCTTGTAGAGATGCGGATTCACCGCCACTTCGCCCGAGTTGACCAGCAGCGTGTAGCCGTCGGGCTTCGACTTGGCCACCGCGCCGGTGCCGATCATGCCGCTGGCCCCCGCACGGTTCTCGACCACGATCTGCACGCCCAGCGTGTTGCGCATCTGGTCGGCGAGCAGTCGCGCGGTGAGGTCGGTGCCACCGCCGGCGGGAAAGGCAACCACCAGCCGGATCGGCTGGCCGGGATAGGCAGGCGCCTGTGACCAGGCCGGCAGCGACGCCCCCATCAACCCCATGCAAAGCAACCTGCATGCATTCTCTGCCGGCGAACCGTTCATGGCTTCTTCCTCCCCGTGGATGGGTCGAGATACTCGAGTGCGCAGAACGCGCCACCGTGGAACCGCGCCGCCGGATCTCCGGCCGGCGGAACGATCGCTTCAAGTTCGGCCGCCCACGCTTCGGCGTCCTGCACGGGCACATACCCCATGCGCACCGCATCCGGGCTCGTCCACTTCGCCCGCGTGTTCGCCGACACGCCGTAGACGATCGCGAATCCGTAATCCGGCGCCTCGATCGCGCAGCGGACGAGTTCGGCCATGTCCCGGTGGCCGATCCAGGTCGACAGCTGGCGCGCATCCTCCGGCCGCTCGCGGAACGAACCGATGCGCAGGCAGGCGACCGTCATCGCGTACTTGTCTGCGTACATCCGGCCCATCGCCTCGCCGAACACCTTCGACACCCCGTAGCGGGAGTCGGGACGGACCTCGACGTCAATGCCCAGCATCCGCCCGGCATCGTGATAGCCGACCGCATGGTTGGAACTGGCGAACACGATGCGCCGGACGCCGGCCGCACGTGCCGCTTCGAACAGCGCGATCGTGGCCACGATGTTGTTCGGCAGGATCGCGTCCCAGCTGTTTTCCTTCGGGATGCCGGCCAGGTGCACGATGCAGTCGATGCCGCGCACCGCTTCGGCCGCCACCGCGGGATCCGACAGGTCGCCGACCAGCGTCTCCACCTGCGCCATCCCTGCACCCTCGAGCATCGATACCGGAACCCGGTCCGCGAGCCGCAGCAGCGGATAGCGTCCGCCGAGCGCGCGATGAAGGCAGCGGCCGATGCCGCCGGCCGCACCGGTGATGAGCACGCGGCACGCGGCGGCGGGAACGGCTTCGATCATGGCAATGCCCTCGAGGCGCGCGGGACGGACCGACTCAGACTTCCGGCTGCACGCCAGCGGCGCGGATCACCTGCCCCCAGCGCTCGACCTGGCTCTTCAGGTAGGCTGACGCCTGCTCGGGGGAGGAACCTACCGGCTCTCCACCGTCGGCCGCGACCCGCTTGCGCACGTCGGCCTGCTCGATGAAACGTGCGGTCTCTTCATGCAGCCGGGCAACGACCTTGCGCGGCATCTTCGACGGGCCGAGCAACATCAGCCAGGAGGTCGCCTCGAATCCCGGCACGCCGCTCTCGGCGACCGTCGGCACGTTCGGCAGCGTCCCCGCCCGTTTGGCGGAGGTCACTGCCAGTGCACGCAGCTTGCCCGACTGGATCATCGGCTGTGACGACAGGATGGTGGTGGCGATCATCTCGATCTGCCCGCCCAGCACGTCGACGAGTGCCGGCGCCGCACCCTTGTAGGGCACATGGATCATCTCGATCTTCGCGAGGCTGGACAGCATCGCGCCTGCGAGGTGCGGGCCCGTGCCGATGCCGGACGACCCGTAGCGGACGCTGCCCGGTTTCGCACGCGAGGCCGCGATGACGTCCTTGATCGACTCGAACGGCGACGCGGCCGAAGCAACGAACACGCGCGGGTTGATCGTCACCAGGCTGATTGCCGCGAGGTCACGCAGCGTGTCGAACGGCAGTTTCCGGCTGAGTGACGCGTTGATCGCCAGCGACTCGTTGGCCAGCACGATCGTGTAGCCGTCCGGCGGCGCCTTGGCCGCCATGTCATGGCCGATGTTGCCACCGGCACCGGGCCGGTTGTCCACCACGAACGACTGGTTGAAGCCCTCGCCCAGCTTGTGCGCGACGAGGCGGCCGGTGATGTCGGAGGCCGCGCCCGGCGCGAACGGCACGATCAGCCGCACCGGCCGAACCGGGTAGTCCTGCGCCGAGGCCGGCGCGGGGAGTGCAGCAAGGATCGTCGCGGCGATGGCCGCCATGCCGGCGACGGCCAGCCGCTCGTGCCGCACGCCACGACGCTTCAGTTCGATTTCCATCGGGATCCTCCATTTCGGCCGGCGTCTGCGCGCCGGGCCCGGGCAGTGCGAGATTGCACTGCCCCGGATGCAGCTTACTCGTCGAAGAATGCAGCGAGCCGCTCGTAGGTCTCGTCCGGTGCCTCTTCCATCGGATAGTGCGCGCACTGCAGCTTGTGGAAGCCGCGGATGTCGGTCGCATAGTGCGGCCAGGCATCGACCGCACTGAACTCGCGCTGGGTGTGGCTCTTCTCCGCCCACATCACCAGCATCGGGCAGGTCACCCGCTTGCCGGCTTCCCAGTCGAGGGTGTCCAGCGGGAAGTCGACCGACAGCGTCGCGCGGTAATCCTCGGACATGCCGTGGATGTGCTCCGGCGTGCAGCAACGGACATACTCCGCCATCGTCTCGTCGCTGAACTTTCCCTCGCCCTGCTTCGCGAACTTGCGCCGGATGTAGTACTCCTCCTTGCCCTCGAGCAGTTTCTCGGGGAAGTCGAACGGCTGCGCGAAGAAGAACCAGTGGTAGGAGTGGGCAGCATAGGTCCACTTCATGTTGTTCAGCTGCCAGTGGGTCGGGATGATCTCGATGCTGG
>JBIITW010000341.1:0-3271 GCA_044340265.1 Burkholderiales bacterium | reverse complement strand
GGCACCGGTGCAAGCTGCACCGCGACCGGCGCGGGCGCCCGCCAGCTCGAGCTGACCTGGGACGCCTCCGGCCGCCTGTCGCAGGCGGTGGTCAACGGCACGCCCCACAGCTACACCTATGACCACGCCGACCGCCGCCTGTCGAAGACAGTCGCCGGCACGACGACCCACTACGCGTACGACGGCGATGACCTCTACGCCCGCTTCACCTCCGGCTGGAGCGCCCCGAGCTCGGTGACGGTGCACGGCGGCGGGGTGGACGAGCCGCTGTGGGAGCTGGCCGGTGCGACGAGCGGTCCGTCGGCCAATGCGCGCTACTACCACGCCGACGGGCCGGGCATGGTGGCGCTGCAGGCTGAAGTGCTGGCCACCACCGGGTTGTCTGTCGATACAGATTTCTGTACGATAAATACAATGAAGACGACGCTCGACATCAACGACCAGCTGCTCGCCGACGCCAGGTCTCTGGCGCTGCAGCAGCGCACGACCCTGACCCGGCTCATCGAAGAGGGCCTGCAGTTGCGCCTGCGTGCACAGGCTCGTACGGTGCCGCCCGGCAAGGTCCGCCTACCGATCTTCAGGGGGAAAGCCGGCCTGGTCCCCGGGGTGGATACCCTGAGCAACAAGGGGCTGCTTCGGGCATTGGGCGATGACGCCTGATGTCAATGTCCTGCTCGCCGCGTCGCGCGCCGATCACCCGCAACACGAAGTGGCGCGCCGCTGGCTGGAAGACGCACTGGCTGCGGCCGCATCCGGTGCGTCTTTCACGCTGATGCCGATGGTTGTCGCCAGCATGCTCCGGCTTGCAACAAGTCCGAGGATCTTCCAGGTCCCCACCCCGATCGATGCGGCCGTCGGGTTCATCGATGCGCTGGTCGCCTCCTCCGGGGTGACCATGGCGCAGCAGGGACCGGAGTGGCCCCTGCTGCGCCGGCTCTGCATGGACAAGCGGCTTGGCGGAAACGACCTGCCTGATGCATGGCTGGCCGCCGCGACCCTTCACCTCGGGGAGCACCTCGTCAGCTTCGATCGTGACTTCAGGAAACTGCTGGGGCGTGCGCAGTTCACGCTGCTTTCGTCCACGACCGGGTAGGCCCTGCGTCAGAGGGGGACGTCAGGGCGTGTGTTCCCGGTCCTACGACTGAACCAGCAGCGCCCTGAAGTCCTCGCCGCTCAGCACTTCCTTTTGCAGCAGCGCCGACGCCACCGCATCGAGCGCGCCGCGCCGCTTCACCAGCACGTCATGGCAGCGCGCCTGCGCCTCTTCCAGCAGCGCACGCGCCTCGGTCAGCAGACCGGCCTGCACGTCCGGCCCGAGCAGGTCCTTCGGCACGCCGGTCACGCTGAGCAGGCCGAAGGTGCGCGAGAAGCCGAGCGTGCCGACCATGTCGACGGCCAGCGCCGACGCGCGCTTGAGGTCGTCCGAGGCCCCGCTGGACACGCTGCCCTGGACCAGCAGTTCCGCCTCGCGCCCGCCGAGCATCATCGCCAGCCGGCTGCCGAGTTCCGCCTGGTCGTAGATCGGGTCTTCGCTGTCGCGCGTGATGTGGGTGACGCCGAGCGCGACGCCGCGCGGTTCGATCGTCACGCGCTCCACCTGTCCGGCACCGAGGCAGTGGCCGACCAGCGCGTGCCCGGCTTCGTGATAGGCGAGACGCTGGCGCGTGTGCTCGCTGAGCAGGCCGCGATGGGCGGACACTTCGCCACCGAGGTGGTGCGCTTCGATCGCCGACAGCAGGTGGGCTTCATGCACCGCATCCGCGCCGGCTTCCGCTGCGCTGGCGGCGGCCTTGTTCACGATGTTCGCGATGTCGGCTGGTGATACGCCGGCGGTCATGCGGGCGAGGGCGGCAGTGTCCGCGCGCCCATCGTGCGTTGTGCGCCCGATGTAAAGGTCGAACAGCGCCTTGCGGTCGGGCAGTGCCGGCAGCGTGAGCCGCACCACCGTGTCGAAGCGGCCGGGCCGGCGCATCGCCGGGTCGAGGTTGTCCTCGTGGTTGGTCGCGCCGACCACCACTACGTTGTCGAGTGCATCGAAGCCGTCCATCTCGACCAGGATACGGTTGATGATGCGGTTGAGTTCCGACTCGGCGCCGCTGTTGATGCCGCCTTCCCCGTTGCGGGTGCGCCGGCCGATGCCGTCGATCTCGTCGATGAACAGCACGCAGGGCGCATGGCTGCGCGCCTGCCTGAACAGGGCCTTCACCTTCTGCACGCCCGCGCCGTAGAACGGCGCGGTGAAGTACGAGCCGTCGACCGCGATGAAGTGGGCGCGGCTCTCGCCGGCCAGTGCCTTCGCCAGCAGGGTCTTGCCGGTGCCGGGCGGTCCGACCAGCAGCACGCCGCGCGGCGCCGAGGCACCGAGCTTCGCGTACTGCGATGCATCGCGCAGGAAGGCCTGCACCCGCCGCAGCGCGGCCTTGGCTTCGTGGTTGCCGATCGCGTCGTCGAAGCCGGTGTCCGGCCGTGTCGCGATCCCGGCCGAGGCGGTGCCGGTGCCGGCCTGCAGCCGGATGCTGACCAGCAGCGCGGCGACGATGATGCCCAGCAGCGCCAGCGACGGCAGCATCGCCGCGGCCGCATCGAGCACGCGCCGGCTGTTCGTGCGGTTGTCGACCTCGACGCGTACCAGCGGGAAACCCGAGGCGGCGCTGCCATCCTCGAGCCGGTCGAACACGCTGCCTGCGCAGCCGGTGGCGCTGCAGCCGGGCAGGGTGGTGCTCGCCCTGCGCCCGTCGGACAGCGTGTAGAGCACCAGCCCGGGCGGGCTGGCCGCCAGGCCGACCGCCGCCAGGCGCCCCTCGTCGAGCGCCTGGCGCAGCGCAGACACCGGTTGCGGATGGGACAGCCAGTCGTCGGCTGCGCGTTCGAACTGCAGCGCCGCGGGCACCTTGCGCGCGGCATCCTCGCGCTGGGCGATCGTGTCGATCGCGGACACGCTCAGGCCGATGGCGACCACGGTGCCGAGCACTGCGAGCGCACGACGCCGTACCTGCGCCTGGGCGAAGTACTTCTTCAACCGGTTCATGAGGCGGGACCCGCAATGGAGGCGACAGTCGAATTAACGACCGCGCGCCCCCCCGGCTTGAATGTCGTGCGCGCCCCGGGCGCGGCGACTATGCCGCCGCGCTGAGCTCCACCGTCGGCGTACGGATCAGGTAGTCGAACGCCGACAGCGCCGACTTCGAACCCTCGCCGGCGGCGATGACGATCTGCTTGAACGGCACGGTCGTCACGTCGCCAGCGGCGAAGATGCCCGGGGCGCTGGTCG